>JBBRTW010000366.1:0-7609 GCA_038244055.1 Tepidisphaerales bacterium | reverse complement strand
TTCTCGCGGTCGTAGTCGCTTGTGGTGATCTCGATTTCCTTGCGGATTTGCTCGATGCGGCCCTGGATGGCCTTGGTCTCGCCCGCGCCTTCGATGATCGTGCAGTTGTCGCCATCGATGCGGATGAGCTTGGCCTGCCCGAGCTGGCTGATCTCGACCTTGTCGAGCTCGATGCCCAGATCCTTCATGATCGGGCTGCCGCCGGTGAGGATGGCGATGTCTTCGAGCATCGACTTGCGGCGATCGCCGTATCCCGGAGCCTTGACGGCCGCGACATTCAAAATGCCGCGCAGCTTGTTCACCACCAACGTCGCCAGGGCCTCGCCCTCGACGTCTTCGGCGATGATCAGTAGCGGCTTCTTGGACTTTTGAATCTTCTCGAGCAATGGGATGAGCTTGGGGGCGGCCGAGATCTTCTCTTCGAAGACCAGGACAAACGCCTTCTCGAGCTCGACCACCATCTCATCAGGATTGGTGATGAAATTCGGCGAGAGGAAGCCGCGATCGAACTGCATCCCTTCAACGACATCCACATAGGTGTCCAGGCTCTTGCCCTCTTCCACCGTGATCACGCCGTCTTTGCCCACCTTCTCGAACGCATCGGCCATGATCTTGCCGATTTCGCGGTCGTTGTTGGCCGAGATCGAAGCCACGCTCTCGATGTCATCCTTGCCTTTGATCGGCTTGGACTGCTTCTTGAGGGCTTCAACCACCGCATCCACCGCCTTGCGGATGCCGCGCGCCAGGGCCATCGCATCGGCCCCTGCGGTCAGATTGCGGTAGCCTTCGCGGAAAATCGCCTCGGCCAGAACCGTGGCGGTGGTGGTGCCGTCGCCGGCGGTGTCTGAGGTCTTGGTGGCGGCCTCCTTCACGAGCTTGGCGCCGATATTTTCATATTTGTCGGTGAGTTCGATTTCCTCGGCCACCGTCACGCCGTCCTTAGTGACCGTGGGAGCGCCCCAACCCTTGTCGATGACCGCGTTGCGGCCGCGGGGTCCGAGAGTGGTTTTTACCGCCCTTGCAAGCTTGCTAACGCCCGCAAGCAGGGCCTTTCGTGCCTCGATATCGAAGGCCAGCATCTTTGCCGCCATTGGCAGGTCTCCTTTCAATTCAGACGTGTCTACACGCTGAGTGTGGGTTTCGAAGTTTCCATCCCGGCCGCGAGTTGCCGGCCCAGACAGCGGCAGTTTCTAGGTCGCCGCGCATGCCGCCGAAGGTCGAATTACCCCATCAGGGGCGAACCTTCAGCGCAATTGCCTAATGACAAACGGTGTGCCGGAGCTTTGGCCCCGACTCGGATTTCATAAGTAATGGTAAATAAGGGGGTTGTAAACGATCGTCTTCAGGCGATCGCGCCATCGAATTACTGTCAGGCTGGCAGTCACTCGCGCGTCATCCTCGCTTGAATGCCATTGTGACAGGAACCCTGCACTCATTTCATCTCTTTCAAATTGCCTCCTTTTCGTTTTGGGAATCCCGGTTACTTTCCCCCCGGAGACCACGCCTATGCCTTTAAGCTTTCGTTGGGTTGGCCGCGACCATGCCGAAATCGTCGGCCGAGCCCGCGCGTTTTGTTATGCCCCCAAGTCAGATGAGATTATCCCCTATCAGCAGCGGCTGGCCGAGGATGGGCGGGTGCTTGGCGATGACATTCTGCTGGCCGAGCGCGATGGCCAGCCGGTGGGGACGGCCACCTCTTATGACATGACGATGTGGGCGCGGGGCGGGCCGGTCTCATGCCAGGGCGTGGCGTGGGTGGGGACGGTCAAGACCCATCGGCGCTCGGCGCGCTCATCGATTTCGACATCTTCATCGACGGCGACGTCATCAGCGCCGGGGAAGTCTGAGCCGGGTATCGCGACTGTGGTCATGCGCGAGATGCTCCGGCGGGCGCGCGAGAAGGGGCAGATCGTTTCCGCGCTGATGCCGTTCCGTGCTTCCTTCTACGATCACTTTGGATATGGCCTGGTGGAGCGGCGGGCGCTGTGGACAATTCCGCTTTCGATTCTCCCGGCCGGCGATTGCGATGGGTTTACCTTCATTATCAGCGCGGCCGATGAGCAGCGCCGCGCCTGCCGCCAGCGCATGGTGGAGGCGGGGCAATGCGATATCGAGCGCACGGCCGGGTCCTGGGAGCATCACACCTCGCAGGAAGGCAGCGGCCTGACCATCGCCGATCAACCCGGTGGGCCGAATTCACCGATCAACTCGTGGGTTCATTTCGAGCAGGAGAAGCAGGGGGGCAAAGACATCATCAAGGTGACCGATTTCGCGTACGATTCGGTTCATTCGCTGAAGCGATTGTTGTGTCTCTTCGGCACGCTGCGCGATCAATATTGGGGCGTGAACATGGCGCTGCCGATCGATCTGCCGGTCAATCTTTGGCTGAGGGAGTCGCAGGTTCCGCATCGGCTGGTGAATCACGAGACGGCCGAGTTGAAGCAGCATACGCGAATGCAGGTGCGGATTCTGGATCATGTGCGATTTCTGCAGGCGATGCGGCTGCCGGCGGAGACGAAGGGCGCGCTGACGGTAGGGATTGCGGAGACCGAGGGCCATGAATCGCGCATTCAAATCGACATCGACGGCGGGCGAGCGATGGCTGCGGTTTCCACTACGCCGGCCGATCTTGAATGCAGCGATCGGACCTGGGCATCCATCGTGACAGGAGATTTGCCGGCGGCGACGGCGGCGGGTCTGGGGCTGCTCAAGGTGAATCGGCTGGCGGCGATTTCACTGGCGAGTGCATTTGCGGCCGGGCCCGCGCCGTTTTGCACGGAATACTTTTGAGGCTTGATCGTGGCACGGGCATCCTGCCCGTGTGTGCGGTGTGCAATCCCCGCGGGCGAGATGATTCGTTCTTCACACGTCTAACACGAGCAGGATGCCCCGTGCTACGGGAACCCTTTTCAACATCACATTCTGAATCCAATCTCGTGGTCCCGCCGTAATCTCATTGAAGCAATTGAACGATCGCCAATTGCAACGCGATTGAACGGTGATCGGTTCTCCGCGCCGGCCGCGGGCAAGCGCATAGGCTTGCCCATGCCGCCCGGAACAATCCAACCCTGAGGAAACTTCCATGACTGCATCCACGCCCACTCCGCGCGCTGATCTCGCCGCCTCGGCCGACTCAAGCGAATCCGCCGCGCCCGACTCTTTTCTCCGCCGGCCGTTCGTGCAGGATGTGCTGCCGTTTATCTCTTCGCTGGTAATTCATCTGTCGATTCTGGCGTTTGGGTTGCTGACGTACAAGACGATTCAGATCATGACGCGCGTCAAATCGGTTGAGCCGCCGGTCATGCCGACCTCGGTGATGCAGACTGAAATGGAAACCAAACTCGGCTTCCCCGATGGCGATGCGCCCACGACCTATACAACGGCTCTGCCTGATGTCCCGCGCACCGTTGAAGGGCTGGCGGACAAGCCCTCCACCGCGACTACATTGACACTCGCGGGCGGTGCGGACGCGGGCGATGATGATCCAGCCATCGCCATCGGCGCCAGTGCGGCGTTCAAGAATGGGAAAGGCGGTGGGAACGGTGTGGGAGTCGGACCGGGAACGGAAAATGGCGAAGCCGGCCTGGCCACCTTGGGACATTCGCCGACACGCGGATTCGGCGCGCCCTTCATGAATTTCGGCGGCGCTGCGGCGCGAAAGGTTCTCTTCCTTTGCGATTCGTCCGGGTCCATGATGAACAAGTTCGACGTGCTGCGAGTGGAGATTCGCAAATCCATCGACGTACTCCGTCCCGTCCAATCGTTTGACGTGATTTTCTTCTCCAACGATTCCTTTGTCGCACTCGATCGCCAGCTTCTGCCCGCCGTGCCCGAGACCAAACGCAAAGCCTTCGAATTCCTCGAAGGCGTCACCCCCCGATCCACCTCCGACCCCATCCCCGGCCTGCGCGCCGCCTTCGCGGCCAATCCGCAGTTGATCTACATGCTCACCGATGGCGATTTTCCCAATAACCAGCAGGTGCTCGAAGAAGTCCGCAAGCTGCAGGCCCGCCGGGCCGTGAAGATCAAGATCAACACGATTGCCTTCATGGATCGCGGCGATGATTACGAGAAGCTTCTCAAGTCCATCGCCGAGGAATCGGGCGGGCTGTTTAAGTTTGTCGCGGATACGGATTTGGCGCGGTGAGTTTACGTTCGCGCCACCAGATACGCATCCGCTCGTCCCCATAACGGCTGGATCAATGGCTTGGAGGTATCCACCGTGACATGCCCGCTGGAATCGAGCCACATCACATAGCGCACCAGCGGATCGCGGGCCGGGCCTTCCTGGACGATTCCAGCGCGGTCATACCGGCTTCCGTGGCAGGGGCACTTGAAGCTGTCCTTCTCTTTTTCGATTACGCACCCTTTATGGGTGCAAATGGAGGAGGTGGCCACGAGGCGTCCGCCGAAGGTGACCAGCATGATGCCGTGCGAGGTCGCGAACTTTTCGCGGATGCCATCCAGCGCGTAGTCCGAAAGCGGGCCAATATCCACTTTTCCGGGCGGATTGACGGGTCCAATGCTGGCACAGGAACATAATCCGGCCACGCCCGCGGCCGAGACAACTCCCAAAACAAATTGACGACGATTGATCTGGTCCATTTCATCTCTCCTGCGTTTCATCATACCATGGCAGCGGTGGTGGGGCGGAATGGGGATAACTACATAGGTGAACTCCTGATGGAGATTATTACTTCGGCAACACGCCTAAGCCACCGATGTTATAGTCTTGAAACGTAGTGCGCGTGATGTCATCACAGCGCGATTGCGAGTTGTGTTTTTACGCCCCGTGTGTGAGGTGGCTCTCACCAGCATCTCATACACCGGCAGATATGCTTACGACTCCATGATTTACACCCACGATTCTGTTCCGCAATTCAAGGAGCGCGCACGGTGCGCCGCGGGAGTTCGACGCACTCTTTTCGGCGCGGTGGCCGCGCTGATTTCAGCGGGATTTCTCGTTGTTTCGCCTGCCTTCGCGGGCAATCTCGACTCGCCTTCCCACCTGTTTTCCGCGTCACCGGCCACCAAGCCGACGACCCAGCCCACCCAATCGCTCGTCAAGTGCAAGGCCGGGCCGTGGGGCGAGCTCGAGGCCGTTCGATTCGTTTCCGAAGCGCCGGAAGATCTGGTTTCGCGCTTTCTGGAGTTCGATGCGGGCGTCTGGTGCTTCCACGACATGACAGCGGAAAAGTTGACCCAGCTTCTCCGGTCCGCCGGTGTTGCCGAGGGATGGGTCGAGCAACTGATCAAATCGTCTAATGTGGATATGACCGGCACGGGAATGCTCGTCCGGCCATCCGAGGAATCCCTGATGGCCCTCACCCCCGAGTCGCGCTCGGTCATTTATAAGGTGCTGGCCACGGATGCGCGCAACTACATTCATAGTGACCCGTTTCGCTATGATGCCCACCTGGTGGACGAGTGGCTGGGCGACAGCCACCTGCCGGCACCGGCGTTGGAGATGGTAAAGAAGCTGATGTATTACCAGGGGCACACCGCCCTCTTTGCGGATATTGGGCCGGTCTTGAGAACTCTTCCGAAAGAGGAAGACAAGATCCAAATGCTTCAGACCCTGACCCGCAAGCCCTCGCTGCTGCTCCGGCTCAACATTCATCCGGACACGGATGTGTCCAAGCTGATCGATTACTGGGGTCGCGGCGCGGCCCGCCGCAAGGAAGTCACGCCGCTTCTCGAATCGCTCAGCAAAGTCAGCGGCGGCACGGCCCTGAACGTCTCGCTTCTGCTGCCTAAATTTCCGCGGCGGTTGATTTACACCTATCCCGATGCGGCGGCCGAGGGGAAGGACATTTCATCGCGCTACGACTGCCACTGGTCGACGATGAATTTCAACAACGATCCCCCCGATGACCGCTTCACGGAGGGGGCTTACGTCCTCAAGGTGCTGAGCGAAGATTACGATGTGGTCACCGATAACACCTATCGCTTCGGCGACCTGATTTTCCTGAACAAGTCGCCGACCGAAGGCATTCATTCCTGCGTGTACATCGCCGATGACATCGTCTTCACCAAGAACGGTGCCAGCCTGCTCTCGCCCTGGACCCTCTCGCGGCTATCCGATGTGGTGGCCTACTACGAGATCCAGAACGCGGTTGAGGTGAAGGTTTACCGGAAGAAGTAATCCGCGTAGCTCGACATTGAGTTGCTCGACATTCCTGCGTAGCTCGACAGTCCGATGTCGAGTGTGTTTTCACGGGATCTTCAAGGGGCGCAGCAAAACTCCCCCCTTGACTCGACATAGGAATAACCAGCGACTCACTCGACATCGGAATGTCGAGCTCACGTTGGATTATCAAACTACGGCTTACGCCTGCTTGGGCGGCTCTTTCGCTTTGAGCCAGGGCATCATCTTGCGCAGACGCCGGCCGGTGACTTCGACGGGGTGGTTGTTGTCGGCTTCGTAGAGGCGCTTGAAGTTCTTCATGCCGCCCTCGTACTCGGCCCGCCAGCCCTTGGCGAACGTGCCATCCTGAATCTCCTTCAGGATCTGCTTCATTTCTTTCTTGGTGGCATCGGTGACGATGCGCGGGCCGGTCTTCAGATCGCCCCACTCGGCCGTGTTGCTGATCGAATACCGCATGTAGTCGAGGCCGCCCTGGTAGATCAGGTCGACGATGAGCTTGACCTCGTGAACGCATTCGAAGTAGGCCATTTCGGGGGGATAGCCGGCCTCGGTGAGCGTCTCGAAGCCCGCCTTGATCAGCGCCGACAATCCGCCGCAGAGGACCGCCTGCTCGCCGAAGAGATCGGTCTCGCATTCATCCTTGAAAGTCGTCTCGATGACGCCCGAGCGTGCTCCGCCGATGCCGCGCGCCCAGGCCAGGCCCATGGCGCGGGCGTGGCCGGTGGCATCCTGGTGGATCGCCAGCAGGCAGGGGACGCCGCCGCCCTTCTCGAACTCCGAGCGCACCAGATGCCCCGGGCCCTTGGGGGCGACGAGGATCACATCGATCTCTTTGGGCAGGACGATGGTCTTGAAATGGACGTTGAAGCCGTGAGTGACGCCCAGGGTCTTGCCGGCCTTGAGGTGGGGGGCGATGGACTTGTTGTAAACCTCGGGCTGCACCTCATCGGGGAGGGTGACGATGATCAGGTCGGCCGCTTTGACGGCATCCTCCACCGACATCGGATCGAAGCCGTGCTCCAGGGCGAGCTTGCCGTTGGAAGAGTCCTTGCGGTTGGCGACAATCACCTTGACCCCGCTGTCGCGGAGGTTCTGGGCGTGGGCGTGGCCCTGCGAGCCGTAGCCAAGGATGGCGACGGTCTTGCCCTTGAGGGCATCGAGGGGGGCGTCCTTTTCGTAGATCATGGTGAGCGGTGCTGGCATCGTGCGAATCCTTGTTTCTAAAGAGTCGGGCAAAGATAGCGGGGGCGGGGGGTTGGGTCAATGCGGGGAGGATCGTTGCCGTGCGCGCGACAGGGCCATCGCATAGGGCATGAGATGGGCAACAATTGCGGATTGCGGATTGCGGCTTGAAATTCGGGTTTAAATCCGCAATCCGCCATCCGCAAACCGCAAAACGAAACCGATTCGTTAGGATTGACATTCGCTTGCCCAGATGCGGGGCACCCCCCTTGGCTCGAA
>JBBRTW010000365.1:0-7613 GCA_038244055.1 Tepidisphaerales bacterium | reverse complement strand
CATTTTGAATATAGACGGCGACAATAACGGACCGGCGCGCGTTAGGCGCGTAGCCAGCGGCGCGGCGAACACGCGCCAATAGTCAAATCGCCGCCGTGCCTAACGGGGTGGTGTTTAGTTTTCCCCGCCATCCCGGCGCTAGTTCGCCGCTCCGAACGCTAAGCGCCAACCTCGCGCCATTCGTCTACTCGCGCCATTCCTTAACGGTTTCGTTTTTAGTTTTCCCCGCCTTCCGTCCGATAACACCTGCATGTCCTTTGACACGCTGGTCGCCAACGCCGGCCGATTGCGCATCCTCACCGCCCTGGCGGTTGAGAATCGGCAGGAGTTCGTCCGTCTCCGCAAGGTGACGCGCCTGACCGATGGGAACCTTTCGGCCCACGCCCGGCGGCTGAAAACGGCGGGGCTGATCGATATCGAAAAAGCATTTCGGGAAGGCAAACCGGTCACCACGTTTGAATTGACTCAGGAAGGGCGGCAACGGCTTACCGAGCACGTCAACGCGCTGCTTCAGGCGGTGCAGATGCATCCGGATCACGCATCGCTCGCGCCCGAGACGCAGCAGCGGCCGGATGTGATTCATCACAGGGATGATTGGGTGGATTGATCGAAATATTCCTGGCCCCTACTTCGGTTCCTCTTCGATCTTCAACGGCAATTTCCAATACCCGGGGTCGCCGTGATTCTTGGCCGGGAGCATCAGCACATCCACCTTGATATCCGCCGGCGGGGCCATGAAGGCCAGAAGGTCGGTCACGCTGTCGCCCGGCTTGAGGGTCGCCTGCTTGAGGGCTTCGGCCACTTCGAACTCGCCGAAATTGGCCAGGGGGAGGAACTTTTTGGTCGTGGTGTAGAGCGCGGCCCGATCGTCTTTCCCATCGGCCGTGCCGTTGAACGATTTATAGGTGATCTCCTTCTGTCCCTTGTTGGTGATGGTGAGGGTGATGAGGAGGAGCTTCTGATCGGAGGTGAAATCATCGAAGCCGCCGCCGGGGAGTGGTTTGCGCAGGCCGATGAAATCGACCTTGGCGGATTTGATGATGACTTCGAGGCCGGAGGATTCGGGGCCGGGCTTGGCGGGAGGCTTGAGGGCGTCGGGCTTTGGATCCTTGGGCGCCTCGGGTTTTGGGGCGTCGGTTTTTGGCGCATCTGTTTTGGGCGCGTCGGCGGCGCGGACCGTTGCGGAGAACGCGAGGCATGCGATCAGGATGATGGCGAGCTTCATGGTGGTTCCTCGTGAATGGGCGGATATTGATCCTGAGTGCCACGGTCATGCGCCGGGCGAATTTCGAATACGACAGACGTTATCGCATGGCCGTGCTTCGCGCGATTCGCGCCACTTACCGAACGGCACGGCCAAGCGATTACCGTTTCAGTACGCGAGGGTCGTCAGGCGCTTGGCCGTGGCACCCGTGCTGATCGCTGCCGCTCACTTACCGAACGGCACGGCCAAGCGATTTCCGTTTCAGTACGCGAATGTCGTCACGCGCTTGGCCGTGGCACCCAGATGGCACTCATGCGATACCCAAATGGCACCCGAGTGGTCTCCAGATTCGGACATTATAAACATCTCCCGCCCAAAGCGGGTAACATACGCATCCCCAAGGAGAATCGCATGCTCGATCATTCGGCCCGTGTTCTTATTGTCGCCGGCGCAATGGCGCTGTCTCTCACCCTTCTTACGAGCGTTGCCTGCTCGGCCGATGCAACCGCCAAGGATTTTGAGGCGCGGCAGGAGAAGGATGCCGATGGCAATGTGCTGAACTACCGCCTCTTCAAGCCGGCCGGGTACGATGCGGGCAAGAAATACCCGGTCATTCTCTTCCTCCACGGCGCGGGCGAGCGCGGGAGCAATAACACCGCGCAGGTGCGCGATGCCCTGCATTTCACCACCGAAGCGGTGCAGAAGGAGCATCCCTGTTTCGTGATTGCCCCGCAGTGCCCCGGCGGCCGGCTGGCGTTTCAGGTCTACGGAACCTCGAAGGAATACGAGCAGACGTACAACGATTACGCGAAATCGGCCGGGGAGTGGAAGTCATACAAGATCGAACTCGCGAAACTGCCGGGCGGGGCCAAGACGCGGCTGATGGTGATCAACGCCCCGGCCGGTAAACCCGCCGCCGGCGCGATCGCGCCGCCGAATGCCGCGCCCGCGCAAGGCGAGTTCCGAAATATATCAGTGCATGCCAAAGGGCAGGCCGGCGCGCCCCTCGATCTTCGCAAGCTCGCCTTCGACAAGAAAGAGGGCAAAGGCAAACTCGCGGTTTCGGAGGATGGCACGACCATCACGCTGACGGCCGACATGCGCGCCAAGGCCGCGTTCGACTTTACCGTCGCCTCGGACTCGGTTCTCGAATTCGAATTCCGCTCGACTTCGCAGGGGAATTCACACGCGATCGCCTTGGATGTGGATGACCAGTTCGACTTCCGCTGGAGCCAGGTCGATTGGGGCGCGCGGGCCGGGAGCTTGCCGAAATCGCCGAGCATTCCGCTGCGATTGGCGCTGTCGGCGATGGACAAGCTCGGCAAGGAATTCAGTGTCGATGATTCGCGGCTCTACATCACCGGCCTGTCGATGGGAGGATACGGAACGTGGGATGTGATCGCGCGGTATCCCAGGCTCTTCGCGGCGGCCGTGCCCGTCTGCGGCGGCGCGGATGAATCGACCGCGCCGGCCGTGAAGGATATCCCCATCTGGTGCTTCCACGGCGGGGCGGACAAGACCGTGCCCACCGAGCGCTCGCGGAACATGATCGATGCGCTGAAGAAGGCGGGCGGATCGCCCAAATACACGGAGTATCCGGGCGTGGGGCATAATTCGTGGGACAAGGCGTATTCGGAGCCGGAGATGATCAAGTGGTTGTTTGAGCAGAAGCGGTAGTTGAGAAGCGCGCGTTTCGCAGGAGTGATGATGGATGGGTGGAATGATGAAACAGAAATTACATGGTGTTGGAGCGGCGCACGGCGGACGATGTGAAAGGGTGGGGAGCCGGGGAACACCTGTCGGCGTTTTTGGATTTTTGGGTGGCCGGCTTCCGACCCTGATGCTGGTGTTGTGCACGTTGGCGGCCGCGCCCAAACCCGAGGCGGGGAAGGCGGGTGAGAAGGCGAAGACCGCCGCGCCGGTGAAAGGGGCGGCCAAGCCGGATGCGGTGCCGGCCGGGTATGTGCTGGCGTTTTCGGATGAGTTCGAGGGGGACAAGGTGGATGAGGCCAAGTGGATCTA
This sequence comes from Tepidisphaerales bacterium, assembly GCA_038244055.1. Classification (GTDB taxonomy): domain Bacteria; phylum Planctomycetota; class Phycisphaerae; order Tepidisphaerales; family Tepidisphaeraceae; genus DASPKW01. The sequence continues at coordinate 4,387 of JBBRTW010000365.1, read as the reverse complement.
TCGCACGGGCGAGCGCTATTGGAGCACGCAGCGGGCGGAGAATGTGAGCGTGGCGGGCGGGGCGCTCAAGCTGCATTTGAAGAAGGAGGATTTCGGCAAGTCGCATTACACGGCCGGGGGTGCGATCAGCAAAGAGACTTTCATTCACGGGTTTTACCAGGCGCGGATGCGCGTGCCGGCGGGGAAAGGGTGGCATACTTCGTTCTGGATGATGCGAAACGGCGGCCCGAAGGCGGGAGACCCGGAGGCGGCCAAGGCGAAGGATGCGCGGCAGGAGATCGATGTCTGCGAGCAGGATTCAAACGACCTTCACGCCTACAGCGCCAACCTGCACGAGTGGCTGCCGGCGCACAAGAGCTACGGGCATCAGCGCGTGAAAACCGAGGCAAACCTGGCCAAGGATTTTCACATTTACGCGGCCGAGTTCGATGAGAAGCAGATCAAGTTTTATTTCGATGGCGAGCTGGTGCAGACGGTGGATGCGACGAAATTCGTGCATGGGCCGATGCAGGTGTGGCTGACCTCGATTGCATCTCCATTAAATAAGACGGATGCGGTGGATGATGGGAAACTGCCGGAGGTGGCGGAGTTTGATTGGGTGAGGGTGTATGTGAAGAAGTGATTTCGTGGCACGGGCATCTTGCCCGTGTTGGTTGCGCTGATGGAGAATTTGATTTTTTACGCGAGTTCTCTGGCGGATTTCCATTGCGGTTTGTTCAGCGCTGCTCACACGGGCAAGATGCCCGTGCTACGATTTCCCCGATGTCGGCGGCTTGTCCGGCCAGTCCTCGGCATCGCGGAGTGACTCGATTTCCTTGGCGGTGAATTCCCGGCCGCGGTTCATGCCGGGGCAGCGTTTGGCGGCGTGGTCCCAGTCGGCTTTGGAGATGAGGTTGCCATCCCAGAAGGGCCAGGTGCGGCATTGCAGGGGGCGGACGGGGTAGATGCCGCAGACGCGTCGGCGGTGGGCGACCTTGCCGGCGGATTTTTCTTTCGGGTCGGGTTCGATTTCCTTGAGGAAGACGCAATCGAACTGGCCGTGGCGGTTCTGGGGGTCGCGGAGGGAGATTTTTCGGCCGACCTTTTTGCAGTATTTGCGAATGGTCTCTTCGCGGGGAAGCTTGAGATGGGCGGCCAGGCGGTCGATCTCGTCATCGGTGAGCCAGATAAAGCCCGGCCCTCCGGTGCAGCAGTTGCCCGAGCAGGTGCAGGAGAAGGAAAGGCCCTCGGCGAACCAGGGGTCGCGCGGGGAGGAGTCGGGGAGGACGGTGAGCTTTTTGGGCATGTGTCACTTAAACGAGTTGGGGACTCTAACCCAAAAGCGGTTTGATTTCAGCAGCCCTCGAACAAGCCGGGACAGAGCGCCGGGAGCGACAGCGACCAGAGCGCCGTCCCGGATGGCGTAATGCGTCGAGTTGGCTGCCGGCGCAGATCCAATCGGTTCAGCGCCGATTCACGTCCTGCCCACCCGTTCCAAATATGCCTCGGCCGTCTCCCTGCAAGATTTTTCCAATTGCGGTAACGGATACTCATCATGCCAGATATACGCTCCTTCATTGCGATGATCTAGGATATAGCTAAATACATTCTCATTGTGCATGTAGTCCCAAACCGGCTCGAAACTACCGCCTTCAGACCATATGCTTCCCGGCAGTTCCCGCTTGACGCTGCGCGATGAAATCCGCTTGGCGTCGCCGACGATCTGCTTGGTGAGGGCCTTGTCCGCCGGGAGCTTGGCAAGCGCGTGTAGATGCGCATCGGTCAGCGATACAACCCGCACCCGCCAGCCGGAATTGACCAGTGCCGCGGCGAAAGTGTCCGCGATCGTGCGTCGCAGGTCGGCAGCAATCCTCACAGCAGTAGCGGATCGGGCTTGATGATACTCATGGAGCGCTTTGTGCTCGCCGGGCACGGGCGCGTATTCGGAAGTTCCCGACGAATGAATGCGGTGATCGCGGCTGCGAAAGCCCTGAGGGTCGCCATGGAGCCAGCGCCCTTTGGTGCTCAATACGACGTGACGCCAAATAAGCGGGTCGCCATGCATAGTGAAATGGTACGCATTCTGGCCAGAACGCGTTGATTTAGGCGGATTTATCGACAGCGTGGCGGATGCTTTCGCCGTGGCGGCAGTTCCAAGTCATGACCGGTTCAACGCATAACGCCATCCGGGACGGCGCTCTGTCGCTCTGTCCCGGCTTGTTCTGGTTTACCGACGGCGCGACACAAAATAAAATGACGCATAACGCCATCCGAGACGGCGCTCTGTCGCTGCGCCCCGGCGCTCTGTCCCTGCTTGTTCTGGTTTACCGACGGCGCGATACATAATAAAATGATGAAAGAATCGCGAATCGCTCCGTCTCAAGTGTGATGTACATGCAAGCTGGTGAATCGGATTTTGGATTGCTCGATCGCTATCGCCAGGCCGGCGATCAGGAGGCGTTTGCGGAGATTGTGCGGCGGTATGCGGCGGCCGTGTTCACGACGGCCATGCGGATTCTGTCGGATCGGGCGCGGGCGGATGATGTTTCGCAGGAGACGTTTTTCCGGTTGTCGCAGAAGCCCGAGGCGGTGCAGCAATCATTGGGGGGATGGCTGCACACGGCCGCGACGAGGCTGGCGATCGATGCGGCGCGGAGCGAATCGAGTCGGGCGCATCGCGAGGCGGGGTATGTGCCCCGGCCGGCCTCGGAGGCGACGGCGTGGTCGGATATTTCACCGCATGTGGATCGGGCCCTGGCGGAATTGCCGCCGGAGGCGCGATTGCTGCTGGTGGGGCATTTTTTGCAGGGGAAATCGCAGACGCAGCTTGCGGGGGAATTGAAGACCTCGCCGGCGACGGTTTCGCGGAAGATGAAATCGGGTGTGGAGATGCTGCGCGACAAGCTCAAGGCGAAAGGCGTCATCATCGCGGCCGCGCTGCTGGCGACCCTGCTTCGCGATCATGGTGCGGTGGCGATGGCCACGCCGGCGGAGTTGATGGCGGAACTGGGGAAGATCACGATGCTTTCGGGGCGGACGGGGCAGCATGTGGCGGCGGGGGCGTTGCAATGGGCGGGGGGGTTCTGGTGGACGATGGCGATCGCGGTGATGGCGGGGTTGTTCGCGCTGGTGGTGTGGATGATGTTGCGGGGGACGGGTAATGCGCCGTCGAGCGAAAGGCAACATCACTCTGTGAACGAATGAAAGATGAACGCCAAGGCGCAAAGGTGCGGAGGGACAAAGAAGAGGAAGAGAATTGAAGACAGAGAATTGGGAGTTGGGGGTTGACCGGGAAATGCGACGGCAAGCGCGCCTTCCGTATTTCTCCGTTTTCTGCGTTGCCTCTTTGTCCCTTTGCTTCTTTGCGATGATCTTTCATTCGAGAACTGGCGGCATCGCATATTCAACGCGCGCCGCTTGTTGCAACGAATCCCGTCAGACCATCTGGAAGATTGGAATTACTTTGCCGCCGCCTCGGCGGGTTCTTCGGAGAAGGCGAGATAGACGCGGTAGTTGGAGGCGCTGGTTTCGCCGGCGCAGACCTGGACGCGCCAGACGAGTTGGTTGGAGTTTCTTCGGCCGGTGCGGGAGGCGCAGCGGGGATTTTTGAGTTCTTCCAGCTTCCACCAGACATGTCGAGGATCGACCTTGCTCGACTGCAGTTTCATGGATTCGAAGAGGGTGTTGTCGCTGGTCAGCTCCTGGAAGCCGGGAAGGGTGAGGTTGGAATCGTGAAGTTGGGACAGGAGATCGGGGAGCTCGATGGCGGGGATGTCGAAGCCGGCGAAGACGAGCTTGGTTTTTTCGAGGTCTTCTTCGAAGCAACTGGGGTCGTAGGCCGAGCGGGGAAGCTCGAGGCCCAGGGAGGCCTGAAGTGCGGCGCGGGCGGCTGGGCCGGAAGTGTTGCGGACGCCTTCGACCCGGCGGTCCTTGAATTGCCAGCCGATGTAGGCTCCTCCGGCGAGGATGGCCAACAGAGCGATGGTTCCGACGACAGGATGCTTCATGGGGTGCCCGGGAGAAACCGCATGAGTATACCTGTGTGGGGCGTGGAAATGCGCCTTTTTTTGCGGGGAAATGAGCGTGGGCTGGCTGGGAGGGGGGGAATATGGGGAAGGGGTGCGATGTGGGCGGTGAGGTGGTGGGGGCTATTTGGCACAGAGGGGGAGTGGGGCAGGGCAATCGCATGTGGCATGAAGTGGGCAACAATTTCGGATTTCGGATTTCGGATTGTGGATTGAAATGCGGTTTTCAATCCGCAATCCGCAATCACTACTGTCCGGTCAGAAGTCGAACAGCATCAACTGGTTACGATTATCGTCCTCGGCGTTTTTCTGCTGAATCTCTGAAAACACCTGAATTATCGGGGTTTTCTCGAAGATCATGACACTCAGGATTTGTGCGATTT
>JBBRTW010000364.1:0-7639 GCA_038244055.1 Tepidisphaerales bacterium | reverse complement strand
CTGCATCCAGTAGAGGACGTATTTCTGGTGGGGGAGAGGGTCGGCATCGACGAGGCGGGCGAGGCGCGCGGGGTGGATCATGGGTCGTAGTTGTCAATGTCCAGGGTCAATTTCCTTGCACTGAGTGGTTGCCGGCGCGATTATCCATAGATCAAAACGTCCCAGGTACCCTCAGCGCCATCGATCGCGCCAAACGCATCCACACTCGGCAATGCACCGCCCGGAACGATCGCCATCGCCGGCACGACCGTATTCATCGCCGCCGCTGACTGCACCGCGCTCGCGGCCGACCCGCGCCGCACACGCACCGACCGAATCGCCACACTGTCGATATCCATGCCGAACTGCTGATTGTGCCGCGCCTTGGCGGTCGGGCCGATCGCGGAATTATACGCATTGGCCCACCCCTGATCCGGCGCCCAGATATTGAGATAAACCGCCATCGGCCCGGCCGGCACACGCGACTTATCCGTCCGCACCAGCCGCCCATCCACATACCAATCCACCTCACCCGGCGTGCAGGTCATTTCGTATGTGTGATAAAGCGTTTCATCATTGCCGCGCGCCAGTGTTGAAAAGAGCGGCGTCCCCGCGCCCAGCGGCTCGTTGGCGTAGACATTGGATTGCACATTGCGCAGGGCGTTGCTCAATAGCTCGGTATCGATCTCATCGTGATTCACCCCGCCCGGCTTGAGCGCGTATGTGAATATCCCGCCGACAATTCCGCCGGGGATCGGGCCGTTGAACTTGGCGCGCACGACGATATCCAGACCCGTGCCCACGCTGTACGTCTGGTTGCTGATCAGCTCCGTCCCGTAGAACGAAGGATTCCCGGCCAGCGAAGTCGGGTTGTACGAATCGAGCGTCAGATGCACCGCCCCGCCGCTCACCTTCGGCGCGGCCGAGTTCTGCGAGACCCGAAGCTGCGTCCGCCCGAGATAGGTGCTGCCGTTGGGATCGTAGGCCGGGATATGCCAGTTGCTGAAATTGACGCTCGAGCCGTCAAAACCATCGGTAAGCAGGGGCGTGATCACGGCGCTGAGCAGGCGACGGGATTCAAGCGATTCAAGTGTGTACTGGTGATTCACGGGGTTCCTCCGGCAACGAATTATACCTCGACGCCGCAATTCGTCATGCATTTTCGTCGCACGGGCATTCTTTCGCTTCACTCAAGACAGGCTCTGCCCGTATCGGGGGCGTTGAACCCGCCACCACAGAACCCATTCCTGTTCGAGCGGAACCAATACTTGTTCAAGCGGAACCAATTCCCGTTCAGCCGCACCCAACACGGGCAAGATGCCCGTGCTACGATCGACCATTCGATTCATCGCCCGTTTGTGTTTATGATGCCCCTCAATGATTCATCGCCCCGCCACGATCGTTCTGTTTTCCATCATCGCCATCGGCCCGATCCTCGCCGGCTGCGATTCGATGGACCGGCCGGCCGCCGAGAGCGATCTCCAGAGCGTCCAGTCTCCCGATGCCCTCTATCCCATGGGCGTCAAGCGCGGCGAACTGCATCGCCGCGGCGGTTCGGGCCTGATCTTCGTCCTGGAAGCCGAGCCGATCGATACCTTCGCCGCCGCGACGATCCGCCAGATGATCTCCCTCGCCCGCCCGCGCCCGCGCTCGTTCGAGCGCTATACGCTCCCCTCCCCGGCCGGCGGGCGGATCGTCGATTATGTCTTCTTCGACAGCCATGAGTGCGTGTTGTATGCGGCAAGGTTGACGGAGAAGCGATGATGGTGGGATAAGAAGGAAAGTAGACTCCCGCAATGACGCTCGATCCTCTCCGCTCCCAAATCCGCGCCATCCTCCTCTCCGACTGGGATCCCCACAACGCCGCCCCGGTCGAATCCGCCCATGCCACCTACGATGCCTACATCGATCCGCTTCTCGATCTCCTGAAGAGCGGCGCGAATGAACAGGCCGTCATGGACTGGCTGCACCAGCGCGAGCAGGAGACGATGTGCTTCCCCTCAATGGGAAGAGAGCGCCTGCGTTGGACAGCGCGGAAGCTCATTAGGATCACTTCCCCCCAAACAGCTCCTTAAACCTCCCCGCCGCTTCCGGAAACTCGATCTTCTCATCCCCCTTCTTCCCCGGCGAGAGCTGGTGTTTCCCATCCGGCGCCTGCACGTCGAAATAGCAGTGCCAGGCCACATGATTCGCCGGGTCCGTGATGAAGGCGTGCATGTTCTCAACGAACGCCGGATTATCCAGCCCGCCATGATGATCCGGCCGGTCGCTCACGCCCCACGGTTTCGGGTGTAGGGTATAGGCCCTGGGTGCCATGCTTAGACCCGCCGCCGGTGTGTTCCCTTCGCGGGCAGATGTTCATCGGCGGGGATAAGCATGCTCGTGTGCCGCGCTGCTCGCGATCCGTTTCCTTCGAATGCTGCGCCAACATGCTTATCCCCGCGGAAGAACCCGTCTTCGAGAGATGAAGCCACTGGCCGCGGGTCTAAGCATGGCACCCGGAATCCGGCCCTCGCCCTCTCTCGCCGCCCACTCGCCGCTCCCTTGCCGGTGGCCGCTCCCGCGCTAAGCTCATCGTCTGCCGCGCCGCCGCCGGTCCACACGAGCTGCCTTCCGATGGTTTGTGGATTCGCGGGCGTCGATTACCCTTGCCGGCATGTCCGTCGTTCCAGTTAATCCGGCCGGCCAGGTTCCAGAGCCGGAGAGCTCATCGGGCGGGGTGCGGCGTTCGCCGCGCCGCGCTCATTTTGGTCGCGCCGCCGTGGTGGGCATCTGGGCCGGGTTGCTGGCCGTGGGATTCCGCCAGGCGCTGGGGCTCGCCGAGGCCGGTCGCGGCCGGGCGCTCCATTTTCTTCACGGGCATCCGCTGTGGGGATGGGCGGTGCTGCCCGCCTCCGGGCTGGCGGTGGGCGGACTGGTCGGCTGGATGACCCGTCGATTTGCCCCCGAGGCCGCGGGCAGCGGCATCCCGCATCTGAAGGGTGTGCTCATTCATGTCCGCAAGCTGGATTGGAAGCGCCTGATCCCCGTGAAGTTCATCGGCGGAGTCCTGGGGATCGGCGCTGGTCTTTCGCTGGGCCGCGAAGGGCCCACCGTGCAGATGGGCGCGGCGGCCTCGCAGTCGCTGGCTCCCCTGCTGCGCACGCCCGAAGCCGACCTGCCCCAGCTTTTATCCGCCGGTGCCGGCGCGGGGCTGGCGGCCGCGTTCAACGCGCCCCTGGCGGGGCTGCTCTTCGTCATTGAAGAACTGCATCGCGAGCTGTCATCGCGCACCGCCGCCGGCGCCCTGGTCGCGGCCGTCTGCGCCACCGTCATGACCCAGTGGCTGGCCGGCAATACCCCTTCGTTCGAGGCGCACGGATTGGCGGCCCTGCCGCTGAAGGCGCTGCCGCTGGCCCTGGTGATCGGCGTGCTCGGCGGCGTTGGGGGCGTGCTCTTCAATCAGTCTCTTCTGATGACCCAGCGCCTGAGCCTGCGCATCGGCCGGGTCCCGCGCTGGATACTGCCCGGCATCGCGGGCCTGGCGGCCGGCATCATCGCCTGGTGGCTGCCGGAGGTGCTCGGAGGCGGGCAGATGATGGGCGAGCAATTGCTGGCCGGAACCCTCAGCGCCGGGCTGACCGCGCTGCTCGTCCTGTTCGTGATGAAATTCCTGCTCACGGTGTTGAGCTACGGCTCGGGCGCGCCGGGCGGCATCTTCGCGCCCATGCTGGTGCTGGGCGCTCTGATGGGCGCGATCTTCGCCAGGGCGGCCGCTTCACTCTTCCCCGACCAGGCCGGCCTGGCCCAGGTGCTCAGCGTGCTGGGGATGGTCGCGTTCTTTGTCGGGTCCGTGCGGGCGCCGCTGACCGGCATTGTCCTGATCAGCGAGATGACCGGTGGCTACGACCTGCTGTTCCCGATCTGCATTGCCTGCCTGTCGGCGTATCTGGTCGCCGAGGCCCTGCGCGATCACCCCATCTACGATGCCCTGCTGGAGGCCGATCTGCAGCGCAGCGGCCACGGGACGGGGCGGCCCACGCCGCGAACGGTCTACATCGGCGTGCAGATCGGATCGGCCGTTGAGAATCAACCCATCGCCCGGGCCGGGCTGCCGCGCGGCTGCCTGCTGGTCTCCATCTAACGCGCCGCCGCGACCATGCTGCCGACCGCCCAGACCGTGATGCGCGCGGGCGATCATCTATCGATCCTGGTCCCCGGCGACCAGCCCGAGGCCGCCCTCCAAATCGTCAAGCTTTGCACGGGCCTGTAACGGGCGGGATGAAGCGCGGCGCTGGCCTGGTTGAGTTGCCGATCAGGAGGCTGATCGCCTGCACGCTGGACTCGCGTGAATGAAGAAGACGAATTGCCCTCCGCCCGCCGCCTCTTCCGCTTTTGACATTTGAAATTTGACATTTGACATCACCATTTGTGTCCCCGCCGCGATTCTGAATAATCTCAAGCCCATGAGCATTAGAGTCGGCATCGTCGGCATCAGCGGCTACGGCGGGGGCGAGGCCCTGCGGATTTGCGCTTCCCATCCCGCGTTCGAATTGATTTATGCGGCCGGGGAATCCTCGGCCGGGCAGAAACTGGTCGAGCGCTTTCCGGGCGTGCCTTCCAAACTCGCGAATCTGACCATCGCCAAGTGGGACCCGGCCAATCTTCCCGCCGATCTGGAGGTCCTCTTCGCCAGCCTGCCCACCGGCGAATCGAAAGAGGCCCTGGCGCGCGTGCCGGCTCGCGTGAAGATCGTCGATATCGGCGGCGATCACCGCTACGCGGATGGCTGGACTTACGGCCTGGCCGATGTCTGGCCGGAGCAGATCGAGGGCCAGACCCGCATCGCCAATCCCGGCTGCTACCCGGCCGCGACTCTGGGCGCGCTGGCGCCGCTGCTGGCGGAAAAGCTGATCGATCCACATGGGATTATCGTCGATGCCAAGACGGGTGTGAGCGGGGCGGGGCGCGGCGGTGGAGATTCCAAGTTTGGCTACGCGGAGGTCAACGAAGACATGGCCGCCTATGGCCTGCTCAAGCACACGCACATGCCCGAGATCACCGCGACGATCTCGAAGATCGCCGGCGTGAAATCGGAGGGCCTGGTCTTCACCCCGCACCTCTGCCCGATGACCCGGGGGATTCTGGCGACCATCTACTGCCGCGGCAAAACCACCACCGAGCAGTGCCTGGAAGCCGCGCGAAAGTTCTACGCCGCCCGGCCCTTCGTGCGGGTGATGAACAACCCCCCCCACACCAAATGGGCCACCGGCTCGAACCTGCTCTTCATCTCCTACGCCGCCGACCCCGCGCGCAATCTCATCATTGCCATGGGCGCGGTCGATAACCTCGGCAAAGGGGCGGCCGGCCAGGCGGTGCAGAATGCGAACCTGATCTGCGGGCTGGAAGAGACCGAGGGGCTGGGGGGGATGGGGTTGTGGCCGTAATATTCGTAATGTAGGAACGCACTTTCACCGGAGGATTCCGATGCGCAAGATCAAGCGGAAGGATCGCGACCGACGCCGAACGCTGTCGGCTTCATCATCCAGCTTTGTGACCAACGTTTCGAAGAACGAGGAGTCGCTGCCATGGGGCGCATCGTCATGGCCGATCCTCCGCGCCTATGTGCCCAATCCCGATGTGTGGCAGGCCACGGGATGCGCCACCCTCGGGATCGTCCGCCGCGCCCCCAATGGAAATTGCTGGAGCGCTTATGCGCCGATCCAGCTCAGCATGGGGGGCATCATCAGTGTATACGGGGACGAGGACAAGCCTGAAGCCCGGATCGACGATCTGCATCGATCGCTTGGCGACATGGTTCCGCCTTCAGAAGTGGGTTCGCCCGATCTGGCAGCGCGGATCGTATGGGGAGCGTACGCGTGGAGTCTGTCCAAAGGACAGGCGTGGCCGCCGCTGGTCACCAAGCGGTTTCTCAATCTCTTTCCGAAACTGGGCGGCGTGAGCCAATGGTGGCTGGATCAGTTGATCGGCGGCCCGGATCCATTGGTCCCTCTCGCCCTGCAGGAGGCGCTGCAGCGAATCGGCGTACGCGACGATCTTCCCGAGGGCAAGGAAATCGCCATGACCACGCTGATGAATTTCACGCTGCCCGATCCGGCGGGGGCCAGGGCAGCGCTGGCCGGCGATGCGGAGAACTTCAAGATCCACCAGGAGGAGCCGGGTGTGACGATCTTCTTCCGCATGAAGGAGCGGCGCACCGAACCGGGGAGGAAAGTTCCCTTCGGCATGGTGAGCCTCCTGGCCGATCAGCTCGTCGCCCACGGGCCTACGTTTTCGCTGGCTGCGGAACTGGTCGCATTGCTGCACAAGAGAATTCCCGGCCTGAAGCTGGTGCGCACGCAATGGCTCGGCCCACAGCACCTCCCATTCGCCGCGCCCGGCCTGATGCTCACGGGGCCAACATCAGACTGAAGATCGCATCCGCGCGCTGCGAAGGCCCCGCCGCCTCAGCCACGCTCGACCTTGGCAAGCGTAGGTAGGGTTGTGTGCGGCAGTGATGAGCCATTAACGGGAGGAACCATGCGCGCGGATACGATGAAGCGGTCAGCAGGGGATGCGGTTCAATTGGCCGTCGGTGTCGCCGCTTCTATCGCCGCCGCGGGCTGTGCCAACAAAGACGCCCCCGCCCCGGCCGTCCACGTCGCCGGCTCCGATGAAATCCGCATCGGCATCGTCGGCTGCGGCAATCGCGGCCGCGGCGCGGCCGTTCAGGCGGTGGAATCCGCGCCCAATGTCCGCGTGACCGCGCTGGCGAACCTCTTCCCCGATGCCATCCAAACCACCCAGAAAGTCTGGGCGGATCGGCCGGCGAAACAGTACGGTGTCGCCCGCGAGCAGTGTTTCATCGGCTTCGAAGCCTGCACTCAGTTGCTGCAAACCGATGCCAACTACATCCTCCTCACCACGCCCGGCGGCTTTCGCCCGGCGCATATGTCAGCCGCCATCGCCGCCGGCAAGCACGTCTATCTCGAAAAACCCATCGCCGTCGATCCGGCCGGCGTGCGCATCGTAATGCAAGCCGGCAAACTCGCGCAGCCGAAGAACCTCGGCATCCTCATCGGCACCTGGCGGCGGCATGATCCGGGATACATCGAGACAGTTCAGCGCATTCGCGATGGGGCCATCGGCAAGGTTCACTGCGCTCAGTTGTATTGCATGAACTACGGCTTTGGCGTCACGCAGCGCAAGCCGGGCTGGTCCGATGTGGAGTGGCAGATTCGCAATTTCCCCTACTTCACCTGGCTCAGTGGCGACTTCATCGTCGAGCATCACATCCATCAGCATGACCTGGCGCGGTGGGTCTTCGGGGCGGTCCCCAGAATCTGCATCGGCATGGGCGGCCGCCAGGTGCGCACGGACCCGATGTACGGCCACATCTACGATCACTTCGCGGTCGATTATGAATTCGAAGGCAGCGTGCATGCCCACAGCTTCTGCCGGCAGATGGAATCCTCAGATGGGCGGGTGGGAGAGAAATTCATCGGCGCGGAGGGTTGGGCCGACCCGGCCGGGCGGATCGTTAGGCGGCGCGCATAAATAACCTGTTCAATTTGTTCAATTTACTTTGTTCGGCAAGATAGAATAGTTCCACTCTCCATGGAAGGCGTCGCGTTTCATTCGCACCGCTTTGAGCTCTTCGTCTGTTACTTTTATGCCGCTT
>JBBRTW010000363.1:0-7666 GCA_038244055.1 Tepidisphaerales bacterium | reverse complement strand
AGTTTTCGGAGGGGGGTGGGGTCGGACATGATTTTTCCTTTTCTCTTGATAATCGCCCTTGCTATAATACGCGCATGGCGACAGAGGCAAGCATTCAAATCCTCGAGCGTCTGCTCGACACGGTTACCCGGGCATTTTCACCGGAAGTGGCGCGGCGGTTGGTCGAAGTGCGTGCGGACGCCGAAGTTCAAAGGCGGATGGATGAGTTAGCGGATAAATGTGGCGAAGAGACGTTGACTGATGAAGAGCGATCGGAATACGACACGCTCATTCATTTTGGAACTGTCATTGGCCTGCTTCAGATGAAGGCGCGCGAGCTTCTGGCGAAAAACACGGCGGCATGAGGCAGGGATGCGCGTACCCGTAATCTGGTGCGCAGCCGCGCGGCCGGTCGATGTGAATACTGCAGGCTGTCGCAACATGCCGAGCTGGTCTTTGTGCTGCATATCGATCATGTGATCCCCAGACAGCACGAGGGTGCTGATATCGCGGCAAATCTTGCGATCGCGTGTCACCACTGCAATCGGCACAAGGGCACCAATTTGAGTGGGATTGATCCGGATTCTGGGGCTGTCGTGATGCTATTCAATCCGCGCACACAACGCTGGGATGAACATTTCGATTTGCGGCATGGCATTGTTGTTGGAAAAACGCCGGTGGGCCGCGCTACCGTGAAACTACTTCAGATGAACGTATCGTCGAGGGTTATCTACCGGCAGTGGGATCCGGGTTAGTCGCCCCATGCTTCCTCACAATCAACAAACTACTCGGGCAATCCCGCGCAATCCGCTGCGCCCTCCACCCGAATAAATGCGACTCCAGCCCCCACTCCTCCGCGACTCCGATGATGACCAGATCGTTATTCTGCGCCTGATGCAGAACGACGCCGACCGGCGATTCGTCTTCAACCACGCGAAACGTGAACGGAATATTCTCCCCCGGCTCCTGAAACGCGCGATCGACGACGCCCTTGACACTCAAGCTGTTGCCGCCCTCCTGGCCGCGAATGGGGGGGACGACGTGGAGGACCGTTACCAGGGCATCGGTGCTGCGGGCCATTCGGGCGGCCAGCGCGATGGCCAGGCGGTCGTGGGCGCTGCCGAGGTAGGGGACCAAAATCCGCCGCGCCGTGCGGAAGCCGCGGTCGACGAAGATCGCCACATCGGCTTCGCAGGTGGAGAGCACGCGATGCACGGTGCCGCCGAGAATTTGCTTGCCGATCACCGGTTTGTGGAAGCCCATGAGCACCAGATCGACGCGATTCAGGCGCGCCGTCTGCGCGATATCGCCGGCCACATCGCGGGAGACGAATGAGATCTGCTCCACCGGAATCTGCCGCCCGCGCGCCTGCGCCAGCAGGGGGGAGAGAACCTGATCGTGTGTGACGTTGGCTTCATCCAGGCCCGAGCGGTAGGCCTCATGATCGGCCGGGTTGCGCAGGTGGAGGGCCAGCAGTCGCGATTGATCCTTTTCCCGGCCGATCAGCGTATCGGCCAATTGCACCAGCGGCCCGCCGGATTTGGGGAGGGAGACGGGGATGAGGATGGTGATGCCGGGGCTCGCGATTGCGGATTGTGGATTGTGGATTGTGGATTGGTCGGTTGAATCGAACTGTTCGGCGCGACCCGAGGCAATGGGGGCTTCACCGGCCTTAATTCCGTCGGCCGGCTCTTTCTCGCTGGTGATGACCGATTTTCGCGTGATCGTGCGCGAGGCGATCGCCTGCAATAGCCTGGGCGGGTAAATCCAGTGCAGCAGGGGGGAGGTCATGGCGGTGGTGATAAGTGTCATGAGCACCATCATCGCGAAGATTTCCGGGGTGATAATTTTCTGTTGCAGGCCGACACTCAGGATGATGAGCTCCATCAAACCGCGCGTGTTGAGGAGGACGGCGATGGCCGACGATTCGCGCCAGGAGAGTTTGGCGTGCCTCGCGGCCAGCAGCGCCCCGCCCAGTTTGCCGATGCATGCGACCGCGACGATCATCGCTGTGTAGAACCACATCCCCGGGCCGGCGATCAGGTCGATGCGCGTGTTCAGTCCCGTGAAGGCGAAGAAAATCGGCAGCAGGAAAACCACCGTGTAATCTTCGAGCTTTTCCGATAAATGGCGGACGAACTGCGTGCCCTTGGGCATGATCCAGCCCATCAGGAACGCGCCGAAGAGGGCGTGGATGCCGATGGCCTGGGTCGTGTAGGCCGAGGCGAGGATCATCAGGAAAATGATCGAGACCAGATTCTGCGAGAGTTTTCCCCGGCGGTCGTAGACGACCTCCAGGCGGGTCAGGAAGGGCTTGACGACCAGAAGCATGAAGGCGACATAGATGGCCGAGAAGAGGGCGGTCAGCAGCGCGGGCATGATGTCGTTGGCGCGGGAGACGGCCACCACCAGCGCCAGCAGGCACCAGGCGACCACATCGTTAAACGCGGCGCAGGCGATGGCGATCGCGCCCACTTCCGTTCGATGCAGATTTCGCTCGGCCAATATCCGCGCCATCACCGGAAACGCGGTCACGCAGATCGCCGTCCCCATGAACAGCGCCGCCGCGCGGAACGGGACGGTCGGGTCGAAGACGCGCGGGTAGAGGAAAAAGGTCAACCCGATGCCCAGGATGAAGGGGACGACCATGCTCGCCAGCCCGATCGAAATCGCAGCCCGGCCGCGCGAGAAGATCAGGCGTGAATCGAGTTCCAGGCCGATCAAAAAGAGGAAAAAGATAATCCCGAACTGCGCCAGCATTTCCAGCGCTTCGCGCTGGCCCGGCCCGGAGGGGAAGATAACGGCGAAGGTTCCCGGCGATACCCATCCCAGCAGCGATGGCCCGAGTAAAATCCCGGCCACCATCTCCCCCATGACCTGCGGCTGGCGGATGCGCGCAAAAAGCAGCCCGACGATGCGGGAGAGGGCGATGATGAGTCCGACCTGGACGAAAAGTGTGAGGATCATTGAAGAGCGCGGTATTCTGGCGAGGATGGCGGTGTCGTCAATGAGATGGATGTCTATAATGTGCGTCCGGAGGTATCGATGGCTTACCAATTGATCGAGAAACAGGTTATTTTCGACGGCACAAAAATCCGCCTGGAACTGCACCATCTGGAGAACGAAAGCGGCAAACGCTCGCGGCGAGAGGTATGCGTCCATCCGGGGGCGGTGGTGATTCTGGCCGTTCGAGGTGATGGCAAGGTGCTGCTGATCCGAAATAAGCGGTATGCGATCGGCGGGCAGACGCTCATCGAACTGCCGGCCGGGACGCTGGAGAAGAATGAGGACCCGATGAACTGCGCCGGCCGGGAGCTGCTGGAGGAGACGGGCTATCTGGCCGGGCGGTTGCAGGCCCTGGGCGTGTTTTATTCCTCCCCGGGGATTCTGAGTGAACGAATGTACGCCTACGCGGCCTATGATCTGGAGAAACAGCAGACGGCCCTGGAGGAAGGCGAAGAGATCGAGCTGATGCCGACGGCGCTGGATGAAGCGGTGGATCTGATTCGCACGGGCGATATTCAGGATGGCAAGACGATCGCGACGCTGTTGATGTTCGAGAGATTCTGGCAGAAGCGAGAAGCGAGAAGCGAGTAGCGAGAAGTTCGAAGACGGGAATTGCGGCGATGGGATATCAAGATCGATCATATTATCGCGATTCAGGACGCGGCGGCGGCAATCCGGTGCTGGCGTTTCTGTCCTCATCCGTCCCGTTCTTCACGGCGTTTGGGATTCGGGTTCGAATCCACATGTCGCTGATCCTCCTGATGGTGCTGGTGCTTTTGTTCGGGCTGGGGCAGGGATATACATGGCAGGATCGGCTCCTGAGCATGGGAGTTTTGTTCACCATCATCCTGCTGCACGAATTCGGACATTGCTTCGCGGCCCGGTCGGTGGGGGGCGAAGCGCACGACATTCTGATGTGGCCGCTGGGCGGGCTGGCGATGGCGGTGCCGCCGCGCAGGCCTTGGCCGACGTTCGTGACTGTGGCGGGGGGGCCCATGGTCAATGTCGCGATCTGCGCGATATGCGGGGCATTCTTGTATTTTGGCCTGGGCCATCTGCCGTGGAACCCGTGGCGTTTTGAATCGCTTGGGCAGATTGCCAGTTGGTACAGTTGGGGCTGGTATGTCGAGTGGATCTACAGAATCAGTTGGGTGCTATTGCTCTTCAACTTGATGCCCATCTTCCCGCTCGATGGCGGTCAAATGCTGCAATCGATTCTCTGGCCTTGGTTCGGCTATTACAAATCGATGAAATTCGCGGCCGTCACGGGGATGGTCGGCGCGGTGATCGGCGGCGCGGTGGCGATTGTAACGCTCAATTTCATGCTGGCCTTTCTGGCGTATGCGGGTTTCATGACCTGCCTCAACATCCGGCGACAGCTTCAGGAGGCCGGGCCCTGGGGATTCCAGGAAGAGGATTCCGTCAATTACTCGGCCAGCCTTGCCGGATACAACGAACCGGTCCGCAATCGCGCGAGCAAACGCGCCATCCGAAAAGCCCAGCAGCGCGAAGCCGAGGATCGCGATCTACAGGAGAAGGTCGATCGCATTCTCGAAAAGGTCTCCCAGCACGGCATGCACAGCCTGACCTGGTGGGAAAAACGCACCCTCCGCCGGGCGACGGAGAAGCAACGGCAACGGGATGTGGAGATGAAGAGGAGGTAGAAGCGGGAAGCGGGAAGGGCGGGGGACGATGGAGCAATGAGACGATGGGACAATAAGAAGGAGGTGGCATGGTGCGTCCCGCCCATGGGACGCGTGCGAAAGGGGGCGCGATGTTGATCGGTAAAGGGGGGGGCCGATCGAGTAAACAAGAGTGCAGCGATCATCAGCGGTCTACACCCTCGAATTGGGGTGGGGTGAGGGGTGTTGATTCGCGGGTCAATGGTGGGCAGACGAGCCGCGTTGTATGCTGGTGTGCGACGGCGTCGCATGTGGCTCGTGTGCCCAACCTACCCACTACATCACATGAACCGACTGAGCTTGCTCTTTATCATCGTCCTCGTCTCGGCTGTTTCGGACACAACCAGCATCGGTGTGGCCCGCGCCGATCAACCCGCCATCGATCCGTTTAACTCGATTCTTGGCGCTCAGTCCATCGGGGCGTCCTATCAGTTCTCGGACCAGCCGAAGATCGTGGAAACGAGTCGGGCGGCACGGGATATGGGTTCCAACATCATCAAGTTCGCTCTCGATGGACAGTACGCCAGGCGAGGCGACTTGCCGAAAGCGGATGCCTCCATTCACTCGCTCAAGGCGTTGGCACAAGAACCGTCCTTCAAGACGGTGCTGGACATGCCCTTCGCTTACTACATCTTGTGGGCCACCGCTTTTGACGGCCCCGAATGGCGAAAAGGTTTGACTGCGGCAGGGAAACAGAACGAGTACCAACAGATGTACGATCTGACCTGCCACCTCCTGAAAAGCTACAGCGGTTCGCACAAGACGTTCCTATTGGGCCACTGGGAGGGCGACTGGCTCCTGCGGGGTTCATTCAAGGAAGGGGCCAAGGCCACGGCGGAGGCAGTGGAGGGAATGATCGCATGGCTCGACGTTCGTCAGCACGCCGTTGATGATGCCAAACGGGACACGCCTCATCGCGAGGTGGAAGTGTTCCATTACACCGAGGTCAACCGGGTAAAGGATGCCATTGCCGGTGCGACCAGCGTGACCAACGATGTGCTGCCCAAAACACACGTCGATTTCGTCTCTTATTCGTGTTACGACAGCCAGCAGGGAAACGATCTTGCCCGATGTCTCGATTACATCGAGTCAAAGCTGCCGCCCAAAGACGGAATTTCGGGCAAGAGGGTGTTCATCGGGGAGTACGGGTTTCCGGCCGAAACGAATTCACCCCGGCAGCAGGACCTTCGTTCACGAAAGGTGATGCGCACCGGGTTGGAGTGGGGTTGTCCGTTCGTGCTGTATTGGGCCGTGTACAACAACGAAGTCAAGCAAGGCCGACAGGTCGGCTATTGGCTCATCGACGACAAGGGGGTGAGGCAACCGGTCTACCGCACTCACCAGCGTTTCTATGCGTGGGCGAAGCAGTTCCTCAAGCTGTTCGGCACCGCCCACAACGCTCAGGCACCCGATCCGGGTGAGTTTCGCCGTGCCGCCATCGCTTTCATGGACTCATTGCCGGATGAGGAAAAGTGAAAATCAACCGATTCAGTGCATTGAACATTGTCTCATTGTCTCATTGTCTCCGCGATTCCCCCGGCAGCGCCACCCGCAAATCAAACGGCTTCAAACTGATCGAATCCAGCACCTCCAACTCCGTGCAGCAGACCATCCGGTCGCTCGTGATCTTGTACTGCACATACCGCGCTGTAATCGGCTTGGCCGGAACGATCCGGAACGTCCCCCCCGTCATTGTTTCCTCATCGGAAACCATGTGATTCAGCGGAACATCCTTCCAGCAGATATCCGTCACCAGCGGGCCGACGGGCGTGTAATTCCTGCCATCCTCGGAGACCGAAACCTCCACCTTGTCCTTGAACTGTCCCTTGAGGGCATCATGCCAGGGGTAGCCGTGGAAGTTCATGCCGAACGAGGCGCAGGGCGTTGATTGGCCGAGGTCGAGTGTGATGGTTGGATTCGTCTTCGCCTTCCATAGCACGCCCGAGCTGTACGATGCGCCCCCGGCATAAGGCGGGCCGAAAACGCCATCGGTCAATTTGTGCCCATCGGGATCGCCCGCGTTCCAGTTCGTCTCCGAAGGATGCGACATCGTGTAAGGCTTCCCGGCCGCCAGGTTCTTCCCGATGGTCAGCCAGCTCCCCACCCATTTCTCCCCGCCGGCATCTTTCCCATCCGAATACCCGGCCTTGGCCTCCCCGCGCGCTCCTTGAAAATTCACGGTCAGCGCCTCCATCACCGGATGATCCTCCCCGCCCACGTTGATCGTGTACGTGGCCGGCAGTTTCTCCACCACCTGCGTATGCGAGCGCTTCACCAGCGAGCGATCTTTCTGCACTTCATTCCAGGTGAAGGTCACTTCAACGGGTTTAGGGGTTGGATCGGCCGGCAGAACATCCGCCTCCATCCGCAGCGCATAAATGCTGCATCCCGAGGACTTAGGCTCGGTCGTGTTCATCAGATATTTGACCAGCACCGAGCGCGTCCCGGCCGGCGCGGCGATCGTCTCGTAGTGAATCACATCCCACGGCATCGCCGTCTCCGTCAGCGAATACGATTTGATCCATGTCTTTCCCCCATCCAGCGAATGCAGCATGTCGATGTGCGACTTGGGCGCGCGATTGTAGAACCGCCCGCCGTAAGTGAACTTCACCAGGTCCCGCGGCGCATCGATGCGGTAGACGATATATCCATCCTCCTTCGCGGCCGCCGGATAGATCGTCCCCATATACTCCGGATGCTTCCTGGCCGAGGCGATGTTCTTCTCCTCCACGATCATCTGTTTGTACTTGTCATTCTGGAGTTCCGGCCAATACACGATCGAATCCGTGTTGTCGCCGGCACCTACATAGACGGTGTTTTTCCCCAGGTTCAGGCGCGGCTGTGTCTTGGCGTTCAGCGCGGTGCTGGTGGAAATCTCCATGGACTTGAGCGTCGCATCCGTCAGGGCAACGCGAACCAGCGTTTCGTAGCTCCCGCTGACATCATCGATCATATATTCGTCAGCCACCGCATCCCCCGCCTTCTCGCCCGTCCATATT
>JBBRTW010000362.1:0-7672 GCA_038244055.1 Tepidisphaerales bacterium | reverse complement strand
GGCGGAGGATCTGACGCAATCCCATCCTCCAACCCAGGCGTCAACCCAAACTTCCCCAACCCCCGCAACCTGAACCACCCCGAATCACCGGGAGTCCGAGGCACCCGCAAGGATGGGGACTGTGGTCCGCGGAACGGACACGATCAATATGGTCTCTTATCGGATGGTTATGAGCAAATGCAGCTAGCCCTGAAAATGACCGAGCCTGAGCGCATCCGCTTGCGCGAAGCGGCCAAACGCTTGCGCGCGGACTACGCTTTGATTCGGCAATGGATCGAATCAGAAGGGGTGACAACTGAAGCAGCAATGCGGGCTTTCTGGCTCCTGGCATTTATAGACGAGGCGGTCCCCGAGGACCCCGCGACCGGTGCCTTCATCGATGAGCCGGCGCTAGATCGGCTCCTGACGCGACTGGCCAATCTGCAATGGGGCTTTGGGAGGGCGGATTGGGAAAGAACCAAGGCTCAGTTTGAACTTAATGGCACGACGTCTCCGACGGATTTCATCGATCCCGATGGAGTCGAATGGACAGCGCTGCCCAATCAGGATGGTGGCATTCGACAGTTGTACTTCGTCGTTGCGGTCTCAAATGAAGAATCCCGGGCATCAAAGATTGAATCGTTCAAGGCGGCGGCCCGCCGTCTTCTCGACAAGCATTTTTCCCGTTCAGCGCCCGAAGCCGACAGTTGGCGTGGACGAGGCGCCCGGATTGAGTTGAAGACATCCGACTTGGGTGACGCCTCTGGCCTTCAACTCAGTTTGGTGCCGGAAGAACCAAAATAACTGGCCAAAACGGCAATGCTCGAAGCCTCACCCCCCCGTCGAATCATAAATCCCCTGATTCGTCGGCACCTTCTTCATCAAATCCAGCAAGGACTTCATCCCCTGCACCGGATTCATATTCAGGATATGCCGGCGGATATTCCGCCCGGCCGCCAGGGCTTTGGCATCCAGCAGGAGTTCTTCCTTGCGGGTGCCGGATTGGAGGATGTTGATGGCGGGGAAAATGCGCAGGTTGGACAGGCCGCGGTCGAGGGTCAGTTCCATGTTGCCGGTGCCTTTGAACTCTTCGAAGATGACCTGATCCATGCGGCTGCCGGTATCGATCAGGCAGGTTGCCAGGATCGTCAGGCTGCCGCCGTTTTCGATTTTTCTGGCAGCGCCGAAGAGGCGCTTGGGGATTTCAAGGGCGCGGTTGTCGAGGCCGCCGGACATGGTGCGGCCGCCATTGGGGCCGCCGGCGTTGAAGGCCCGGCCAAGGCGCGTCAGCGAATCCAGCAGCACGATGATGTTCTTGCCGAACTCCACCCGGCGCTTGCAGCGCTCGATGACGAGCTGGGCGAGGTCCAGGTGCTTCTCGATGTCGTTGTCGTTGGAGGAGGCGTAGACGGTGCCGGGGATGTTGCGCTTCATGTCGGTCACTTCCTCGGGCCGCTCATCGACCAGAAGGAGGATCAACTCGGTATCGGGGTAGTTCTTGTGGATGCCCTTGGCGATGTTCTGGAGGAGGATGGTCTTACCGGCGCGGGGCGGGGCGACGATCAGGCCGCGCTGGCCGAAGCCGATGGGCGTGAGCATGTCGATGACGCGGGTGGTGTATTCGTTGGGGTCGTGCTCCAGCTTGATCATGGGAGCGGGATCGATGGGCGTGGAATCGTAGAGGGTGGCGCGCTCGGCGTAGTCGGCCGGGGGCTCGCCCTCAATCGAGTGAACCCGAGTCAGGTGATTGCCCTTGTTGTGGCCCTTGACCATCAGACCCGGGCGGAGATTGAACTCGCGGATGATCTGCCGGGAGACGAAGATGCCGCCCCCCAGGGGGCGCAGCGGGTGAACCGGATCCCGCAATTGGCCATCCGCTCGTTCGTCCTTGATGTGCAAAATCCCTTCCAGCGTAGCCTGCGACATATCACGTCCCGACCATTGCGGTCGTATGAGAAAATAGGTGGCGTCCCGGGCATGACCCTCGCCGGGACGTCGATCGAAATCTGGGTTTCAAAAGCAGCAAACCGCTTGTCACAACCCTGACGCCGCGATCGCGGCGCAATCCACAATTGACAGAATGGGTACCACCCCTCTCTAACAGTATCGGAGGCCCGGATGGGCGACAACGGTGAAAATTCAACAACAATCCACCACAATCACCCCGGGGTCCCATAAAGTTCATCGGCGATCGCCCCTGCAATCGGACAATCTCGGGCTACGCTTGGATGGACTGACGGGACCCCTCTGCTAGGATAGACCCAATCATACCATACTCAATACGGAGTGCAAAGCATGAGTGTTCTCACAAAATTGCAGGAAGACATGAAGACGGCCATGAAGGCCGGGCAGAAGGAGCGGCTGGGGGTCATTCGGATGCTCCTCAGCGACGTCAAGAATATCGACCTGGCCCCCAGGAAGCTCACGGAGGAAGAGACGGTGGCGGCCTACGCCAAGAAGCTCAAAAAAGCGATCGAAGAGTACGAAAAGATCGGCCGGGCGGCCGAGGTGGCGCAGTTCAAAAGCGAACTGGCGATCGTGGAAGAATACCTGCCGAAAAAGGCCTCGACGGAGGATACCGCGCGGCTGGTCGAAGAATTCCTCGCGAAAAATACCTTCACCGAGAAACAGATGGGCCAGGCGATGGGCCTATTCATGAAGCAGCATGGCGGGCAGGTTGACCCCGGCGTGGCCAATGCGGCGATTAAGAAGGGGCTGGCGGGGAAGTGACAGCGAAGGATGAAGGATGAAGGATGAAGGATGAATGCAGAGGGGAGCTTGCCGGTGAATACATGCTGCGAGCGGAAAGTCAATCTCTAGTCGATTTACACGAGGATTTGAACATGGCTGAAGAATCGAAATTGCCCGGGGTGGGGAAGTTAGCGCCGAAGTTTTCGTTGCCGGCCAGCAATGGCGAAGTGATCAACCTGGAAGATTTCAAGGGCAAGCAGATGGTGGTGCTCTATTTTTATCCCAAGGCGGATACGCCCGGATGCACCAAGCAGGCCTGCGGGTTTCGCGATGGCATGGCGGAGTTCGACAAGGCCAAGGTCATCGTGCTGGGGGTCAGCCCGGACCCGGTCAAGAAGGTGAAGAACTTCGTCGGAAAATTCAGCCTGAACTTCCCGCTGCTGGCCGATGAGGATCACGCGATCTGCGAAAGATATGGCGTGTGGCAGAAGAAGAGCATGTACGGGGTCAAGTATTGGGGGGCGATGCGGACGACGTTCATCATCGCCAAGGATGGGAAAATCGTGCATATTTTCGAGAAGGTCAAGCCGGTGGGCCATGAGAAAGAGGTGATGGATTGGATCAAGGCCAATGGCTGATCGTGCGGGAATCGAGGATCGATTGGCCGGTATAGGGATAAAAAGGCATGTCGCCGGCCCGATTTTTGGGGGATTTGGAGAAAATGGGCGGGTTTCACCTTGCTTTTTAGGCGGCAGGGTTTTAGATGAAACAGTCGGACAAGACGTTCGACACCAACCGCGAGCCGCGCGACAGTCGCGCGCGTTTAAATTGGTATTTTGCAATCAAGGAAGGCGAAGTCTTATGGCTGCCAAAAAGCCTGTCGTTCCCGTCGTGACCAGGAAGCCCGCCGCGCCCGCCCCCAAGGCGGCCGCTGTGGCCTCGACCCCCGTCCGCAATACCCCGGTTCCCAAGGTGGCGGCCAAGCCCGCCATCGCGGCATCGCCCGCCAAGGCCGCCCCGGCCAAGAAGCAGATCACCCACGATGACATCGCCCGCAAGGCGTTCGAAATCTGGGCCTCGGGCAAGGGCGGATCGGAATACGACAACTGGATTCGGGCCGAGCGCGAACTGCGCGGGGTTTGAAGGGCTACAATACGGTTGTATGCCTGCAAAAGCGCGCGAGAAATCGCTACCGGCGGCGGTGCCGCTATTCCCTCTGCCCAATGTCGTGCTGTTTCCGCGCGCGGTGCTTCCGCTTCATATTTTTGAAGAGCGCTACAAAGCGATGACGGCCGATGCCCTGAACTCGCATCGCCAGATCGCCATGGCTCTGTTGCGCCCGGGCTGGGAGAAGGATTATCACGGCCAGCCGGAAATCGAGCCGGTGGTCTGCGTTGGGACGATCCTCAGCCACGAGAAGCTTTCGGATGGGCGGTATAACTTTCTGCTGGAAGGCCATACCCGCGCGACGATTGTCGAGGAAATCCGCACCGAGCCATATCGCCTGGCGCAGATGGAGACGCTGGGGGAAACGGGCGGCGCCGAGGCGGGCTTGCTCGCGCATCGTCGCCGGCTGGAGGCGCTTTTCGAGCGCGAGGTCTATCTCTCGCTGCCCGGCGGGCGGCAGATGCGCGAGCTGATCCATAGCAATGCACCGACGGCCGTCATCGCCGATTTGCTGGCGTTCCACCTGCTTTCGGAGGTGGATGTGCGGATTCGTCAGCAATTCCTGGCCGAGGCGGATATCGATGCGCGGGTAGCGGGCATTGTCGCTGCGGTAGCCGCGCTTGCGCCGTTATGGCGGAATTCGCCCCGGGATGCGGGGATGAATTGAGGGATAGGGTTTAGGGTTCAGGGTTCAGGGTTCAGGGTTCAGGGTTCAGGGTTCAGGGTTTAGGGTTTAGGGTTTAGGGTATAGGCCGAACACCACGCGGCTCACCGGATCCCATTGGATTACCCCTGCTTTCTTCCTATACCCTATACCCGACACCCTATACCCTCCTCGGGATATCTTCCTCGCCAGACGATGAATTACCGTCCCCCACTTTTGCGTTTTGGCGTGATTTCCTGAGAATGTCGGCTCGGTCAAGGGGCAATACGCTGGGAATCGTCCTGAATGTGGTACTTCGCTTACGGATCGAATTTGAACGTTCGCGCGGTGACGGAATGGTGCCGTCACTTCGGACATCGTCCGCCCCAGCTCAAAGGGGGCAAGCCGGCCGTCCTGGATAATTACCGAATGTGCTTCCCCATCTACAGCGAATACTGGGGCGGGGGGATCGCCGATATCGTATACGATCCGGGCAAGTATGTCTCGGGCGTGCTCTTCGACCTCTCCGACGCCGAGATGCACATTCTCGATACCAAGGTCGTGCGGAAGCTCGATGCCGCGGGCAAGGACTTGGGCGTGTACAAGCGCATCGAGGTCAAAATCTCACCGCTGGTCAAGGGCGAACCGGTGCAGGCCATCACCTATCAGGGGATGAGCGCCGACCGCTTCCACATCCCGCCGACGCAGCATTACATGGACCTGGTCATCCAGGGGGCCTACAGCCAGGGACTGTCGATCATGTGGATTTCATATCTGCAAAGCTTCGGCACACAGGTCGGCCGCAAGCCGCGCGTCCCCGGCACGCCCGGGCATGGGGATGCATCTCCGCGGTTGTGAAGAGGTTGAACCACGAAGGCACGAAGACACGAAGAATAGAAGAAACAAAACAGCCACAGATGAACACAGATTTCCACAGATAACAGAGCAATTGCCTTTTTATCTGTGTTTGTCTGTGCTGATCTGTGGCTAAATTCTTGTTCCTTCTTCTTCGTGTCTTCGTGCCTTCGTGGTTCAAAATGAATTAGCGATCCTGCGGCCCCTTGGGTTTAACCTTGCTGTCGTTGCGGATCATGGTGGCATCGTTGCGGATGTGGGATGTATCGACCTTGGCGACCGGGCCGAAGGGGGGCTGCTTTTCGGTCGAGGGGTCCTGCAGCAATTCCCAGAGGATGGCGGCCATCGGTTCGACGCGGTCGGCGAACTGGGGGTTGATGGCATCGACGAGAATGGAGGCCAGCACGCGCCGGCCGACCGGGCCGGTGGCGGGCACGAAGGGCGTGTTGGGATCGCGCTCGAGGGCTTCAATGCGATTGGCGCGAAGATCGGCCTGCAGGCGCGCGGGATCGGGCGCTGAGCCGCCCAGGCTGAAGCCGGCCGGCCGCGCGGGGGCGGGAGCAGCGCCTTTGGTGAGTGAAGGGTCACCGGGTGTCGGCAGCGAGGGAATGATCGGCCGGGCGCGGCTCAGGCCGGCAACCGGCGAAATGCGCAACTGCGCTTCTTTGATCTCCAGGGCGGTGGCGGTCAGGGATGCGCCTTTGCCGGCGGTGGCAATGGCATCGAGATTTCCAACGTTGGCGGCAGTGTTCGGGCTCTGCAGCTTGAGGGCGTAAAGGCGCATGCCCTTTTCGGCGGCCGAAGCGATGAGATCCTCGCAGGCCTTCTGATCCTGCGGATGAGCGGGGGCATCGGCCACCAGCACCATGACCTTGCGGCTATTCGTGGTCGAGGCCCAGGGATTGTTGCGCAGAGATTCGGTGATGCCATCGAGGACGGCCTCTTCAACATCGCCGCCCCCTTTGCAATCCATGGCGGCCAGGGCTTTCATCAGCACATTGGCGTTGTTGGTCAGGGGCGTGTTGCGGGTGACGAAGGCATCGCCCTGATCGCGGTAGAAGGTGATGCCGACGCGCGGCTCCAGGGCCACCACGCCGATGCCGTTCATCATCGCCCGGACATCGCGCTGCAACCAGGCCAGCGCGGGGTCCATCGAGCCGGTGACATCGACGACAAAGCCCACATCGAACGATTTGAGCGCGGGCGGGCGCAGCTCCAGATCGTGACGCCAGGATTTGTCCTGCGGATTGATCGAAGAGAGCGCCGGCGGCGAGAAGATGAAATGCGGGCCGACGGCTTTCCACAACCCATCTTCCGTGGAGACCTTGGGCTCTTTCCAATTGGCCCCCTCCTGATTCCACCAGGCGATGCAATCGGAGGAGAGTTGCTTGAGGCAATTGCGGTCGCCCAGCTTGATATCGATAGTAGAGGGTTCGACCTTGCATCCGGCCGCGTAGAGAACGCGATAGGCGCGGAACGCCTCATCGATATTCTGCAACCGGCCAATCAGATGCTCCACCAGGTCCGGCGAGCGCCAGGTGCCCAGGCAGCGGCCCAGCGAATCGAGCACCTCATCATCGGCCGGGAGGCGCGAATCGCAGCGCGCGTAGATCTGCACGAAGAGTTCTTTATTGCGGCGATTGGGCGGTGAATAGGTCATCAATTCCAAAGCCGCCACGCGCAGCTTGCCGCGGAGAATATCCGACTGGATTAGCGAGCCGGTGGCCTCCATCAATTGGAGATACTGGGCATGATTGAGATCGGGGATGCGCGAAAGCAGACATTCCCAGGCCACCGCCCGCACCAGGGCATCGGGCTCCTTTTTGGTCATGTCCAGCAGGAGCTTGGTGACACTGGCGCGGGGGATGCGGTTGTAGCAAATCGCGATCAGCGAGCGCGAGACGCGGTCCTTGTTCTTGGCCAGGAGAACGCCGTACTCTTGTTCGAGATAATTCAGCAGCTTGATTGTCTGCGGGTCAGCCCCCGCCTCGGCCGGATCGATCGCCGGCGCGGGAGTGGGAGCAGCCTTGGGTGTCGCAGGCTGCGCGAAAGCGAAGGGGTCGATCAGCGCGAGCAGCGTGAGAGCGACGATGGAGCGCGGGTGACGAAGAGTCATAGGCGGTTCCTCTGGCGGGTCTGTAGGCCGATGATGAGCGATGGCGGCAATGGTAACAAGGGGGGAGTCGATGAGGCAATGAATTCATGCGACAAGTTGAATATTTCGGGGGGTTGGGGTTTGGGGTTAGGGTTCAGGGTTAGGGTTCTGGGTTAGGGTTCAGGGTTCTGGTTTAGGGGTTGGGGGGTGAGTGTGGGTGGATCGGTCTGGGTGCAGGGTTC
>JBBRTW010000361.1:0-7712 GCA_038244055.1 Tepidisphaerales bacterium | reverse complement strand
GGGACATTGGCCGTGATTATCGCGGGGAGGGGGGTGGGAGGGAAGTAGGCCAGCGCGAGCGATCCACGTTCACGTCATTTGAGAAGGGCGACAAAGCCGGCTTGCTCGAAATGGTGATCGGCGGTGAGGGCTTCGTTGATTGCATGCTGCTTCATTACCACAAATGAAATACAGTCGGTCAACGACCACGCCTTATCGGGACGGTCGAGGTAAAGCTCAATGCCGGCAAGTTGGATTGATGGGTCCGCGGAGAGAATGCGGGTTCGAGGATCCGCACGAAGCGATTCGAGCATGACTTTGAAGAACTGACGAGCTGGTGGACGCGCCAAGGCATCGGCGAGTTCCACTACTACCCAATCCGTGGTCAGCAGATCAAATCGGTCTTCCTGCGCATGCCGAAGCGCCAGTCGGTGGGCATCGTCGTCGGAGTTCAGAAGCGCGAGATAATACGATGTGTCGGCGAAGCGGGTCATTCCAAATCAATCCCGCGCGGCGCGCCGTGAGCGTAGTGATCGTGGTTGGCAGACAGATCGGCCGGCAAGCCGGACGCGATGCCGATAAATCCCTTGTAGCGGTCATAGATGGTTGGAGGGGGTTCCGCCGGCGCGGGCGCGGAGGGAACGGGGCGGAGTTCAACCTCGACATCGGTTCCATCGGGCAGCGCCAGAGGCTGCTCGAGGACCAAGGCGCCATTCTGAACTTTGGCATGGTAAGTCATGGGATTCAATTATAGCACTCATTCGAAGCACTGCGCCGGCGCTTATGCGATCAACCCCTGAATCACCTTGCAAGGCTCCACCCCCGTAAGCCGCTGATCCAGCCCCTGGAACTTGAACGTAAATCGCTCGTGGTCGATCCCCAGCAGGCGCAGAACCGTCGCGTGGAAATCGTGGATATGCACCGGGTCGGCCGTGATGTTGTACGAGAACTCATCGGTCTGCCCGTAGATCGTTCCGGGCTTCGAGCCGCCGCCCGCCATCCACATCGTGAAGCAGCGCGGGTGGTGATCGCGGCCGTAGTTCTCTTTGGTCAGGCCGCCCTGGGAATAGATCGTCCGGCCAAACTCGCCGCCCCAGATGACCAGCGTGTCATCGAGCATGCCGCGCATCTTGAGATCCTGCACCAGCCCGTAGCAGGCCTGGTCGATGTCCTTGCACTGCGACGGCAGCCGGCCGGCGACATTGGAGTGCGTATCCCAGTTATTCAGGTAGACCTGGATGAAGCGCACCCCGCGCTCGACCATGCGCCGGGCCATGAGCGCGGTGTAGGCGAATGAGCCGGGCTTGCGCGCTTCCTCGCCGTAGAGCGCGTAGGTCGATTCCGGTTCGCTCTTGACATCCGTGAGCTCGGGAACGCTGGCCTGCATGCGGAAGGCGAGCTCGTACTGCTGGATGCGGGTGTGGGTTTCGGGATCGCCGACGAGGTTGTAGTTCATCTCGTTGAGCTGGCGCAGGGCGTCGAGGCCGCGGCGGCGGATTTCCGTGGGCACGCCGGGAGGATTGTTGATGTACAGGATCGGATCGCCCGAGCTGCGCAAAGCGACGCCGGCATGCTCGCCGCTGAGATATCCCGAGGACCAAAGCCGCGCCGAGATGGCCTGCACCTGCTCGGTATTGGTTGGGCGGGCGACGAGGACGACGAATGTCGGCAGGCTGGCGTTGAGCGCCCCCAGCCCATACGACATCCAGGCACCCAGGCAGGGCCGGCCGGTGATCTGGTTGCCGGTCTGCATGTAGCAGATGGCCGGTTCGTGGTTGATGGCTTCGGTGTGCATGGAGCGGATGAAGCACATGTCATCGACCATTTTCGCGGTCTGTGGAAGAAGCTCGGAGACCCACATGCCCGATTTGCCATGCTGGGCGAATTTGTATTTGGAAGGCGCGATCGGAAAGCGCGCCTGCCCGGAGGTCATGGTGGTGAGGCGCTGGCCTTTGCGGATAGATTCAGGGAGATCCTTGTCGTAGTAGGCCTGCATCTCGGGCTTGTAGTCGTAGAGGTCCATCTGCGACGGCCCGCCCACCATGTGGAGGTAGATGATGTGCTTGGCCTTGGCGGCGAAATGGGGGAGCGAGGGCAGGCCCGCGAGTGCTGAGCGAGGGGAAAGTCCTGAGTGCTGAGCGCTGAGTGCTGAGGGAGATTCGGCGCGCGCGGAGGCGGAGTTGCCCATCAGCGACGCCATGGCGGCCATGCCGAGCGCGTTCTTGCCGCGCGAGAGAAACTGCCGGCGGGTTTCGTAGCGGATGTAGTCTTGTTGGGGGGTCATGGGTTCACTCGTTTGATTGCAAATGGCGGGACGCGGTGTTGATGGCCGGAAGCGGTGTTGATGGCGGGAAGCGGTGTTGAGTGTCATCCTGAGGTACTCCGAAGGATCTTGCCGCGAATGGTGAGGCACGTTCGCCGGGGTCAAGGGCCTACTCGTCTCAGCTAGATCCTTCGGGTCGCATAGCTCCCCTCAGGATGACCATGCGGGCATAGCGGACATAGAGGACATAGCGGCCTTAGCGGTCATAGCGGGCATAGCTGCGTCACTTATTCAGAACTTCATCCAGATTCATGAGCTGATTGCAGAGCATCGTCCACGCCGCATGCTGCGCTGTATCGATCGTTTCATCGCGCTTGGACTCGCCCACCGTCAACAGCTTTTTCGCATCTTCCGGGTTGGCCTTGTAGTAAGTCAGAAGGTCGTCAAACGCGGATTGGGTGATGGCGGCCTCTTCCGCGCGGAATGGCCGCGCCAGCAAGCGCGCCGTGACATAATTGAGGCGTGCGGGGAAATCGGCCCCCGCCTTGATTGCACTCTGGGCCAGGTTCCGCGCTGCCTCGACGAACTGCGGATCGTTCATCGTCACCAGCGCCTGCAACGGTGTATCGGTGCGCTCCCGCCGCACCGTGCAGGTCTCGCGCGAGGGCGCGTTGAAAATATCCATCGAAGCCGGCGGCGCGGCCCGCTTCCAGAAGGTGTAGAGACTGCGGCGGTAGAGCGATTCGCCCGTGTCCGGTTTGTAATCGCGCGTGTTGCTGCCGATCATCGCCACCGCCTCCCAGACGCCGGGCGGCTGATACGGCTTGACGCTCGGCCCGCCGATCTTGGGCGCCAGCAACCCGCTGGAAGCCAGGGCGGCATCGCGCACCATCTCGCCATCCATGCGATAGCGCGGGCCGCGCGACAGGAGGCGATTGGCGGGGTCCTTCTCGATTTTGTCGGGTGTGACATTGGCCGACTGGCGATACGTCGATGACATCACCATCAGCTTGAAGAGCCGTTTGACATCCCACCCTGATTCGCGGAACTCCACCGCCAGCCAGTCGAGCAATTCCGGATGCGAAGGATTCTCCCCCATGATGCCGAAATCTTCGGTCGTCTTGACGATCCCGGTTCCGAAGAGTTCCTGCCAGAAGCGGTTGACCGTCACCCGTGCGGTCAGCGGATGTTCAGGCTTCAACAGCCACTGCGCGAACCCAAGCCGATTCCGCGGCGCATCCTTAGGATACGCCGGCAACGAGGCCGGCGTGGCCGGTGTCACTTCATCGCGGCGCTTGTCGTACTCCCCTCGGAAAAGCACGAACGCCTTGGCCGGCTCCGGGCGCTCCTGCATCACCAGCGTCTCCGCGCCCCGGCCTTTGATGGCGGCGTCTTCCTGCTCCAGCGTGGTGCGCTTGGCCGCGAGGTCTTTGGAAGGCTCATCGTTGGTGACAAGCCACCAGGTAAAAAGCTCCAATTTCTCCGGCTCGGTGCGCTTGGCGGCCGGCTTGGCGACAATGGCCGCCAGGGTCGTCGATCCGGCCAACTGCTTGATCTCCACCGGCGTCAAAGCGCGCGTATAGAGCCGCAGATCCTGTACCGCAAGGCCTTTGATCTCCGACGATGCGTTCCGCTGCCCGATCTTGAACGCCGTCGAGGTGCGGGGCGTGTTCTTGAGCGTGTCGGCCTCCACCTTCGTCTTCTGCGGCTCGCCATCGATGAACACCTTCAGCCCCGCCGCCTTGCCCGAGCCATCGTAGGTGATGCAGAGATGGTGCCACTTGCTGGCATCCACCGCCTTTTCGGAAACGACCTTCAGCGCATCCTCGCTCCATTTATTGATGATGTGCGAGCCGATGCGGTCGCCCTGCACCCACAAATCCCACCCGCGGTAGTTGTTCGCTTCGGTCATCCGCGAGATCACCGCGCCCGTGGTGTTCTTGGCCGGCAGCTTGGCCCAGACGGCGGCCGTGAAAGGTGTGTTGCGATCGAAATCGCCGACATCCGCGATCTGCGCCGACTCGCCCTGCGGGCTGGCCAGGGCTTTCGGTGTCACATGCCCGGCCTGCCATTTCGCGGTCGCCGCAAGCGGCAGATCGCGCGCCTGCCCCGCCACCGTGATGCGCGTCTTCTCACCCTGTCCTTCATTGAGCGGCGCGAGCAGCGCCAGATCCTTGCCCGGCGCAACCGACTTGAAAGCATCCGGCGTCGCCGTGGCCAGCCATTTATCGAACTCCGGCCGAACCGCCGTGCGACGCTGGTCGATCTGCGCCTTCACCGCCGCGAGCTCCGCCGAATTCTTTTCCCACCGCGCGCGGTCCTCCGGCTTGGGCATCACCAGCACCGGCGGCGAATCCTTGATGTTCCCATCCAGCGCCCCGACCATCGAGTTATTGAAAAACGCCGACATGGAGTAAAAATCGCGCTGCGTGATCGCATCGAATTTATGATCGTGGCAAACCGCGCAGTTTACCGTCAACCCCAGCCAGACCCGCCCCGCCGTCTCCGTGCGGTCCCGCGTGTAGAAGACCAGGTTCTCTTCCGCGATCGTGCCGCCCTCGTTGGTCGTGCATTGGCAGCGGATAAAACCCGTGGCGATCTGCTGCTCGGCCGTCCGGTTCGGCATCAAATCCCCCGCCAGTTGCTCCACCGTGAACTGATCGAAGCGCATGTTGCTGTTGAACGCGGCAATCACCCAATCGCGGTAAGGCCAGATCTCCCGGTAATTGTCGAAATGCAGTCCATGCGTGTCGGCGTACCGCGCTGCATCGAGCCAGTAGCGGGCGCGATGCTCCCCATATTGCGGGCTTGCCAGATAACGATCGACGACCTTCTCATAGGCATCGGCCGAAGTATCCGCGACGAACGCCTCCACATCCGCCGGCGCGGGCGGCAGACCCGTCAGATCGAGCGACAGCCGGCGGATCAGCGCCCGCCGATCGGCCTCGGGCGCGGGCGCGAGCCCTTTCTCTTCCATTTTCGCCAGCACAAACGCATCGATTGGATTGCGCGCCCACTTCACATCGCGCACCGCCGGCAATCCCGGCCGAGTCGGCGCGATCAGTGCCCAATGCGCCTCCCACTGCGCCCCCTCCTCGATCCATCGCTTGAGCAGCTCCTTCTGCTCCGGCTTGAGAACCTTCTGGCTCTTGGCCGGGGGCATGATGTCATCTTCATCGGGGGTGGTGATGCGCTGGTAGAGGAGGCTGTGCTTGGGGTCGCCCTTGACCACCGCCTTGCCCCCTTTGCGGTCGCCGAAAAGCCCCTCTTCGCGATCCAGGCGCATCTCCGCCTTGCGCGCCGCCGGGTCCGGTCCATGGCAGGCCAGGCAGTTCTCCGAAAGGATCGGCCGAATATCCCGATTGAAACTGATCTTCGCCCGAGCGGCCTGAACCGCCGGCGCGGCCTTGGCGGGAGTCCAGGCGAGCCAACCGGATAGGATGAACAGTCCGAGCGAGAACAGTAATGAGAGTCTCTTCATGGGAATTGATTTCCTGACGCTGCTTATACGCATGAAGGGGGAATCCGTTCAAGCATAAGACCCTCAGAGCCGGTATGGAAATGAAATCCCATAAAGAGGTGCGAAACTCGGGCGGCCCGGTCTGGTGAGGCTCGGGGAATCGAGGTGAAATGATACATCATGCCTTGATGCGGCACGGAGCAGGAGGGCGGTGCCCGAAGCGGCATAAGTGTCGAAGACCGCTTGCGACCCACCGGATGCACAGGATTGGGCAAGATTTTATAGCTCGTTCTCCGACATCGATTCCAGATTTTTCGACACCCGATCGAGCAATTCCCCAAGCTGCTCCTGCTCCACCTCGCTCAAAACCCCCATGATCCGCCCAATATGCCGCCCATGATCCTCCAGAATGCCCCCCACCAGCTTTCGCCCGGCCGCCGTGAGGTTCACGAGCTTCACCCGCTGATCCTTCTCCGATGGCTTGAGCGCCACCAGCCCCATCTTGGTCAGCCGCCCAATGGCCGAAGTAATGCTCGGCGGCCGAACCAGCAGTTTGGAACTCAAATCCACCAACCGGACCGGCTCGCTCTTCTCACCTACGGAGGTATGCAGCGCCCTAAGGATTCCCCACTGCGCTCCGCTGATCCCATGCCGCGCAAAGTAAGGCTCCATGACCCGGCGAAGCTGGCCGAAGACGCGGACGAGGGCGCGGAAGGATTGAGAGGAAGGTGGGCTCGCGATGGGATTAGAGGGCGGGGGTGAATCCATCATATCGGGAGGATATGGCGGGGGTGGTTAGATGTCTAACTAATGCTGAGCATGGATAGGTGAATGGCCAGGAAATTGACACGATGCAAGATAAATTCGGAGACGTGGTTTCCTACCTATTCGCCAGGGGCAAACCAGAAAAGCCCAACCTGCTGCGTTCCGATCCGCTCGATTGCTGCACGAATTAATTGAAGCGCTTCAGTTTCAGCGTGAATGTCAAATCGCGCATCGGATTCGTAGGTCTCATTCAGAAGCGACCGCATTTCCCGCTCATCGATCGTTACGCAGGCGAGTTGAGGCGCTAACTTCCTCGCGAACGCATACGAGATGATGAAAACGCCAGGATAGCCAAGGTCGGCAAAGTTCGCACTCGGCTGACCAGTCGCTGTCTGCGATAATTCCAGATCGCAGACGACATCAAGGTAGTTCCAAACATCTTGGAAAATATTGCCGGATTGTGTGGCATCAAGCTCGTTTTTCCCAAGCGAATGCAGTAGCCCCGCCAATCTGTACTTCGAAGGCGGTGTGGACACCCCTCTTTGCTGCCGCAATCGATCCAAGAGGCGTGAGGTTGCGTCCGCTTGAATAAGGTAGAAACTCGCAGTGACACCCATCGCATTGCTTCACTATGTGAGTTGAACATTCTTCGTGAACATTCGTGTCAATTCGTGGTTCAAATCCCCTGCATTCACTTCCCACTCAACTCCAGCGCCACCCTCTCCGCCTCGCGCGTCCCGATCACCCTGAGCAATCTCAGCGCAATCGCCCGCCGCCGCATTTCCGGATCGTTCGGCGGGGCGGCCGCCAGTTTCCGCAAGGCGGTGCCCAGGCGCATTTTCACTTCCACCGATTCGCTCTTCTCCATTGTATCGCGGATCAGCGCCTCGGCCGACTGGCCCATCTTTGTGATCTCTTCCATCGCCTTCTCTCTCGCCGCGAAATCATCGCCATCGAGCTGCACGATCAGCCGATCGAACGCCTTCAAATCCACTTCGCTCTTCTTCACCCGCCCGCGCATGAACTTGGCCACCGCATCGCCGCCCGTGGCCAGTTTCCAGAACGCCTCCGACTCGGCCACCGGATCGCGCCCCCCCACCGCCTCCCACTGCCGCCGGCTGGCATGCATGGGCTGGGGGTTCTGGCTGCCCACGAGGATGTCCACCGCCACGTGCTCGGGGTGGTCCCGGGCGAATGCCTCCGCGTAGAGCGCCAGGTAGGGTCGGTCCTTCGGCACCTTCCCGG
>JBBRTW010000360.1:0-7734 GCA_038244055.1 Tepidisphaerales bacterium | reverse complement strand
GGCGGGCGGGGCGGGGGGCGCGGGGGGATCAGCGTGGAAGTCGGCGGGAGGAGATCGCGGGTGGCGGGGTCCTGCTGGTTGAGTAGGATCATGTAGATGCGGTTTTGATCGACGCGGGCATCTTCGATGGTCTGGAAGACGAAGGCATCCTTCACCGGCCGGGTCTGGGCGGCGGCGAAGAGGTCGCGGTAGCGGGCGTGCGCCTCGGCCAGTTTCCCCTGGATGGCCAGTTGCTCGGCCTCCTGCTTGATGGCCAGGAGGTCGGAATAGTCGGCCGCGGCGGGACGGGGCCTCGATACGACCAAGATGGTGGCCAGCGCGCCGACCAATAAGAGGGCGACCAGAGGAACCAGCAGGCGGGGAAGACTCACGCGAGGCCTCCAGTCGAGGGTGCATGCGACCCGGGGATGCGGAGGAGAAGACGCTGCTGGAAGTCTAGCGGCTTGGGGGTAATTGGGGAAACGTCTGGCTCTGTCTCAAACTCCACCGTGACACGGGCGTCCCGCCCGTGCTGGCGACATGGAGTGGAAAAGGACGCAAATTCGCCGAAGTTTTTAGTTCAATGTTTCCAGCACGGCCGGGACGGCCGTGTCACGGGAAAGCATTGAGACAGAGCCGGCAACGTCTGGTTTGCCTTCTCCACGAATCACGAATGACAAGACAACGATCTCCACCCATCAATTCCGCCCCATTCCGACCAATCGCTCGATGAGCCAATTCCGATCAAACTGACGGCCGGCCATGAGTTAATGATTGCCAATCGTGAAGGCCCTCTGGAATAATGTGACCCCTGCCGCCGTTGAAGAATTAAAGAGGATCAAAATGGGCGATGGGGGCAAATGTTCTCGCGCGCTATCGCGAAATGGGTTTTTTGTTGACTTGAGTTGGCGATAAATTATCATCTGCGGACCGGAGGAGTGCCTTAATCGGATCGCGGAGTTGATGTCGTTAGCCCTGCGGACGGTGTTTTGCTTCCCCACACACGCTTCACCTGTTGAAACCGATTCTCGAGTCTGGCCGTAGTATCTGGTGAAGCGTCGCGCTTGCGGGCGCGGCACAATCGGCATTCCCCTTCGCGCAAAACGAGAAAGCAGGAGCATTTATGGCCACCCCTCCGGTTCCCCCGCCGGTCCCGAATCCGAACAAGGTTCCCACCGCCATTCCCGGCCCCGGCATGCCCCCTCCGCCGGGCGCTCCCGGCCTCAGGCCGCCTCCCAACATGCAGCAAAAGGGCACGGTCGATGAGGCTGGCCCGGAAGAGCCGGGAGATTACGCAGAGCGCTCCTTCTGGCAGATTCCCTTCGTGCAGGATGTCCTGCCGTTCATCACCTCGCTGCTGATTCACCTGGGTATCCTCGGGCTGGGCCTACTGACCTACAAGACCGTTCAGATGATTGTCACGGTCTCCAAGGAACCGGTCATCATCCCCGATGCCACGATCATCGAAAACGCCGAAGTCGGCGGCATTCCCCACCCGGGCCTGGGCGGCGATGAAACCCGCGATGCGGCCCAGGATAAATTCAAGGAAATTCCGCCGGAATCCACGGGCATCGCCGAAAAGCCCTCGTCCAACCTGACCATGCAACTCGTTGGCGGCGGCGCGGGTGAGAACGATGATTCCGCAATCGCCGTCGGCGCATCGTCGAGCGCGTTCGGCAAGGGCAAGGGCGCGGGCTCCGGCACGGGCGACCGAATCGGCGCGGGCACAGGCGATGGCAGCGGCGCGCTGGCCCCGTTCGGCATCCCCGGCGGCGGCGGCGGCATCGGCCCAAAGAGCCCGTTCATGGGCGTTTCCGGCAATGCCCACCGCATCGTGTATCTCTGCGATGCCACCGGAACCATGATGAATGTGTTCGATGACCTGCGCGTGCAGTTGCGCAAGTCGATCGATGTGCTCAAGCCGATTCAGAGCTTCAATGTGCTCTTCTTCCAGGATGACTCGTTCCTGTTCATGGACAAGGCCAACCTCCTCCCGGCCACCCCGGAGAACAAGCGCAAGGCCTACGAGTTCCTCGAACAGAGCGTGGCCCGTGGCTCGACCAACCCGATCCCGGCCATCCGCGCCGCCTTCGCCCAGAACCCGCAGCCGCAATTGATTTACGTTCTGACCGACGGCTTCGACGCGGTATCGTCCTATCAGGAAGTCATCGACGAGTTTAAGAAGCTCAACCCGCAGAAGAAGGTGAAGGTCAACACCATCATGATCAAGGCCTCGGAAGAACCCGAGCTTGAGAAGGTGCTGCAGACCATCGCCAACGACAACGGCGGCCTGTTCAAGATCGTCCGCAAGCAGGACATGGCCGGCATGCAGTAGCCCATGCGACAGTGACACGGGCGTCTCGCCCGTGCCGGAGGTTTCGATTGATGGAATTTGAGCCGGCTCAGCACGGGCGAGCCAAATGCACGGGCGAGACGCCCGTGTCACGGGAGAGCCAATGCACGGGCCGAGATGCTCGTGCTACGAAGAAGCGTTTCGAAGTAGCGTTTTCACGATTCACCCTGGATTTACACCCTGGCGATTCCAAGTCGCCTTTTGAGAGAGATTAGTCTTCCATCGGCCCCGCTTGACGCAAGCGAGGCCGACCCTACATCAAAATAAACAGGATAAGGCAACCGCAGGCGCGGGCCGGTTCGTGGTGACAGAGGCAGTGTCCCGGCCACGGTTCGGAATCCGCCACTGCAGGTCCTTACTCCTCCCCTGTCGGATGGCAATAGACAGAG
Organism: Tepidisphaerales bacterium; assembly: GCA_038244055.1. GTDB lineage: Bacteria > Planctomycetota > Phycisphaerae > Tepidisphaerales > Tepidisphaeraceae > DASPKW01. The sequence goes on along the minus strand of JBBRTW010000360.1, from coordinate 5,013 downwards.
AGATCGGCTCCGGTCCTTGCCCGTCTGAAGGGAATTCACTCCCTACATCTCCCCAAAGCGGGAGAGAGGTGCATTGCTATGCGTCGTTACGCTTCGTCCAAGGTTCGTATCGGGTTGCTGTTGCTGATGGTCGGCGTGATCCTGGTGATCACCAACATCAGCGGAGCGGCGGATGCCCCCGCCGCCGGAGGCGCTGCGGCAGCGCACGCCCAAAAACAGAATCTGTTCTCGCTGATTCTTTCGAACGTCGACTTCGTGTCGATTACGGTGGCGCTGCTGTCGATCGTCGGCTTGACCCTGATCATCCAGGGTTTCATCAAGATCCGGTCATCGGTGCTGATGCCCGAAGCCAGCGTCAATCACATCCGCGAGCTGGTCGGCCGGCGCGAGTTCAAGGAACTCATCGAGTTCACTGAAACCGACCCGAGCTTCATCTCCCGGGCGCTCAATCCGGCCCTCAAGCGCGCTCCCAGCTTCTCCTCGATGAAAGAAGCGATGGAAACCGCCATCGCCGAGCAGACGGCCGAGCAGTTCCGCAAAATCGAGTATTTGAACATCATCGGCAACCTTGGACCCCTGCTGGGTCTTCTGGGTACGGTCATGGGCATGATCGAAGCCTTCCAGGATCTGATGGCGGCCGGCGGCGACGCCAATCCGGCCACGCTGGCGGGCGGTATTTCGAAAGCGTTGTGCCACACGTTCCTGGGTCTGTTCCTGGCCGTGCCGTGTCTTGCGGTGTTCGGCATCCAGCGGACGATGGTGGATCGCATCACCATCCAGGCGGCACTCATCGCCGAAGAGCTCCTTCTCCTGATCAAGCCGGCCGAAGCCAAGCCCGCGGCCAGCGCCGCGGTGGCGGTTCGTCCCGGCGGTGGTCCGGCCCCCGCTCCGGTTCCGGGCGTCGTGCGCAAAGCGCCGATTCCGATGCCGCCGACCGTTCCTTCGTAGCGTTTTAGTAGGCAGTAGGCGGTAGGCAGTAGGCAGGAAGAAATCCTGTTTCTCTGTCGTTTCCGCCTACCGCCTACTGCATACCGCCTACTCCCCGAAAGGAGCAATAAGATGACTAAGCATCGAATGCCCGACATGAAAGAGGGTGGCGTCAACGTCACGCCTCTGATCGATATCGTCATGTGCCTGATCATTTTCTTCATGCTGGTCGCCAAGATCGGCGTTTCCAGCGGGATCGATAACAGGGTCGACGCGCCCCAGACGTACCTTGGGGTGAAGATCACCGATATGAGCAATGTTCTTGCCCTCAACCTCTACCCCAAGGCCGGCCAGACGGACGTGCCTCAGATCCTCGTGGATCTCAAGGGCGAGAAGGGCAAGGAACTGCTGATCCAGGCCGATGGAAAGTACCCGCTGCGCGAGGTGCTGACGGCGATGAAGCGCGAGCGCGGCGAAAATTTCAAGGTCGTGATCAACGCCAGCAAGGACATGGTTTACTCGCAGATTCAGATCATCCTGCAGGAATGCGCCATGGCCCAGGTGACCAGCGTGAACTTCGCGACCAAGAAGGGGAGCAGCGTCGATGCGGGCCACTGACGCGTAGCTCGACGGTAGCTCGACATTCCGATGTCGAGTTGACTGTCGCCGCTGCGAAATGGCCGTTCGAAATGCCCTCAACATTGGAATGGTGAGCTACATTTGGAATGGTGAGTTACATTTAGAATGTCGAGCTCCATTTAGAATGTTGAGCTTCACAGTGAGATGAAGTTATGAAAATGAAAGGTGCGAAAGCCGTTCACTACGATTCGGGGCCGAACATGACCCCGCTGGTGGATGTCGTGATGGTGATTTTGATTTTTCTGATGCTGACGGGAAGCTTCGGCGCGTTATCGCATTTCATGCCCAGCACGATGCCCATCAAGACCTCGGGCAAGGGCGCGATGGACCCGACGAAGATTCCCAAGGTTCCCGATCCGCAACTGGATATCCGGGTGATGAACCTGGGCGATCACTATGCGGCCGTCGTGGGCGACAAGAAGTGCGAGACATACGATCAGCTCCTTGAAGTGCTGAAGCAGAAGCGCCAGGCCCACGAGGCCAGCGGTTCGACGGCCGACAAGATGCAGGTCATGATCGCGCCGCGCCTGTCGACCAAGTACGAGCACATCATGAGCGTCTACCAGGCCGCCATGGAAGCGCAGTGGCCCAAGATCGGTTTCCAGTCAGCCAAGGACTGAGTTTTCTTTTTCCAAGCCCCAATTGAATCCCGGCCCGGCGCTCGTCGCATGATGCGGCGTGCGCCGGGGCGGGTTCTCTCGCGCGGAGATTCAGAAGTTTGAACCACGAAAGACACGAAGGGCACGAAGGAGTTTCAACATGAAAAAATGCATGGTGAAGGCATCGCATTACGAATCCGGCCCGAACATGACGCCGCTAGTGGATATCGTGATGGTGATTTTGATTTTCCTGATGCTCACGGGCACATTCGGCGCGGCGGCCCATTTTCTGCCGAGCGCCAACCCGCACGGCATCATTCGAGGCCCGCGGCCGCCGGCGCCGCTGCCGCCGAGCCTGGATGTTTATGTGTCGACGCGGCCGGATGGGTCGTTCAGCGCGCGGCTGGCGGGCGGGGAGTCGTTCAGCGACCCGGCCGCCCTTGGAGTCGCGCTGGATGCCAAGCGCGCCAGCCATGAATCGGCCGGCACGCCGCTGGCGAAAATGCAGGTGGTCATCCACCCGCGCCTCAATACACGGTATCAGCATGTGACGGCGGCGTATGAGGCGGCGCTGGCGGCGAAATGGCCGAAGGTGGCGTTTGGATCGGCGAAGGATTAGGGCACTTGAGCGCGATCGAGCCGCATGCTTATCCCCGCCGATGGAGGCCATTGCGCGTACGATGGTTGTTGGCGGCGGGTCTAAGCATGGCACCTGAGCGCGATTGCACCTTCGGGTGTCTGAAACTATTCTTGCGGTTCATCCGTAAGTCTATTGAAGCATGAGATGAAAGGACCAATTCCATGAACACGTCCGCGCGAGTTGGATCGGGTTGGAAGTTGTGGCTGGCGGCGTCGGCCGCTTCGATGTCGATCGCCTCGGCCGCGTGGGCCCAGCCCAAGCCGCCGGTCAGGCCGCCCGCGCCGGCGACGCTCTCGCCCGCCGATGCCGCGCGGGCCAACGCGCTGGCGGCGGAGGACCAGCTCATGTCGGCCATGGCCAATCGCGAGATGGAATCGCTCCTGAAGTATTACTTCAAGAAGAACAACATCCCCGCCGACCGGCAGAAGACCATCCGCGGCGCGGAAGCCATCCGCCGCATCGGCGATCCCTCCCTTAAGCCCGGCCAGCGGCGGGCGCTGCTGTCCGATGCGGTCAAGGGCGTCGACAACTTCATGCGCGGCACCAAGGACACGGCCGTTTTAATGACCGTCTCCAGCCTGATGATCGAACACGGCATGAAAGGCCAGATCGCCCAGATCGAAAACCTGGGCGAGTCGCCTTCGCGGCAATCGGAGCTCAACGATGCGGCCGTGGCCGTGACCAAGCTCCTCGACAAGACGGTTGAAGAATGCGACCTGCAGAAGAATGCGGTTCTGGCGGGAAAGGCCCGCCCCAGCGATGCCGATCTGAAGAAGTGGACGGACCTGGACGAGCGCGGCAACACCGCCAATTTCACCCGCGCCATGGTGGCCTACGGGGTGGCTCTTTCGATGGACCCGGCCGACCCTAAGCGCAAGGAAACGGCGGAGGCGGCCATCGCCTATCTCACCGAATTTCAGAAGCCCGAATACAAGCTCGAAGGACTGGTCAAAACGCAACTCGGCAAGCTCTACATGGTTGGCGGCAAGCCCGCCGAGGCCGACAAGATGCTCCATGAGGCCGACAAGGTCGCGGGTCTCGACAAATTCGCGCAGTACGAAATTCATTTTTCGATGGCCTTGAATCACCTGATGGCCAAGCATCCTCCGCAGGCCGACAAGGCGCTGGTGGAGCTGACCCAGTGGATCAAGGGGAACCTGAACGCGAAGGAGGCGGCCGCCGTTTCGGGGAGCGTGGGGCTGATGGAATTCCGAATCGCGGAGATGAAGGAGGAGCTGACCAAGGACCCCGGCGAGAAGCGCAAGCAGCACGACCTGGGCGAGCAGGTTCTGAACCGGGTGATGAAGGAGAACCCGAGCCTGGAGCCGGTGATCAAGAAGATGCTGCTGGACCGGATGCCGGCCGATGCGCCGGTCGCCAAGATGGATACGGTGCTTCTGCGGGCGCTGGAAGCCAAGGGCGTGGATGAATTCAAGCGCGCCAAGGACGGCAACGCCGATGACAAGGGCAAGCCGGTGCTTGAAAAGGCGATCGCCGCCGCGATGGAAATCGAAAAGCGCAAAGGCCAGGCGAACGTATCCGAGGACGCGGTGGATGAAGCGGTCTTTCTCGCGGCCATGTTCGAGGCCAAGCTCGGCAAGCCCACCGAGTCGGTGGAGCAGTCGCTGCATTACCTGACCGAGCACGGCAAGAGCCCGGATCGCAAGTCGATGATTTTGGACAACGCGCTGGCGGGTGTCGAAGTCATCCGGAAGGACTCCGCCCTCGCCGGCCGCGACAAGACGCAGCAGCTCATCGACCAGACCTGGAAGACGGCGATCGCCCTGGGGCGCAAGGAATACACGTTCGTCTACGGCAAGCGGCTGTTCGACCGCTCGATGTTCAAGGAAGCGGCGGCGGTGCTCAAGCAGGTGCCGGAGAATCATCCGGCCATCGTGCATGCCCGCTTCTATCAGCTTTCAGCCCTTCAGGAAGTTCTGGATGACAAGGCGCTCGATCCGGGCTCCAAGAAGGCGCTGGTGGCGGAGATTCAGAAGCTGGCGGCGGATATGAATGCGCGGCTGGACACCGAGCTGACCAAGGCGACCGAGGCCCAGAAGCCGCGGCTGACTTTTTATAAAGTCTCGGCCATTCTGCTGGCCGCCGATTTGGCGCAGCGCGAGGCCAACGAGACCAAGGATCTCAAGGGCCAGCAGAAGGTGCTGGCTCTGTTGACGGGTTTCGAGGACACGGTCAAGGGCGTATCGG
>JBBRTW010000359.1:0-7737 GCA_038244055.1 Tepidisphaerales bacterium | reverse complement strand
CCGATGATGTTCTTGATCCTGGCCCCCAGAAAATCGCGCGGTTTGGGATCGCGCGCCAGCCCGGCTGCTTTGGCGGCCGCGCCGAATGAAGGTGTCCGCGCTTCCCTCTTCAGCCGCGCGCTGGTTACGCCGAACTGATCCATCGGGAAATTCCGGAAGCCGATCTTCAGCGCCGGCGAAGTTTCCTTCACGCGATAATCGCCGGCGCTGCCATCGACGAACTCGGGATCACCGAAGGCCGAATTCGCATCGGTGCCATTTTTCCGCGCGGCCATCAGTGCTTTTTCATCGGGGAATAAATTGAAATCGACCTCCTTGCCCCACTGCTTGATCCCGATCGGCCGATACGCAGTCTGCACGATGTTGTGCCGAAACACATCCTGCGAATCCCTGTACCAGACATGCGGATGGAACGAATTGGCCACCATGATGTTGTTCTCCACCACCCGGCCGAACCCTTCGCGATTCTTCAAGCCGCCGCCGAGGCAGACATTGTTGACAATGCGATAATTGCTCGATCCATCATCGAGATCGATATCCCAGCCGTGATCGCAGCGCCAGCGGTTGTGGCTGAGCGTGATCGGCTCGATGACATCCAGCATCGCCAGCCCGGGGATTTCCCTGGCGGCTTCTTCCAGAGTTTTGCCCTTGAGTTTCCAGTAGCGGTCGCGGCCCCAGGAATTGAACGAGCCGTGGTCGCCGGTTTCCTTGACCGTGTCGAAGACATCGCAGTGTTCGATGAGGTGCCCGCCAAAATATCCGCCGCCGATATTGATCCCCGCTCGCGGGCAATCGTAGATCGAGCAGTGCGATACGGTGATCCGCGCCGCGATGTCGATATCCACGCCCGCCACCTGTTTCTCCACCGTGCCGAAGTGAAACATCAGGCAATCCGAGACACGGCAGTTGGCCGGGTAATCATCGCTTTTCGGGCCGGGTGTTTTATCGAGCGCGGCGTAGTCAATCGCATCGCCATACCCTTTGACGCCGGCCATCCGCACGGCCGATGTATCTCCCACGAAGGCGATGCAGCTCGCGCCGATCTCCGTGAAGCGCGATCCGGCAACCGTAACGCGGCGGTTGTACTTCGAAACAAACAGCGCATTGCCGCCGAGATGCTCGAAGTTGCAGTTTGCGATCGAGATGTCGCGCGTGCCTTCGAGAAAGACCGCGCCGCCGCGGTAGATGCACCAGTCGGAGCGGAGCAGCGGCTCGTAAGGCTCCATGAAGGTGCGGCCGGAATGGGAGATTGTCAGGCCGGAAAGGGTGATGAATTGGGCAGTTGATGACCAGCCGCGCTTCAGATTCGAAGACCCCTCACCCCCGCCCTCTCCCACGGGCGGTTTCGCGTTTCCGCTATCGGGAGCAGTCTGGCCGCCCTTGGGAGAGGGAGCGGTCCCCCGGAATTCGATCAGGTGCTTGAGTGTCGGCGCTTCGATGAGCGCGGCGGCGAGCCTCGCGGCATCGTAGCCGGCCGGGGGAATCAGGTAGAGAACCCCGGCCGACTTATCGAGATAAAACTCCCCCGGCGCATCGAGTTCTTCGAAAATATTTTCCACAAACCGATGATCCTTATGCGGCGGCGATGGGCGGTTGTTCTGCCATCCGCCTTTTAGAATCGCGCTCCCCTTGGCATCCACGCCGGTGATCGCGAATGCCATGTCGCCCCAGTGACCCGTGTGCATCGCATGGAGAAATCCGGTTTCCGGATGAGCCCAGGTCTTGAGGCGCTGCGGCGCGATCGCATCGGCGGCGGTGCCGGTAAAATATTTGGCGGCCCGGTCGAAATTCGGATAGCGCGCCAGAATCAGTTGCCGGCCATCGAGAAACAACTGATCGAAATCGAGTTTGCCCTCTTTCGCGGCCGGGAGTTTGGCCTGAACAATGTTGTTCTTGTATGGAATCCAGGTCAGGTTCATCAGCTTGATAGCGCCGGAGAGTGTGACTAATTCGCCCGGCGCGGCCATGTAGCCGATGGCCGAGTCGGCGCTGATCCCGGAATCTTCGGGCGTCAAAACCAGCGTCTCGGCCAGATAGTGCCTACCGGCGTGAAGTTGGATCACCACGCCGCCAACCGGCAGAGCGCCGTTGGCGGCTTTCTTCAGTTCCCGCACGGCATCGCGGGCTCGCTGCGGCGATTTGAAAGGTTTTTCGAGCGTGCCGGGATTCGCATCATCACCGGTGACCGAGACGTGAAACCGCGCGCCGGGCTCGGCGGCCCGAAGCGCGGAGGCGATCAAAACGGCAATCGTAAAACAGACAATGCGCGGCATGATGCTCCTTGCTGGCGTGATTCCATGAGCATACCCGCCCGCGCCGCCGGCCGTTAGACGATGATGGTCGTGGCAGCATCGCGCGGTGGCATCAGGCCATCGGGTCCACCCGCTCCAACCCGCACTTGGGGCAAAACCGCCCGTGGTCGTAGAGCGCATCGCAGCGCGGACAGCGCCGCGCCAGCCGCTGGATCGCGCGATTCTTCCCGAAGAGATACCCCACCAGCGCGATCAGCACGAGCACCCCGCCGATGATGATGAAGCCCAGGGTGGTGTTGCTGGCCCCGGCGGCCGATTCCGGGGCGACTCTCGTCGACTCCTGCGCGATCACGAAAAATGCTGGAATCATCATGCTTCGCTCCCTGCGCCATCGCGCCGAACCTGCATCCACGCGCCGGCCGCCGCCGCAATCCTATCCCGCCGCCAACCAACCGACACCACGGCCAACCCCGCTATTGTATCTACCCGGGTGCGATTTCAAATCATTCTCCCTGTTCTCACCGGCGCGCCTATTTGAAATTTCCCCGCCGGCCCCGACAATATCCCGCACTATGAGACTTGGAATCAACACCTTTCTGTTCACATCGCCGTTCACCAACGACTCCACCAAACTTTTCCCCATGTTCAAAAAATGGGGATTCGAAACCGTGGAGATCCCCATCGAGGACCCTTCCCACATCGACCCGGCCTACATCCAGGCCGAGCTGATCAAGAACAAGCTCGTCTGCGGCTCGGTCTGCGCCTGCATGGGCCCGGATCGCGACCTGCGCGGCGACCCCACCCAGCAGGAGACCGGCAAGATCTATCTCAAGGCCATCATCGATCAGGCCAAGGTGCTCGGCAATGCCAATGTCATCGGCCCGGTGTACAGCGCTGTCGGCCGGGCCAATGCCGAAGAGGACAAGGACAAGGCCAGCCAGTGGAAGACCGTGGTCAAGAATCTCAAGGAAGTGATGCAATACGCGGAGAAGCAGGGGATCAAGATATGCATGGAGCCGCTCAACCGCTTCGAGACCGATTTCATCAACACCTGCGACCAGGGCCTGAAGATGATCGCCGATGTCGCCAGCCCCAACCTGCTGATCCACCTCGATACCTTCCACATGAACATCGAGGAGAAGAACCAGGCCAAATCCATCAAGAAGGCCGGCAAACTGCTGGGCCACTTCCACGCCTGCGGCAGCGATCGCGGCACCCCCGGCGGCGACCACATCGCCTGGCCGGAAATCATCAAGGCGCTCAAGGCCGTCAAGTACAATGGCGATGTGGTGATCGAGAGCTTCACAACGGATGTGAAGGTCATCGCCCGCGCGGCCGCCATCTGGCGGCAGATCGAGCCGAGCAACCAGGATATCGCGGTGAAGGGGATTAAGTTCCTCAAGAAGGCGCTGGCGTAATCCGGAGATATCGCCGCCGGATGACGATAGAATGGATGTAGAAAGCGAAATCCGCGATGGCTGACCAAATAATCGAAGGAACGTGGGAAGACATCCTGCGCACCCAGAATTTGCACGGCCGGCGGGTGCGCGTGATCGTCATGGATAACGTCGAAATCGCGCCTGCCCCGGACGATGATTGGATTGCCCGGCTTCGCGAATGGTCCGCCGGCCATCCGCCCGTTGGCCATTTTGTGGATGACAGCCGCGAGAGCATTTACGACGGAAATTGAAGCGATGAATCCGTTCGATGTGCTTGGCATTCCGCGGAAATAATTTAAACCGAAGCGATGGCTGGCCGTCGACACGACGTGGAAATTACGCCGCCTCATTCTCCAGAATCTGCCGCTCGATTTCCACTCGATGCAGACGAGCGTACGCCCATGCGTTGGCCAGATCCTCGGCTCGGAGTGTGGGGTAGGCCTCGAGAAGCTTTGCGTCGCTCGCTCTGAGCCTGCGCGCCTGCTCCAGAACCCATACCGGTATCCGCGTCCCGGCGATGCATGCGTCACCCCCACAAATCAGGGGATGGATTTCGACCGGATTGGGATCGCCGATTGGCATGGAATGTTAAACCTCATCCGGTGATTGGCTCGCTTCGGAGCACCAGTCTCCTGCCGCGCCAACCCCTCACCCCCGCCCTCTCCCATGCGGCGATGGCGCGGCCAGGCGATTGAGCTTTATCTACGCCGCTTGGGAGAGGGAGTGAGCGGCATCTGCGGCATTACCGCATTACGATTGCGGCCTTCTTCCAATCCGCAATCCGCAATCCAAATTCCGCAATCGCCCTACCTCCCCTTCACCATCCCCACCGCCTGCCCATACACCTCCACACACTCCCTGGCCGCATCGACCCAGGTGCGCTTGCGCACATCGAAGCTCCCGTGCTGCCGCAGGGTGCTGGCCAGCGGCGGGTGGCGCAGGACGGCGATGATCTTGTTGGCCATCTCGTTGATGTCCCAGAAGTCGACCTTCAGCGCGTGATTCAAAACTTCCGCCACGCCGGACTGTTTGCTGACGATGACCGGGACATCGTGGCTCATCGCCTCCAGCGGCGCGATGCCGAAGGGCTCGCTCACGCTGGGCATGACGTACAGATCCGCCATCTTGAAGACGCGCTCCACATCCGCTCCGCGCAAAAATCCCGTGAACAAAACCTTGTGCCCGATCCCCATGCTGGCGGCCATTTCAATCACCCGCCGGATCATGTCGCCGCTGCCGGCCATGACGAACTTCACATTGTCCATCACCTCCAGGACCTTCTTGGCGGCCGCCAGGAAGTATTCCGGGCCTTTCTGCATCGTGATGCGCCCCAGGAAGAGAACGATCTTCTCATCGGAGTGAATCTTGTATTTCTCCTCGTCGAACTCGCCGTTGCCGTTGAACTCAACGGCGTTGTAGATGACCTCGACCTTCGAGGGCTCCACGCCATAGTGATGCACGCAGATATTCTTGGTGAGCGAGCTGACGGCCGCGATCTTCATCGCGCCGTGCATGCCGCGGCGCTCGATATCGTAGATGCGCGTGTCGACGTTCACCCCGCTGCGATCGAACTCGGTCGAATGCACATGCACCACCAGCGGCACGCCCTTGAGCGCCGCCACCGCCAGCCCGGCGGGGAAGGTCATCCAGTCGTGGGCATGCACCACATCGAAAGTCTCGTGCCGCGCGATTTCGGTCGCCAGCGAGGCGTAGCGCTGAATCTCCCCAAACATGTCGCCCGCGTAGTGATCGCCCGTCTTGGGAGTTTCGGCGACGAAGCCCGGCGTGGCGGTATTGCCTTCGCCGCCGGTGGTCGAACTCGAGCCCTTGGTCGTGCGCGATTTGTCGGCGATGGTCTCGGCCGGCTCGGGGCGCGCATACGGATCATCCATCCGCGAAGGAATCGTGCGGAAGGAGACGTGCTCGAACTCATCGAGCCGGAATTCCGTCATCGGCGCGGCCAGCGGCGAATCGGCGCGCGGGCTCAGAAGCTTGACGTGCGTCGAGAACGGCGATGTCACCGGCCGGGGGAGCACGAACAGGATCTCCGTGCCCAGGCCGCTCATGGCCTTGGTTAACCCGTAGCAGGCCGTACCCAGGCCACCACTGATGAACGGAGGAAACTCCCACCCAAGCATGAACACGCGCATAAGATTGACCTTGCTCTCTTCTCAAAAACGAGCGCCGCCAACCTTCCGGCCGACAGACGCACAACTGCCCAAAACCTGACCGCCCATAAAACCCGGCGGAAACCATCTAACCAATGCTCAAAAATTCATCCGAACCGCGACGCTCCAGGACAACTTCACCACCGAGCCGGCGATTATCCGGCCCGCACCCTGTCACGCCCGCCGCCAAATTGAATGGTAAGCCCGGTCAAAATAACAACTTGCAACCGCAATACAGCCGGCCGCAATTCCGGGACGCCCCATCGGTCTGGGGACCACCACCTGGCGTCTGGGCCGCTCGCATCTCAACTCAACTTATCGGGCCGGAATAGTCGTTGTCAATGATCTGGCTTGCCTAAATGTTATATTAGTGCGCACGCAGGTCCGAATTCACTGCAACTTTGCACATCAATCAGGCAGTCTCCACATCATCGGGGTGGTTACTCCCATCTCTATACAAAACGCGGTCCAGAAAGCCTCGCTGCATGCGATTTGAATTTAGCAACATTACGAAACCACGTAGCTCGACATTTCGATGTCGAGTTTTTGCGGCATTCGGAAAAGAAGGGTCGCAAGCCGAAAAGGGCCTCGACATGCGTCGTAGCTCATCATTCCAATGTTGAGTTTCTGCGGCATTCAGAAATACCCGGGGTGCAGGTGGGGAAAAGGCCTCGACATCGGAATGTCGAGCTAGCTAAGTTGAGCTACTGACCTACGCAAAAGTTGCCCCTCGACCCCTCAAACGGGTACAGTCATCCTCCCAGTGGAACAGGCCGTACCTCTTATCTATACCAAAGACGAGCTCCCACCCCTCCCCGGGTTCTGGGTCCGCGCCTCGGCCGCTGCCATCGCCACCGGGGCTCTGGCCATCCTCCTTTTTGGCGCGTATCTCGCTCCACCCACCCAAGGCTACTCCACCCATACCCAATTAGGACTCGCCCCATGCCAGTTTGAAATTCGCACCAATTTGCCCTGCCCGAGTTGCGGGTTCACCACCTCGGTCACCCACTTCGTCCATGGCAACTGGCTGGCCAGCCTCTACCTCCAGCCGATGGGGTTCGTCATCGCCATCGGTTGCTGCACCACGGTCTGGATCGGCTACTATATCGCCCTGACCGGCCGGCCGGTCTATCGCCTGCTGAACTTCATCCCCGGCCGCTACTGGGTCATGGTGCTTCTCTCCATCGCGCTGGGCGGATGGGGCTGGAAGATTTTCATCCACCTGGCTCAACGCGACCACTGGCCGCCCTGATCGATCGCCTTCGCACCTTTCCGCGGAGATTCACACCATGATTCGACCCCTCGCCACGTTTTGCCTCTGTTCGATTTTGCTGCTCTCCAGCGCCGGCTGCGCGGCCTTGGGGTACATCGCCTCGGCCATGCCCAGCGCATCGGTCAAGGCCCGCTACGCCGGGTTGCAGAATCAGCGCGTCGCCATCATGACCTGGGTGGATCGCGGGCCGAGTTTCGAATACCCCACCCTGCGCGGCGAGATTTCGCAGGGCGTGATGAATAAGCTCAAGATGGCCGCCCCGGCCGCGGAGGATCTCAAGGGCGCTCTGATCATCGATGCCCGCGCGGTTCTCAAATGGCAGAAGAACCACCCCGAATACGAAGGCCGGGCCTTGAGCGATGTGGCCCCCCTGCTGGGCGCGGCCACCGGCGCCACCCGCGTGATCTACATCGAGCTCACCCAGTTCACCACCCGCGATGCCCGCTCCGATGCGCTGCTCAAGGGATTCGCCGTCGCCAACCTCCGCGTCGCCGAAGTCTCCGGCTCATTCGCCGATGTGAAGTACGATGAAGTCGGCGTCGAATCCACCTACCCGGAAAAATCCCCCGAAGGCGTCCCCATCTCGGAAAGCGTCAACCTCGAAT
>JBBRTW010000358.1:0-7752 GCA_038244055.1 Tepidisphaerales bacterium | reverse complement strand
GCGACATGCTTGCGTGTCAGCCGATCGGCCTGAACGCGACCGTCGTGCGCTACATCCGCGACGACAAGGGATTCACCACACCGCGCGAAGGCATCGCCCGTCTGGTCTTCAATCCCATCCCGCCCGATGCCGGCGCGCCCGGAAGCAAGCGCGGGCTCATCCTGACCAATGGCGATTTTTTTGATGGGGAGGTCGAAGGGATGGATTTCGAGACCGTCGTCTGGGGCCGCCCGCAGCGCGTTCGCGCGGCCGTCCGATCGGTGCTCTTCGGCACCCGGAAATTCGATGCCGAATCGGAGGTCATCGCGATCGAACTGGCCGAGGTTTCCCTCGCGCCGGCGACGTACGAAGTGCGGATGGACGATGGCTCGCTGCAGCGCGCCAAGCAGATCAAGGTCGGAAAATCGGGCGTTGAAGTGGATGGAGTGGCGCGGCCTGTGGCGGGGTGGAAGCGCTTGTAAATGGTTGTACGCGGCGTGGGTTCATCCTTGCTTGTGGCCGAGCATCGCAATCAACTTTGCCCATAGATCGGCACCAGCGCCCCGCGCGTCACCACATTCTGGGGCGATGCCAGAAATGCCATCGTTGCGGCAACGTCGGCGACCGTCGGCCACTTGCTCCAATCGGCGCTGGGCATCGCCTGGCGATTGGCGGGCGTATCCATGATCGAGGGCACCACCGCGTCTACCCATCATAGGCTCAAGAGAATGCACCTTGTCAACCATGGCTCATGCCCAGACTGCGGCGGTGGGCGTACGCTTTTTCGCAAAGCTGGAAGCGCCGAAGATCGGCGAGGCCGAAAAAACGCTTTGTCGGGTGGAGGATTTGGCGCTGGGTGCGGCCGTGCTCGTTTTGGACTGAGCGGCAGTGGACTGCGCTCGATTGGGTTTGACGATCGGCCGGCTGATCGGAGCCGCGGGACGAACCTGCACAGGAGGCTTCGCGGTTGTCGACTTCAACGCGGTCGCGCGCGGCGACCGCACCGAGGTGATGATGGGGAGTGTTGCCGGTGTGACGGCCGGGGCCGCCGATGAAACGACCGCCGGAGCGGCGGCAGTGCTGGAGGCTGCGGGCGTCACTTCCGCCGGAGCCGGCGCGGCCGCCGGAACCGCGGCCGGTGCTGCTGGAGGATCGAGGTGAAGACCGTAATTATTCGCCAGGGTCAGAAGATCGTTTAAGCTGACGATGCCATCGCCATCAAAATCGCCATCGGCATAGGCGACGCCCGACAGGCCGTAATGGTTGGCGAGGGTCAGAAGATCATTGAGCCCCACCGTGCGATCGCGGTCGGCATCGCCGGCCAGCAGGAAGAAATCGAACTGGTGATCGGCGGCCAGGCCGGGGAGCGCTCCGGCGGCGATCGTCAGCCGGTAGTTGCCATTGGGAAGCTTGAGTTGGGAGAAGTCGATGGTGATGCGATGGAGCGCGGGGTCATAAGCGGGCGCGGGTAGAGTCGCGGGCAGGCCGGTCGTCAGATTCATAAGTTGCAACGCGCTGGCCAGCGGGCCGCCGGCGATGTTGGCGCTCAGATCGAGTACCACCGCCTGCCGGGCGGGGATGTCCATTCGCGAGGTGACCGTCAGCGGCACGGCCGAATTGACTTGCACGGTGAAAGTCTGGGCCGCGCTGGTATCGACGCCGCCGCCAACCGTGCCGCCGGTATCGTGCAGGCGGACGGTCACGGTCGCCGAGCCGATGGTGCCGGGCGCGGGCGTGTAGGACAGCGTGCCATCGGATGCGATGGACGGCTGCACGGTGAACAGCGCGGGGTTGTCGTTGCTAACCAGGAAGTCGACCAACTGATCCGTCTCCGCCGGCGCGCCGGTGCTGATGCCCGTCGCCCAGCCGGGAACGCTCATCGGGCCGGAATCCTCGGTGAGCGACTGACTCGATCCCTTGGAATAAGTGGGCGCGGTGTTGGCCGGCAGAAGCGGGTTGACCCAACTTCCGAAATCATCGAGCTGGGTGATCTGGCCTTCCGTCAGATCTTCATACTCGTAGCCATCGCCGACGATGGGTGTGCCGATGACCACGGGAATCGAGCCGAGCACGACATCCGTTCCCTGGCGGACGAACTGAAGATCGAACCGGTGCGGCCGGCCATCGCCGGTGAAGGTGACATCAAACGCCGCCGTCTGGCCCGCGCCGATGTTGTTCACGACGCCCGGCGTCGAGCCGATGCTGACGCGCGGGTCCGAGGCCCGGACGGTGATGTTCAAGGCGACGTTGGAAATGCCGTTCTGGATGGCCGCCACGACGCCGTTGGCGACGCTGGCGCCGAAGCCGGAACTGATCTGGAAATAGAACGGGTCGCCTGGCGCGATTGGGGTGAGCGTGCCGTTGGGGATGGTGGTCAGCGTGTGATTGACGGCGCCGGTGAGCTTGGCGATGGCTTCGAGATCCTGGCGCGGGTCGATGGTCGTCCCGCCATTGGTGCCCAGGCCGATCACCATCGCGCCCAGGGCGTTGAGCGCGGTGATGGTCTGCTGGATGCCCGCGCCTGAGGAGAAGGGTGTCGTATTGCGCGAGGTCTGGGTGAGGGCCGACATCGGCAGCGTCAGTCCATTGATTCCCGTGATCGATGTTTCACCCGCCGGCTGGAATGCAAAGCCGGTATCGGTAGCGACCAGGATGATCGGCAGCGCTCCGGCCCGGAAGCCCGCGCCGCCGATGGTGCCGGCCGCCGGCAGCACCCCGCCCGCCGTGTCCACCGTGAACGAGCCGAATGAGGGCACATCGCCGCTATTGCCCGGAGTGAGTTGGGTCGACACCATGCCGGCCGGGCCACTGTCGGTGGTGGTGCCGTTGTTGTTGCCATCGAAACCACTGCCTGTGGCCATCTGCCAGAGGGCTTCGATATCGGTCTCGGGCTGATCCCCGCCGTAGCCGGGCGCGGTGCGATCCAGCGCCGATTGAATCGCGGCCGAGAAGCCGGGCGTATTCTGATCGACGATCGGCTGATTGAGGATAAACGGCCGGCCCGTGGCAAATTCCGAAGCGAAATTGGCATATTCCTCGAACCGGCCGACGCCAAACCCGAAGTCAACCGTGGGCATCGCGGTCTGCAATGAACTGATGATCTGCGGAAAAGCCGCGCGGACGATCGGGCTGTTGGCGGTGAAGCTGCCGGTGTCATCGAAGAGGAGGAAGACATCGACCATGTTGGTCAGCGCGCCGCTGCCGGGGAGGGTGAGGCTGACGTTGTCGTGCTCCACTTGCCCCTGGCTGAGCGAGGTGGTGATGCTCGTGGGCGTGACATTGCCGATGGCCGGATTGCTGACGCCGCCAGGCCAGAGAATGCCGCTGGTGGTCGTGGGATAGGAATGCTCGCGGCCGGAGTGGCGTAGCTCGCGGACAACGTAAGAGCCGGGGGCGAGGCTGGTGGTAAAGGAGTACGAGCCATCGACGCCGGTGACTGTGCGCGGCTCGGTGGCCTGATAGAGGTTGTCGCGGTTCAGATCGAGATAGACGGTAACGCCCCCCAGACCCGCTTCGCCCACATCGCGGACGTGATTCTTGTTCAAATCGTCGAAGACCAGGCCGTGAATCTCGTTCGGCCGGAAAACGTCGGCGAAATTCACGTTGCGGCGGTCTTCCCCCGCGGCGAGGGTGATCGCCTGCTCGGTGGCGGCAACCGGTGTGGAACTGAGAACGGCCGGCACGATTTCCCGAACGTGATAGGCGCCCGTGGGCAGGTGCGTGAAGGTGTAGGTGCCCGTTTCATCCACGGCCGGCGTATAAAACAGATCGGCCGAGCTCACCGCGGTCGGCTCGGAGGCATCGAGTACGCCGTTGTTGTTGGTATCGATGTAGACGGTGATTCCCGCCAGCCCCCGCTCGCCGGCGTCCTTCACGCCATTCTGATTCGTATCGGCGAAGACCGTGCCGCTGATCGCGCCATCGGTGCGCTGCTTGTTGCCGAAATTAATACCGCTGATGTTGGAGGCATTCTGCACGATCACGGTCTGCATGCCCGTGCCCGGCGCGGTGGCGCTCCAGCCGACCTGCGGAATCTCGCGGACGACCAGCGAACCCACCGGAACGCCCGCCAGCGTGTAGCTGCCGCTCGCATCGGTTGCCGCTGAAAGCTCCCCAGCGCTGAGCAACCCATCGGCATTCTGGTCGATGAAGACAGTCCATCCCGATAGGCCCGGCTCAGCGCCCATGATTCCATCGGCGTTGATGTCGTTCCAAATCGTGCCGCTGACCGACCCCAGCGTGGGCGTGAAATTGGCGAAGTCCGCATTGGGGGTGCCCTCGCTCACGACCGTGACATTCGTGCTGATCGCGTGCCCCGGCGAGAGATTCCATCCCGATTGCAGCACTTCGGTCACTTTGTAGGTGCCGACGATGACCGAGGGAAATGAGTAGACGCCCGCGGTATCGGTCACCGCCGATGGCTCACCGGCGGTCGGGCTGCCGTCGGAATTGAGGTCGAGAAACACGGTCCAGCCGCCCATTCCCGGGTCGCCGCCGGCCCGGACGCCATCGGCATTCACATCGTTCCAGACGGTCCCCTGAATCGTGCCGACGCTGGCGATGCTGAAATTGCCGAAGTCGGAAACGCTGGCGCTGCCGGCCGTCACATCCACTGTGTTGGCCCCGTTGAATCCCAGGGTCGGGTCCCAACCGGTCGGGGTGATCTCGCGAATCTTGTATTGCCCGGTGGTGAGGCCGGAAATCGTGTACTGGCCGGAAGCATCGGTGATCGCAAAGGGCTCGCCCGCATCCTTGACCCGGTTTGTGTTGAGATCGGCGAAGACAGTCCAGCCGGGAATGCCGGCATCGGCGGCCGCGCGGATTCCGTCGCCATTGACATCGTTCCAGACCGTGCCGGTGACACTGCCGTAGGGCGTGCCCGGCGCGTTGAGAAAGACCACATCGGTCGTAGTGTTATTGCTGATGTTGACGCGCTGCAAATCGGTGCCGGTTGTTGTCGACCAGCCGCTCGGCAGAATCTCCCGGATATCCACCTTGCCGCTGCCCAGGCCGGTGAGGGTGGCCTCGCCGTCGACATTGGTGAGCAGCGACGGTTCGCCCGCATCCAGCGCGGCGTTTTTGTTCAGGTCGGCGAACACGGTCCACCCCACCAGAGGCGGCTCATCGGCATCCTTGAGTCCGTTGCCGTTGAGGTCGTACAGACAACTGACGAACGCATTTCCCGTCAGCATTGTTCGCGTTTCCAATGGATCCAGCCCCACGGCCGCCCGGATCATGCGGCGGGCCTTCTCCTGTTGGCGCGAGCGACGTGCGTTAAGACGGCCGGATCGAGATGAGGTGGAATTCATGGGACTCTCCTTCGAAGAGTGGACGAAATGTCTGAGCGATTCTGCTCGTTGCGAGTGAAGCGAACATGAGAATCGCCAGATGACTTTCAAAGCACATACGCGGATGTGAATTCCAATCTGGAACGCATTCGCGTATGCCGGTGCCTGGCAGAACGACAAAACTCAAAATAGCAGGATGAACCCCGCGCGATTGATTGACTGCAAATTTTGCATGGCCGCGCGGATGCGGCGACCGGCGCGCGCGAACGCGGTCTGCCTTGCCCGATGAATCTTCGTTGGCATCCCCTTGTCGATGTGCCTGCAATCCAGTCGCCGCCCGCCCGGCCCGCCCCTCCCCAGCCAGATCACCGCGCAGCGGCAATCAGTCCGCCGACGCCATTGTCGCTGCCTCGGCCCGCCTCTGGATTGTCATCGCACCCCTACCCGTTCAACGAGCCCTTCGTGCTCGGCACATCGTGATTCCGCGGATCCAGCGACACCGCCTGCCGCAGCGCCTTGGCGGTCGCCTTGAAGATCGCCTCGGCGATGTGGTGGTTGTTCGTGCCGTAGAGCACATTGATGTGCAGGTTCACCTTCGCGTTGATCGCAATCGCCTTGAAGAATTCCTCGACCAGCTCCACCGGAAAATCTCCGATTGTCGGCGAAGTGAACTTGACGTTGAAAACGAACGCAGGCCGGCCGGA
This sequence comes from Tepidisphaerales bacterium, assembly GCA_038244055.1. Lineage (GTDB taxonomy): Bacteria > Planctomycetota > Phycisphaerae > Tepidisphaerales > Tepidisphaeraceae > DASPKW01. The sequence continues at coordinate 1,781 of JBBRTW010000358.1, read as the reverse complement.
TAGATCCACCGCCACCTGCGCCAGGCTCTCATCCATCGGGACGGTCGCCCAGCCGTAGCGGTTGATGCCGCGCTTGTCGCCGAGGGCTTTCTCGATCCCCTGCCCGATCACGATGCCGACATCCTCCACCGTGTGATGGGAGTCGACTTCCAGGTCCCCCTCGGCATGAACACACAGATCGATCAGGCCGTGCCGGCCGAGCAGATCGAGCATGTGATTGAAAAACCCCACGCCGGTTTCGGTGGTGGTCTTGCCCGAGCCGTCGAGATTGAGCGTCACGCGGACGCGCGTCTCCTTGGTCTGGCGGGATAGTTCGGCGATGCGTCCGTGGGTCTGCTTGGCCATGGGGGGGTCGGGGTTCAGGGTTCAGGGTTCAGGAAAGCAAAGGATGAATGATGAATGATGAATGATGAATAATGATCGGTGAAGTCGAAGTCCGAAGCACAACGACATTCTCTCAGACTCTGCGCCTCTGTGTCTCCGCGGTGAAATGGATTGTCGTGATTCGGCTATGCCGCCTTTTCGGCCGCGGCAAGGCGCTTGACGCCCGCCAGCAGCGCGTTGTTTTCGTGGCTTTGGCCGATGGTGATGCGGATCTTGTCGGTCAATCCGGGACGATCGAAGAAACGGACGAGAATGCCCTGTTCCTTCAGCCCGAGATACGCCTGGCGACCCTGGCCATCGGGGACCCGCGCCAGCACGAAATTCGCCCGGCTCGGCAGCACATCCCATCCCATGCCCGTCAGTTCCACCGTCACCCGCTGCCGCTCGGATTTGATCTGCTCCCAGCGCTGGCGGGCATATTCCTGATCGCTAATCGCGGCCGCCGCCGCCATCATTGCCACCGCATCCACGTTGTAACTGTCCTTGACCTTCATCATCTCGTGGATCACCTGCGCCTGCCCGATGCCATAGCCAAACCGCATCCCGGCCAGCGAATACGCCTTGGAAAACGTCCGCGAAATCACGATGTTCTCGTGCTTCTTGATCAGCGGCAGGCAATCCTCTTCCGCGAAATCGACATACGCCTCATCCACCAGCACCAGCCCTTTGAACGCATCGGCTAGTTCCGCGATCGCGCTGGGCGAGATGAACGTCCCCGTCGGCGCGTTGGGGTTGGCGATATAAATCGCGGCCGGCTTCGCCTTGAGCAGACCTTCAATCGGCAGTTGATAATCCTCTTCCCACGGCACCTCGGCGATCTTCGCATCCTGCAACCGAGCCAGCACCGGGTAGAGCGAGTAGGTCGGGTCGGGGCAGGCGAGGGTCTCACCATGGCCGATGAAAGTCCGCGTGGCGATGGTCAGAATATCATCGCTGCCATTGCCGGCGATGATCATTTCGTGGGAGACGCCCAGCACCTCCGCGGCCGCGTGGCGAAACACATCGGCGGTTGGATTCGGATAGCGCCGCAGCATCTCCGGCTCGATCTCCTGGATCGCCCGGATCACCTGCGGGCTGGGCGGAAAGGGATTCTCGTTGGTATTCAACTTGACGACGCGCTCGCCAATTCCCGGCTGCTCACCAGGCGTGTATCCATCCATGGAGCGAATCGTCGAACGTACAAAGCTCGGAGCCATGGCGATGATTATAACAAATGAAATGGGCCATGCGCTCGCGGGCGCGCAGAATCTTGCGCCTCTGGGTGTAGCGCGCACTTTTGGCACTTTTGTTAAACTGGCCGGGGATGTGGGTGCTTTCATGGAGGATCGCATGCAATACGCGAACGATGACGAGCGTCTGGTGGCCGAGCAGGCGGTGTTGAATTTCCGGGAACTGAG
>JBBRTW010000357.1:0-7760 GCA_038244055.1 Tepidisphaerales bacterium | reverse complement strand
TCTGGCCTTCGTCATTCTGATGGTGCTGGGCTGGCAGGCCTTCAACTCATTGCCGATCACCCGGTTTCCCAACATCGACGTGCCCGTCGTGCTCGTGCAGGCATCCCAGCAAGGTGCTGCCCCCGCCGAATTGGAAACCGCCCAATTGGAAGCGGCTGGATTTACAGCCGCCGAATTCCCCGCAACCGCGTGCCCCGCCATCGCCGCACTTCCAGCCGCCGCCACTTCCACCCCGCGCCCACCCGCCCCGCTGCTGGCCGCGTTCGCGACACACGCATGCTCCGGCCGCGCCGTCTGCAGCATTTCCCTCGGCAGCGCCGGCACGACAAACGCCTTCCCCCCCACCGGCACCAGAATCGCCCGCCCCCCCACATCGCGGCCGGCCAACTCATCATCCGCCGCCCCCCCATAAATCGCCCCCAAATCCATCTCCACACCAGCCGCCGCCAACTTCGCCAGCCCGCGCAGCAACACCCCAACACCCCCCTGCCCACTCTCCGCACTCTTCTCCCTCCGGCCTCCGTGCCTCTGCGCCTCCGTGGCGAATTCCCGCTCTTTCGCGAATTGTCTGCTCCCCGCATGACACACGCCCACCGCCAGGTGCTCCCTCCCCGCCAGAATCTGCCCGATCATCCGGCTGCACGATGCCCCCGGCCCCATCTCGATAAACACCCGCGCGCCATCCGCGTAGGCCGATTCGATCACCCGTACGAAGTCGACCGTCCCCATCGCCTGCCGGACAATCGCATCGGCCGCTGAATCCGAGGTCACTTCATACCCCGCCCCCGCCGCGCCGCTGTAAAAGCGCACGCCTTCCACGGCCGCCGTCTCCATCAAATGCAAGTCGCGATAAGCCGCCTCGATCGGCCGCGCCGCCTCGCAATGCACCGTCGTCACGCCACTGACCGGATACAGCCGGCAATTCATCTCCTTCGCCACTTGCAGCACCGCCGCCCGATCGCCGCCAATGACGCACTCGCCCGGCGTGTTAATGATCAGCAGGTAAACGCGCTCACGCCCCACCAGCGCTTCCCGCACGATATCGGCCGGGCGATTCACCACGCCCACCAGCCAGTCAACCGCTTCATCTTCCGCCAGCCCCCACGCCCGCCGCGCCGCATCGCACCGCCCCGTCAGATCCGATGCGAACAACGTCGACCCATGCATCCGCGCCAGCATCTCGTCGCGCCCGCGCCAGGCCCGCAGCGCGAACAGGGCCGTGCTCTCGCCCAGGCTATACCCGATGGCCGCGCTGGGCCGAATCCCCAGGGCCGCCATCGCATCGCTCATCATCGCCCCGATCCAGACCTGCGCGAAAATTGCATCGCGGGCATCGATCGATTCAACCGCCTCTTCGCGCCAGAATCGCCCGCCCGCGAACTGCGAGCCCAGCCGCGGATTCTCCGCATCCTGCCGCCGCAAAATCTCAGGCCAGGCCGCGCCCAGATCGCGGCCCATCCCCGCGAAAGCGTTCCCCGCGCCGGGAAAGACAAAGGCGATTTTCCCCAGGTTTTTCGGACGGTTGGGGTTGAAGATGATGCGGTCTTCAACCAGCGCCTGCGCACTTTTCACCGCGATCTTCGCCCTGTCGATCAGCCCTCTCAGTTCCGCGCCATCCCGCGCGACCATCGCGACGATGCAATCCGCCATTTTCGAATCGCCATGGACACGCCACCATTGGCGCGCCAGCGAATCGATGCCCCCGCCCGCTGCCCCATCCAAAGTCGATTCGAGCGTCTCCAACTCCACCAGCAATGCGCCCGCATCGTTCGCCTTCACGACAAACAGCGCCTCATCCCACGCGCCAAGCGGCCGCGCGCGATCTTCATCGGGATCGCCGGCAGATGCCCCCTGCCCAGCGCCCTCCATCACCACATGCAAACAGGTTCCATCCACACTCATCGCGCTAACCCCCGCCTGGCGCGGCCCATCAATGCGATCGCGCAACCAATACCGCGGCGTGGACGGCGCATACAGGTTGCCGCCGTTCACATCCAGCGGCGCGCGAAGCTCATCGCATCCGCGCAAAGGTGGGATGATCTCATAATGCAGCGCCAGCGCCGTCTTGATGATCGAAGCGATCCCCGCCGCCGCCCCTGCGTGGCCGATATCGGATTTGGCCGTGCCCAGCGCGCCTCCAACTCCCTCTCCCACGCGCTCGCTTGCTCCCTCTCCCACGCGCTCGCTTGCTCCCTCTCCTGTACTCGGGAGAGGGCGGGGGTGAGGGTCTTGCTTTCCTCCCTCTCCCGCGCCGACGCTTACTCCCTCGCCCAACCGGCGCAAGTCGATGTCATTCCCCGCGCCGCTCAATCGCCGCATGGGAGAGCGTGGGGGTGAGGGGTTGGAGGCCGTTGCTGAAGGTCCGTCAACTACGACCAGCTCCGACAGCGCCTCCGCCTCCATCGCATCCTCGCCCGGATGTCCACTCCCGTGCATTTCAAGATACCCCGGCCAATTGGCTCCCGCCGCGATCCCATCACGCGCCGCGCCATTCGCTTCCGCCCGCGCCTTCTCCACCGCCCGCGCATACGCCTCGCTCGTCGGCACCATCTCCCCAACTCCGCCCCCCGCCGCCGCGCCGATTCCTCTGATCACCGCATAAATCCGATCCCCATCGCGCAGCGCATCCTCATGCCGCTTCAAGACCACCGCCCCCGCCCCTTCGCCGAGAATCGCTCCATCCGCGTTCGCATCCATCGGCCGGGCCGCCCCCGTCGGCGAATAGGCCCGCCCCGAATCCTGCGCCAGCGCCGCGCGGACATCGGCCGCCAGATCGACCGCGCCGACCAGGGCGATAGTCAGCTCCCCGCGCTGTAGCGCGCGCACGCCCAGTTCCAGCGCCCGCAGCCCGGACCCCTCTTCATTCGATACCGTAAAACTCGGCCCGCCCACATGAAACGCCCGCGCCACCCGGCTGGCGACGATGCCTCCCAGCGCGCCCATGGTGCGATTGGCCGACAAGGCCGGCCCGGCGGCATTACGAAGATCGGCGGCCCACTGCGCAATCTGCGCGGGCGTCGCATCCCACCCCGTCTCCGCGGCCCAGCGTCTGGACTGTTCCAACAACTTCCAACGAAACTGGAACTGGCTCGTGTTCAGGTCGAGCCCGATGCCGATGAAGACGCCGGTATCGAGACGATCGCGCTCCACCGAATCGCCCGCCGCACTGGGCCCGCCCGCCTCGTCGTTCCCGCCCGCCAGACCCACCGCGCCGGTCCGACTCGCCGTGCCGGCCCTTCCGCGCGGCGTCAATCCGATTCCCGCATCGTCCATCGCATCGGCGGCCACCTTGAGCATCAACAACTGCTGCGGCAGCATCTCCGCCAGCTCCGTCGGCGGGATTCGAAACCGCCCGGCCGGCATCTTCACTTCCTCCACGAAATACCCCTTGAAACGCTCGCTTTCCACATGCCCGAACCAATGCGGCGGATGGGTCGGCTCCACTGCATCGTCCCCGCCCAACACTCGATGCTGAAACTCGCGCAGCGATTCCCACGGCCCGAAATGCGCGCCCATGCCCACAATCGCGATCCCCGCCGCGCGGTTTGGCAATTCATCAATCGTAGGGTGGGTGTACTCGCCCACCGCCGGCGTCCTATCGCCAGCCCGCGCTTCTCGCTTCGCCGCATCTCCTCCCCACTCCTCCAACAAAACATGGGCATTGATCCCCCCAAACCCAAACCCGCTCACCGCCGCCCGCCTCGGCCTGGCGCTCTCCCACTCCCGCGCCTCGGCCAGCACTTCAAATGGCCCTCCACTCAAATCAATCCCCTTCCCCGCCCGCTCGAAATTCGCCGTCGGCGGCAGCACCCGGTCCCGCATCGCCAGCAGCACCTTGATCATCCCCGCCGCGCCGGCCGCCGTCAGCAGATGCCCCACATTGCTCTTGACCGACCCGATCACACACCGGCCCGCGCCGCGCCCCTCCGCGCCCCGCTCACTTGCCCGCCGACCCTCCCACAGCGCCATCATGCTCCTGAACTCCACCCCATCCCCCACCGGCGTGCCCGTTCCATGACATTCGATCAGCCCCACTTCCTCCGGCCGCCACCCCGCCCGCTTATACGCCGCCCGCATCGCCCTGAGCTGCCCCTCCGAATCCGGCAGCATCAGGTTCCCGCCGATATCGTTCGACAGCCCGATCCCCGCGATCGTCGCATAGATCCGATCCCCATCGCGCAGCGCATCATTCAATCGCTTGAGCACCAGAATCCCCGCCCCCTCCCCCACCACCAGCCCATCCGCCTTCATATCGAACGGCGCGCATCGCCCCGAAGGCGACAGCGCCTTGAGCTGCGAAAAACCCATCTGCGTATACAGGCAGTCCGGCCGCGACACGCCCCCCGTCAGCATCAAATCCGCCCGCCCCGCCCGCAGTTCATCGGCCGCCAGTTTCAGCGCATACAGCGATGAAGCGCAGGCCGCATCCAACGTGTAACTCCCCGCCCCCAGCCCCAGCGCCTTGGCCAGTACGCCCGCCGGCAACCCTGCCGCATATCGATTCAGCGGCTCGGTCTTGCGCACGCCCCACGCCATCCGCCCCCGCGCCTGCGCTTCGAACAGCGGCGAAATAATTTCCTCCGACAGCGCGCTTGAAGCATCGGTCGGCAGTACGATATTCCCAATAATCACACCCGCCCGCTTCAAATCCACATTCCGCGTCATCGCATCCCCCCACGCCATCCGCCCCGCCCCCAGCAGCAGATGAAACACCGGATCCAATCCCGCCAGCAGCGTCCGCGGGATATTCAGCCCCGCCGCATCGCAAACATATTCATCGACGAAGCATCCGCGCTTGGAATAGACCTTATCCGGCCCCGGCCGCGAATCGTACGCATCCGCCAGCGCCAGCGGCCAGCGCCCCGCCGGAACCTCCCGCGCCAGATCCCGCCCCGCGCGCACATTCGCCCAGAACGGCTCGACGCCCACCGCGCCGGGAAAGATCCCGCCGATGCCGACGATCGCGATGGTTTGAGCCTTGTCCACGCCGGGACGCCTCCACGAGTCCCCGCTTATCGCGCCGGCTCTTCTTGCAGTTGATTGTGTTTGAACGAATCGCCCAGCGTTTCATCCATCACGCATTCGTACCCATCGATCCGCGCGATCAGCGCGCCGGCAGGGTCGATGAATTCGATGACCGCGCTGGCCGAGTGCGCCGTGGCTTTCACATCGGCGATCACCACCCGCAATCCCTCGCGCCCGAAGTTCGAGCGGAACTGCCGATAGCGCGCAAATCGCGTCGGCAGCGAGCCCACGCCCCGCGCCTCGAAGCACCAGAGAATCATCAGTTGAAAACTCGCATCGATCGCCAGCGGGTCCGCCAGCCAGGCCGAGCGCATCGGCTCTTTCATCCACATCCCCGGCGCGGGCGCGCTGCTCACCCTGCCGACGATTCCTCCCTCCGACCAGCCCTCCACCGCCTCGATCCCGTGCAGATCGATCCCGTGGAAAAGCCGCCCATCGCGGTAAATCTCCCCGTTGATGGCCGGGTACGCCCGCGTCGCGGCCGGCGCGGCCGATGCCTGCTCCACCGGCAACCGCTCCGTCAGAACGATCTCCGCCCGCGCGTGCAGCGTCTGCCCGCTTCGCAGTTCCACCGGCACATGCTGCATGCCATCGCGCCAGACCGCATGCCCCGCCAGCACGCGCATGCGCATCGATCCATCGCGCTCCAATACCAGCCCTTTGAAAATTCGCAGGTCATCCACCCCATGAAACGCCATCCCCGGGTTCTCGTGGATCGCGCCGTGGGCCAGCCATTCCATCACGATCGCCATCGGCACCACCGCCCGCCCTTTGATCACATGCGACCGCAACATCGGCAGCGCGTCCAGATTCACATCGCGCTCGAAGGCGACACTCAGCGATGAATCGGGCTTGCTCCAGACCGCCGGCTTCACATCCACCGGCGCTTCGCCCGGCGTCGCCGCGCGATCGGCCGAGTCTTTCGACGATGAGCCATCTCCCGCCCCGCCCGGCCCGAGAATCACAATCTCCACCGGCCCGCCCGGCGGCGTCGCCAGTTCCCGCAGCAGATAGGCCGCACCCGCCTGCATCGGAATCAGCCCCACGCCTTCATTCTCAAAGATGCGGCGAAGTTGCGGCGTCACCATCCCGCCCTCCCACGGTCCCCAGTTAATGCTGAGCACCCGACATCCCGGCCGGCGCCGCGCCTCCGCCTGCGCCAGCTTGTTCAAAACCTCATTGGCGGCCGCATAAGCCACCTGCCCCTTGCGCCCAAAGCGCCCGGTCGAGGATGAAAACGCCACGATCGCCTTGAGCGGATCATTCCCCACCGCCCGCAGCAGGGAATCGAATCCCTCCACCTTCGTCGAATAAACCTCATCGAACTGCGCATCGGTCTTCTCTTCGATCAGCCGATCCTGCAATACCCCCGCGCCATGAATGATCCCGCGAATCGGCCCGGCAATGCTTCGAATTTCCGCCACCGCCTTTTCCACCGCCGCCCCATCGCGCACATCCAGCGAACGATACCAGACCCGCGCCCCGGCCGATTCGATCTCCCGAATCGTCGCCAGCATCTCGCGATTGATCACCGCCCGGCGATAGCGCTCCTCCAACTCCTTCGGCGAGAGTTTCCCCGCCTGCGCTATAATCGCCTTCTTCATCCGCGCTTCACCCGTAATGCCCGCAAGCCACTCCGGCTCCGCCTTCGGCTCATCGCTGCGCCCCAGCAGCAGCAGACTGCACCGATGCGCATGCGCCAGCGCGATCGAAACCGTCGCCGTCACGCCCCGCGCCCCGCCCGTCACCACCACCACATCCCCGGCCTGCAACACCGCATCGCCCACTTCCCCATTCAGCGGCGCAACCACCAGCCGCGTCTGGCAGCGACCCGTCGCCGATAACCCCACCTCGGCCGGCCCTTCCACCAGGACTTCCTCCGCGATCTGCCCCGCGATCGCCTCCGCCTCCATCGCCTCGCCCGTCAAATCCAGCGACTTGCACGAGACCCCCGCCCATTCATGGCTCGCCGTCTTCACCAATCCCGCCAGCCCGCCCGTCAGCGCGCTCCCCGGCGCATGCCCATTGAGCGCGAATGCCCCATCCAGCCGCGATGCACTCACCAGAAATGCCCCGCCCGCCCCCGCCGATTTCCGCAGCGCCGGCCCAGCGCTGCGAATCATCTGAAACGCCCGCCTGATGAAATCCTCATTGGGATTGGCCGGCGCGAGAATCAGCAACCCCGCCAGCGCTTCATCGCCAATCGCCGCGCCCAAATCCACCACCCGCGCATCCAGTTTCTTCCCCTTCAGCGCCTTGCAGACCTTGCCCGCCAAACCCGCGCCATCATCGGTCACCCAGATGGCCGCCCCCTTCGCCAGTTTCAACTTCGCCCGAGCGGCCCGATGATCCAGCGGCACGACCGTCAAAACATGCCGCTCCAGCGAATCGCTCGTGGAGTTGTGAGTTGCGAGCGTGCCTGGTTCGCTGTCCGTGGTCCGTTGTCCGTTGTCCGTTGTCGAATGCGATGACAACGGACTGCTGACAACGGACAACTGACCTTCTCGCTTCTCGCTTCTAATTTCTAACTTCTCTTCCGCCCCTTCATCCTTCATCCTTCCTCCTTCATCCTTCGCCACAGCCCCCCCCAAAAACCCCACAATCGCCCGCAACGTCCCCAATCTCCCCAGATCCTCCGGCCGAACAATCGGCGCTTCCGGCAACTTGAGCTGCAGCGCCGACAAAATCTCCACCCGCTTGATCGAATCGATCCCCAGATCGCTGTCCAGGCTCAT
>JBBRTW010000356.1:0-7762 GCA_038244055.1 Tepidisphaerales bacterium | reverse complement strand
GCGCCATCCAATACATCATTCACATCCGAAAGCTCTTCAACCTGCTCCAGCAACTCAATGGCCAGCAACTTCTGAGCCGTGTCCAGCACAGTCAGAAGCTCGCTAAATACCGGTTCGCCCTCATCGCGTTGATGGCTCCAGTAGATCTCCGCCAGCTTCCTCCGGCTTAAATCCACGAACGTCTCCGGGCCGACCGCCAACTGCACATCGTGCCAGCGCGCCGGTTCCTTCAGCAGTATGCCCAATATCTGCCGTTCGGCCAGTTCCCGGGCGGCAGATATTTTTACTACCGGCATTTCCGGCTCGGCTTGGGGTGTTTCCACCCCCCCATCCGGTCCAACCGACTCGTGTTCAGCGTGCCGCGCCGGCGTAAACCGCTTCTGACCCCCCGCAGGTTTGCGAAAACGCCGATGCAGGTCCTCGGTTGGGATTTCGATCATCCGGCTGACCCGCGACAGGATCACGCCCCACCGCAAATCATCCACCGGCCCCGCCCCATAGGCCTGGGCCAGCAATTCCAGATACGCCTGAATCGCCTTTTGCTGACCGGTCACATCCCCGCCGGATTCGTTGAAGCTCCTGGCAAGCTGGGTCCACTTGTACGATAGCACATCTTTGGCGGCCCCAATCACATCCTTCTCGAACCCGGCCGCGCCGTATTTCAGGAAATACTCATCCGGATCCATTCCTTCGGGCATCGAAGCGATGGCGATTTCCACATCCTGCGTCAGAAACAGCTCGACCGCCCGATCGGCCGCCATGCCGCCGGCATCATCGGCGTCGAACAGGAGGACGATCTTGTTGGCGAAGCGGCGAAGCACGTTGACATGCTGCGCCGTCAGCGAGGTGCCGAGCGGGGAAACGACATTGGTGGCCCCGTATTGATGGGACATCACCACATCGGTATAGCCTTCGACAACCACGGCCGTTCCCGTCTCGATCATTTTCTGCCGGGCGAAATTCAGCCCGTAAAGGGTGCGAGACTTGGAAAACAGGGGGGTTTCAGGGCTGTTGAGGTATTTGGCGGGGTCTTCCGAACCCGGAACGATCCGCCCGCCAAACGCGATAATCCGCGCCTGCGCTTCCTCCAAAATCGGAAACATGATCCGATTTCGAAACGTGTCGTAAAACCCCGACCCACCCTGCCGCGCCTTGACCAGACCGGCCTCGGCCAATTTCTCCGGCGGGAATTTTCGCATTCCTGGGGACCTGAGCAGCGCATCCCATCCGTCGGCCGCCAGACCAACCCGGAACTTTTTCAGCGTTTCAGGCGTGAATCCGCGCTTTTCCAGATATTCCCGCGCTGCCTGGCCGCGCTGGGCATCCCACAACAAATTTTCAAAGAACTGGCAGGCGGCCGACTGGGAATCGAACAACACCTGCTTCTCACCGGCTTTGATCCCCGCCTGCCCGCGCTTGGGGAGATCAATCCCCGCGCGGTCGGCCAGCAGTCGCATCGCTTCGACAAATTCCACCCGATCACGCTTGATCACGAAATCAATCGCGTTCCCGCTTTCCTTGCATCCAAAACAATGGAAAAATTGCCGGCCCGGGCTGACGTGAAACGAGGGGCTTTTTTCGGTATGAAACGGGCAAAGGCCGACAAAATCCTTGCCGCGCCGTTTCAGGGCAACACTCTGCCCGATCAACTCGACAATGTCGGTCGCCTGGAGAACGAGCGTTCTGCTGTCGCTTCCCGTGCTTGGCGATCCCACGCGAGCCTCTTGTCAAAGACGCAACCGAATGCCCAAACGCTCAGGCCATTCAAACGAAAAAAGACCCACCGACGCAAAAGTCGGGGTCAACACATTCCAAATCTGACCTAAACCCAGCACTCAAAGGGCTTAATCAGCCAAATAACCAGCGGAAACCTTGAAATATAGCACCGATAAATGGACCGGTCAAATTCACCCGGATTTCCGCCAATGCTCCATTTTCTTGCTGGAGATGCCTTATTTTAGGCAAGTACCTTGGCGATTTCCGTCATGGAAAACCGAGGTGCCGATTCGTTCAATGTAAAACATAGAAACTAAGCCCGACCTCTGTCACTTCGCATTGCCGACCTCCCCTTCGATCTTGGCGCGCAAATAGAGCGCCCACAAATGCACCACCTTGCTCGCCAGGTTTGGCAGCAACCCGGCATCGACCTGTTTGAACAGATCCGCATGCCCCTCCAGATAGGGCCCCACCTCGGCCGGGGCGCTTGGAAAATCGGTCGGGATCTCTCCATCCCAAAAACCCGCGATCGTGTTGGCCAGCACCTGATTTCGTCCGAAATGCACGCGCAGGCGATCTAGGAATTTTTCTCGTCCGCCGGGGCCGATCGATTCGACGGTTTTGGCGACTCTCGTGATGCCGAAGTCGTTCACATATCTTGCATCCTCCTCCGGTGCCTGGCCGAAACTGGAATCGAGTTTGAGGGTGGCAATGGGGGAGGGGTCGCCGCCGGGGAGATACCAGCGATACCATTTTTCGCCCGACTTTTTCAACTCGCCGATCCCTTTGAGGGACTTCTCAACGCGGATGAAATTCGGGCCGCCGCTGAGAATCATGTACAGGCCCAGCGTGGTCTGCATCGCATGGCGGCAGGCCAGGATATCGGTGGTGCGGGGAAGTTCGCTGACGCCCTCGACCACTCCGCCCGGTAGGGTGTAGGCCGGGCCCCAGAGACCCGAACCGGGGCGATTATTTTCCGGGGCGCGGCAGTGGTCGATGAATTCCACCGAGCGCTCGGCCGACCGGCGGTACATCGGATCGCCGAGAACTTCATAGGCCAGGAGCATGGTGAACGTGGAATCGCGCGTGTCGGGCAGATCGAAGCGGGCGATGCGGACCTGCTTGTTGGCAGGGCCATCTGGAGGAAACAGCACCGGCCACCCGCCGCCATCGGCCTGCTGCCGCAATAGCCAGGTCGCCGCGCGTGTGGCCGAGCGGACGAGGGAATCGTTCTCAGGGTCCTTTTCATGGCCTTCAATGATGGTCAGCAGGAGCGCCAAACCCGCGCGGGTCGAAGCGCGATCCGCGAGGGGCGAGGGCTTTTCCTTGTTCCCCAGATTGGCGGGATTGAAAACTACCTGGGTTGGAAACTTCCCGGCCGGCTGCTGGCAGGCGATCAGCGCTCGCGCGACATCGCGCGCGGCCTGGGTGTACTTGGGCTGATGAAGCAACTCTCCGGCATACCAGAAAACCATGCCCGCGCTGGGTGAGTTCAGCGGATCGAGATTGATCGTCCGCGGCGATTTCTTCCGCCCCTCATCGTCGCCGCCGGTGTCGGCCCATGCGGTGCCATAAGGTCGGACGATGGCGAGTTTGAGAAGGTCATCGAGATCGCCGGCCAGAAGGGTCGCATATTTCTTTGGAGGCGGTTCGGCGGCGCATTCGCGCGCAAGAACCATCATCGCAATAAAAAGGAGCACTCCCAAGATGACGCGCCGGCAGGTCATGGCGGGTATTATAGACGAGAGGAGCGGTATACGCTTTACGCCACGAGAAACGTTCGACGTTCGCAGCATTAAGTTTTTTAGTTTTTAGTTTTCGATTTTCAGTTTTCCCCAAGCCATCCCAACACGATTTGGCGATAACGATCCGGAGAGGCAATTCAATGAAACGATTCACGATCGAAGTGCATACCGAGGGGAATTGCGACGTCAAGAATCTGCAGCCGGAAATCATCAAGCATCTCCGCGAGTTCAAGATCGACGGGCTGCTGCACCTTTTCGTCATCGGCAGCACGGCTGCGCTGACGACGCTGGAATTCGAGCCGGGGCTGGTCAAGCACGACCTGGCGGCGCTGATGCAGAAACTGGTGCCGGATAATGCGACCTATCAGCACGAGCAGACGTGGAACGATGACAATGGACACAGCCATCTTCGCTCGGCGCTGCTGGGGCCGGGGCTGACGGTGCCGTTTTCAAACGGCAAGTTGCTGACGGGGGAGTATCAGCAGGTGGTGCTGGTGGACTTCGATACGCGCTCGCGGAAGCGGACGGTGGTGGGCTCGATCATCGAGTAGGAAATCGCACGACCTTAAAGAGGCGGGTTACATTGGACGGACGATCCGATTAGAATTTTGAACGCGCGGTGGGTGTTGCTTCTGATGAAGTGGATGGTCCGCCGGCGCGCCAATCAGGAGATTCCCATGTCGAATCGAGTCTGGCGGTGGGTCGCGGCGTGTGCCCTGGCGGTTTCGGCGGTTGGGCAAATGGCGCGGGGAGAGCCAGCGCCGGGCGGGGTCAAGTCGGCGATCTTTGTTTCCAGTTCGTTCGCATCGCTGGAGCGGCTCGATCCGATCGTGGCGAAACTCGGGATGAAGCCGGGGCAGGATCCTTTTACGCAGATGATCGAGGGCCTTCCATTCACCGGCCCGCGCTCTCTGGACCGGTCGCTTCCCTTTGCGATGTTTATGGTCGCCGGCGATGAAGTGGGCGAGCAAAACCAGGCGTTTTTCGCAGCGCCGGTCAAGGCGAATATTGCGCCGCTGCAGATGCTGATCGACCAGGGCGGCAAGGTCGTCGAGGGGCACGATGACACTGTTTTGGTCAACAACTTCCCACTGCGACGCACGGCGAATTATCTGTTGCTCGGCGGGACCGCGGCCACCATCATCGTACCGACGGAGGAGTCGCTGGCGGTGCCGTTCAAGGCGGACAAGACGCTTCTGGCGGCCGCGCGTGTGGATATCGACACCGCGCGGCGGTGGGCGCCGAAAAAGTTCGACGCATTTGTCAAATCCATCAACAAGGAGCAAGCCAATCCGGCGGGCGGGAAAATCGTGGATGACCTGGCCCGCAAGGCGATCTCCTCGCTGGACCTGCAAATCCTGGTCGATGAGCCGAAGGATCAGGCGACGCTGCGGATGCGCACAGAACCCGCCGCCCTGGCGAAGGCGACGACCCAATACCCCAGGCCCGGCTTGCCGGCGGAGTGTTTCGGACGCGTCGATTACGCTTACCCGGCGGAGAAATCCGGCCCAGCGCTGGCGTCGCTTCTGTACGCACTCTATGAGATCGGCGGCGAGAAAGCGCCCGATCAGGAGATGGCCGCGAAGGCTAAAGCGGTCATGGGGGATGCATCGCAGTTTGTAGGCGAGGCGATGAGTTTTGGCGTTGCGCCGGCCGATGGGGGCGTCGTGATTTACGGGGTCGCCCAATACGCGAAGGAAATCGATCTGGAAGGGTTGCTGACGCGATTGGAAGAGGACACCAAAAAGGCCGAGCCGGGAACGATCTGGAACAAAGAATCATACGCCGACGCGGGCGCGACCGTCACCCGGCTGATCATCGAGACCAGGGAGAAGAATCGCACCTACATCGATCTGCTCAAGAAGGGGAAGGGCGTGTACATGACGCTCGGGCAGAGCGAGGCGAAGACGGTGGGCAAGCTGGCCGGGCTGCCACCGGCGGCGGGGCAGATCGACAAGTTGATTGCGGTGGAAGTGGATGCGGCGGGCTTCAGCAAGGTGGTCGCCGGGATGCCGGACAGCAATGTGCCGGCGGAGGCGAAGAAGCTGATTGCGCAGATGTTTCAGAAAGGGACCATCAGCCTGACGGCCGCTTCCGATGGCGCTGGCATCATCGTGGAGCTCAAAGCGCCCATGAGCGCGCTGATTCAGGCCATCGGCGTGGCGATCAACGCCAAATGATTTGCGTGCATAAAGTCAGGCCGGGATTGCTTGCGGATGGGCGGGCTCGATGTCGCGATTGTAGCCATCGACACTGCGAAGGAGGGCAATCAGGGAGTCGACGTCCTTGCGGACCGCATCGAGGGATTGCTCGGCCTTGAGTGCGGCCTCGGCGCGGCCGGCCAGATCGGAGACGGTCGCGAAGCCGTAGCCGGTGCCCGCGCCCTTGAGCTGGTGAACGGCGCGGATGAGGGCATCAACATCGCCCTCGGCGATGGATGCGCTGAGCTGTGCGACGCGCTGGGGGAGGCGCTTGATGAAGCCATCCAGGACCCGGGCGACGCGCGGGTCGGAGGCCAGTGTGCTTTTGAGGGGGCCGGGGGAGTTGCTGGGAGAGTTGCGAGTTGTGAGTTGCGAGTTGCTGGGAGATTTGCGAGTTGTGAGTTGTGAGTTGCCGGGAGAGTTGCGAGTTGTGAGTTGCGAGTTGCGAGTTGAGGATTTGGAGAGGCTAGACTCATCGATAGCGGCGGTGGTTTCGGGCTCCGGCTGTTTTGCTTTGGGCGTTTGATCGGGGGCGGGGCTGTTCGGGGGAGCGACCGGAGATAAGGGCGTGGATGAGAGAGCGAGGACGGGGTATTCCCGAGAGGGATCGCGGGGGATGGCGGCTGTGGGCGCGGGGTCGGTGGTCGGCGTGGCGACGGTGGCCGATTCCGCGGTGGTTTGGGGGCGCAGGGGATAAATGTTGCCGGGGAGGTAGGAGCGGCAGGTGAGGAGCAGTTTCTGGCGATCGACGGGCTTGGTCAGGTAATCGGTGCAACCGGCGCTGAGGCACTTGGAGCGGTCCTCGGCCATCGCATGGGCCGTCAGCGCGATGACGGGTTTGGGGAAGCCGGCCTTGCGGAGTTCGGAGGCGGCGCGGTAGCCATCCATGATGGGCATCTGCATGTCCATCAGCACCAGGTCGTAAATGCCGGAGAGGGCGAGGTTGACGGCATCGGCGCCGTTGGTGGCCAGCGTGACATTCGCGCCGGCCTGCTCGAGGAAAGTGACCAGGAGGTGCTGATTATCCTCGCCATCCTCGGCCAGGAGGATGTTGCCGTTGAGCAGGATTTGCTGGCGTTCCTGGTTGGGGCTCAGATCGGGGAGCTCGAGCTGATCTTCACTGAAATCGTTCAGTAGCTCCGCCTCCTCGCGGGCGCCGCCATCGAGCCAGAAGGCGAAGGTCGATCCGTGATTGGGGCGCGATTGGGCGGAGATGTCGCCGCCGAGAATTTCGGCCAGCCGCTTGGAAATCGTCAGGCCGAGGCCGGTGCCGCCGAATTTGCGGGTGGTGGTCGCATCGGCTTGGGTGAAGGGCTGGAAGAGTCGCTCCAACTGCTCATCGGTCATGCCGATGCCGGTATCGGTGATGGTGAAGCGGATGGTCTGCGAGAAGTAGCTGATCTCGCGGCTGATGTGGAGGCGCACCTCGCCGGCATGGGTGAACTTGATGGCGTTGCCGATGAGGTTGACCAGCACCTGGCGGGCGCGGACGGGGTCGGTGAGAACCGATTTGGGAATGACTTCATCGAAGGTGACGCGGAAGCGCAGGCCTTTTTCAAGGGCCTTGGGCTTGACCAGGCCGATGACATCGGCGACGAGCTGGGGAAGGTCGCAGGGAATGCGCTCGGCCGACATCTTGCCGGCCTCGATTTTGGAGATGTCGAGAATGTCGTTGATGATGGCCAGGAGATGCTCGCCGTTGCGGCGGATGACCTTGACGCACTGCTTGCGCTGGTCCTCGGTGACGAGGGGTTCGAGGAGCATGTCGGCGTAGCCGAGGATGGCATTCATCGGCGTGCGGATTTCGTGGGAGGTGTTGGCGATGAAGGCGGATTTGGCGGCGTTGGCTTCCTCGGCCTCGTGCTTGGCGGTTTCGTGTTGCTCCTCGGCGAGTTTGCGGGCGGTGATGTCTTCGTGGGCGACCGCGGCATGGGGCGCGCCGTCGCCGGGGAAGCGGGTGACGCGGGCGAGGAACCAGCGACGCCGGCCGGGCGTGTGGGCGGGGTATTCGAGGCTGAAGCTGTCGGATTTTCCGGCCAGGACGTTGCGGATGGCCGCGCCGATGTTGGCGGCGTCGGAGCAGGCGCGGGAGGCGGCGCG
>JBBRTW010000355.1:0-7784 GCA_038244055.1 Tepidisphaerales bacterium | reverse complement strand
TGGCCATTCTGGTCATCGCGGTTGCGGGATACATATCGGTTGAGCCCTTGGCCAAACTGCCCTGGCCGATCCCCGCGCGGCTCGCATGGTATTTTCCGTATATGGCGCTGGGCCATTTCGTGGCGCGGGCGCTCCTGGGCCGAACATTGACGGTTTGCACGGGAAGGCTTTTGGTGCTGGCGACGGCGGCGTACGCGACGCTGGCGATTGCGGTGGGCGTGGTGGATGTTCGCTCCCTGGCGGCGGCGCCGATTCTCGCGATCCTGGGCGGCGCGGGTACGCTCACGCTGGCCAAAGCCCTGGACCAATCCGGGCGGCTGCGGATCCTGCGATATCTGGGCGAGCGTTCACTGCCGATCTACGTGTCGCACGTCCTGGGCACCGCGGCAGTGCGCGTGGCGCTTCACAAAGGACTGGGCGTGACCTGGGTGCCGCTTCACATTGCCCTTGGACTGGCGGGAGGGCTTGCCCTGCCGGTGACACTGGTCTGGACGGCGCGGGCGGCGGGCTTCAACTACCTCTTCACGCTGGGCGTGCGTGAAGGCGGGGCCCGATGCCCATGCCTACTGCCACATG
This sequence comes from Tepidisphaerales bacterium, assembly GCA_038244055.1. Classification (GTDB taxonomy): domain Bacteria; phylum Planctomycetota; class Phycisphaerae; order Tepidisphaerales; family Tepidisphaeraceae; genus DASPKW01. Next base: position 7,208 of record JBBRTW010000355.1, on the reverse strand, counting down.
GCAGCGCGGATTGAGTCGCAACTGAATTCGGGATGCCGCCAGTGTGGTGAGCAGGATCCCATTGGCACGCGGCCGGCCATTACTCGATCCGCTCGAACGTGTCCATTCCGCGAACTGCAGCGGCGGAAGTGGAAGGGTTTGTCGGGCCGACGATCGGGCGGTCGGGGTATCGCACGAAGGCCCGGTTTGATTCGGCGGTCGGAACCAAGCACCAGCAACTTGTTGACAGGGGTTACGCCGCCATGGTGGACCTCGTGGCGCAGGGCTTGGTGAAGAACGATCCGATGGTCATCGCCAGCCGGGTGGATCTGATCGCGCGGGCGGGGATGCGGGACTGGTTAGTTCTACTGCAACCGACCTACTCCGTGCCGTCTGTGTGCCGGCGGGGCGGGTGGTGGTTTGTTCACTCACCAATGGATCGCCAGGTGTGAGGGGTTCAGGCTCCGCTCACATGCGAAACGAGGCGGCGTCGGATGAAGATCAGACCACCGATGCCCAGGCCGGTCCAGACGGCGGGCGGAAGGGGAACGACACCGTTGCCGCCTCCGGGGACGGTGGTGATGAGGTAGTTGTCGAAGAACGCGGTGCCCGACTGGTTGGCAAACGCGGGGGGCGCAGCCTGGAGTGAGGCAATGTCGGCGTCGCTGAGCCCACTGGCGCCCGGGTTTTCAAACCCGATGCCTGTCGCGAGCAGGACGTTGTTCAGTGCGACACCATAGGTCTTTGTAGCAAAATCCAGGCTGAGCGTGAAATGATTCCACGCGCCAAAGCCGACCTTGGTGTCAGCGGGTGTCGTGACAAGGCCGGTGATCGGGTCGAGGAACAGCAATTCGCCGGTCGTGGCGTCCACGCCCAAGAGGCCCATGCGCAGCGTGCCGTTGGCGGCGCCGTAGGCCTCGACACCGAACAACGGACCGAAATTGGCCGGATCGCCCTGAGCCTGCAGCACGTTCATGTCCCAGTCGATGTTGATGCTCCCGCCGATCGGGTTGACAGGGGGGGTAAACAAGGGCGACCAGCGCTGATCGTTGGTGGTGCGATCCACCCGCACGGCCTGCGTGCCGGAAAGTGTCACACCGGTCTGCACGATGGCGGTGCCCGCGGCGGCACCGCCGGCAGCGCCTGCTTCACGCCACTGCCCGACGGCCGCATCCTGGCCGCGGAGGTTGCCGATGACCGTTGGATCCGAGGCTTCGACAAAGCCTGTGGTAAACCGGGGGGCTTCAAAGCCGCCACTGTCATAGACGACCGCCGCGGAGGCCGGCAGGCAGAGGGCCAGCAACAGACCAAAGCTCAACGCGCATGGCTTCAAGGCACGCATCTTCAACTCCTTTGCAAAGTGCGCCACGGACTGTCACATGACTTTCACGGGACGATGACAGAACTGTCACGGGACGGTCAGCCGGGCGAACACGGATTTGGTTATGAACTCAAACGGGCGAGAAACTCACCGCACCCACTGCGGCACGCCGATATTACCGGACTTTTCTCGAACATAGAGTCATCGGGCTCGGGAGTCAATTGAAAAATCGCCCGAATTCGACTCAATTATCAAAACGGAGTGGCGCAGTATCGATACCGTCGACTGCGACGTGAACACACAAGTGCGACGATCAGGCCGTGCGCAGGTATACTCAGGGCCGTGCTGACTTTCATTCTGATTGTTATCGGGGGACTGGTCGGGGACCTGCTGTGGTGGAAGTGGGCCGATGGGCGTCTGCGTCCTCTTCGGGCCGGGGGAGTATTTCGCATTCTCGCGGGGTTGTTCATGGCCGCACAGGCCGGATACCTGCTGGTGATCCTCCTGAAGATGATGATCGAAGAGCTGGACTTTCACTGGCTGGCCTGGGATGTGCTGGCCTATGTGTGGCATGTTCTCGTGCTTCCGCCGCTTGGGGCGATCCTCCTGCTCTTCAAGAGCGGGCCCTTGTTGCGGCGCCTGGCGCGTATGCGCGCTGGACGGGTATCTGGCGCCGCGCCGCACCCGACACCGTTACCCACACTTGCACCCACACTGGCACCCACGCTGGCACCCACTCCGCCAATCACACTGGCACCCACACCGCCAATCACACTTGCACCCACGCTGCCACCCACACCGCCAATCACACTGCCACCCATACCGCCGCCCGCCCCCACAGCGCCGGCGGACAATCGTGGTCAGCAGGCACCGGTGCTCACGCGCCGTGCGATGGTCGCGGCGGGCGTTGCCGTAATGGCGCCGCTGGCAACCGGCGTCTTCTCGGGCGTGGCCCTGCGTGAACTGACGGGCTTTCGGGTCCGCCATGTCGACATGCGCCTGCCGGCGCTTCCCGCGGATCTCGACGGCGTGACCATCGCCCACGTCTCGGACCTGCACATCGGCCAGTTCCTGCCCGAGGGGATGGCCCGCCGCGTGGCCGAGGCGACCAATGCGGCCGGCGCGGATCTGGTTGCATTTACGGGCGACCTCATGGACATCTCCGGGCGCTCGGTTCAATCGGGCGTGGAGTTCATGCGCCTGCTGGACCCCCGCTACGGGCTGGCGATGATCGAAGGCAATCACGATGGGATGGGCCGCAAGGCCGCCGGCGAATTCGAAGAGGTGATCCAGGGCGCGGGACTCCCGCTGCTGCTTGACCAGGCGATGACCGTGCGCATACCCGGGCGGCGGACCCCGATCCAGTTCCTCGGGCAGTCCTGGGGCCAGCTTCGCATCGGCCGGGAGATCGGGCGCAGCGGGAAAGAGGCTCACTATTATTTTCGCCAGCGAAGCGATGAAGCAACGGCCGAGTCGATGAACAGGCTCCTGGCCCTGCGCGATGCCGCCGCGTTCCCCATCCTGCTGGCCCATCATCCGCACAGCTTCGATCAGGCGGCCGCGGGCGGATTGCCCATGACGCTCTCGGGCCACACGCATGGCGGCCAGCTGATGCTGACGGACCGCATCGGCGTCGGGCCCGCCCGCTTCCGCTATTGGACCGGCCAGTACCAGCGCGGGGATGCCCGGTTGTTCGTCAACAATGGCGTGGGAAGCTGGTTCCCTCTGCGAGTGGGCGCACCCGCGGAGATCGTCGTGATCACGCTGCGCGCGGGATAACTCCCGTTGGCGCCGAGGGGAAGCGATTTCAAAAATGATCCGCGGAATCTGGTTCTCAATCCAAACCAGGCCGGCCAGCAGAGAACCCTCTCGGTAACTGGCGGCGATCCCGTGCAAGGCATCGACCTTGAAGTACAAATTGGCGATGGGACCTCAAGTCCTACCCGTCCCACGATCACCGCCGTGAATGTGATTTCGGGAACAATCTTTGCCCCCAACAACACCGGCCAGTCCGGCGCAGGATTCGCCTTTGGCACGCCCACGTTCTACGAGGCAACCACCACGACGAGCACCGGCACGATTGCCGCGAACGGAATCATCGCCACCGTGACTTTCGACACAACCGGCTTCAGCGACGGCGTTTGGGCGCTCAAATTGGCCGGCACGCGTAACGGCGACTCCGATTTTCCTGGCGCTGCCACCACGATCATCACCAACGGCTCAATCAGCGTTCCCGAGCCCGGGACTTTCGCGCTGTTGCTCGTCTGCGCGGTTCCGCTTGCCTTTCGGCGTCGCCGGAGCGCTTGAACAGGCACATTGCCAATAGCTTGTGCGCACGAGCGTTTGCCCGGTTCCATAGATGCTCGTCGGTATGTTCTGCCGGGGCATCGCGCGCGAAGCGATCGGCTCACAACTGTCACCGGGCGCGCAAACCCGGTTCTTCCTCACTCTCGGTGAAAGTGCTCTAGGGGTTGAGCCAAAACCGGCGTTTTCGACGTCATATCAGGGTTGTGAGATCGCGGAACTGCACCTTTTCATCGGGAGTGCGGAAGAACCCCGATTCGATTCCCGTTTCCACATGGACATCAAATCGATCGCCATGACCCGGTCCCGGCACTGGAGGACAGTCGATACGAAGCCGTCCAAGTCACCCGTGCCCGCCAGCACATGGTCAATGGCATCGGCCAGCATGCCGAGCGCCTGCGTGACCATCGCCGGAACTTCATCCTCCGCCGACGGTCCGGAGTGCTGCCGCCGATCCCATTCACGCGAGATCTGGTCAGCGGCGATCTTGGCCGCGTACAGATCGGGCTCGGGGGATGAAAGAATCGCATCCAGCGGCATGAGTTCATCGGCGAGGGAATTGCCGGCCTTCGCCAGACTACCTCGCAGCCCCGTGACCAGATGATGAATAAAGCGACACTGGAGCGATCGAGAGGGGCTGGGCATGAAGACCTCCATGGCAAATAAAGATTGGCCCCCGGAATGACGGCCCATGATACGCTGTGTCCGCCAGGCGGCGACGACAATTCAAATCGACCATTGCGAAATGTGTATTGCGACGGGACGAGGAGCGAGAAGATATGATGATCGCTGCCGACACAAACATCGTGTACGTCTCGGATCTGCTGGCCAGCAAACACTCCTCGATCAGCCACGCACTGGAATAGATTTATCCTATCGACCGCCCCTTATCGAATTATTCTCATCATCATGTCCTTCCGCTCCGCTGCGGGTGCTGCAAAGCCGCGGTCGTCCGGAATCAGATGCTGCGGGTCATACACCACAAACAGGGTGCGACGGCCGTTGTCACCGTATTTCGTGATATCGGCCGCAATATCTTCGGTGATCACCTTGATGTCGCCCTTCTTCCTGACGTATTTGAGTTCGACCCATACCTTCGTGGCTTCATCCGACCAGTCAGGCTTGGTCATCGACGATGACCAGCGAACGAATGGAAATTCACGCACAAGATCCTCTCCAGATCCTGCCAAAATGCCGTCGCAGATCTCTTGGAGCCGCGGCTCATCTTTGGGCTTCTGACTCTTGCACGCTCGCGGCAACCCGGCTTCGAGGATCGTCGCAATTCGCTCGCCGTATCGCCGCCATGATGGCTTCAAGTGCTCGTTGAGGGCGATCTTTGCCAGCAGGCACGTCGGGTCTAACACGCCAGCAAATTGTGCCCCACTCGCCTTCGCTAATTGGTCGATGAGCACCCGATTCACAGCGGCAGCGTGCCGGCGGTGCAGCTCTACAAATCTCTTGATCACGGTAGTTCGGTTCGGCATCGGGCGAGCGGCTCTGGCGAGTTCCGTGTTGAACTTTGTGGCAATCTCGTTGTCGTTCATGCGGTGCAGCGAAAGGGCATGGTGAACAAAGTCCACGCCCATGTTCTGTTCATAGCCTGGCTTCCGATGTCCCGTAAAGACGTCAGAGACGTAGTCGGTGTCCGGATCGTGGTCGGCGAGGTCGGCCGCAAGTACAGCGACACGGCGATCGATGCACTGGCTGCAGGTGCCACAGTGCTGCTGGGCCTTTGATTGAAAGTGACCCGTGTGGGCACATGAACAGGTTCGGGCGATGAGCTGGGCGGCCCCATTTGATGCGATGCTTGCTACCACCTCTGCCTTGGTCCGATCGATGAATGGGTTATCGATGATCAGCGGTCGGCCGACGACTTCTCCGAAAAACTTTGCAAATTGCAGAAGCCCCCAAGGATGGGTGGTCCGGGACGCCCGCGATCGCTTTACCTCCTCCGCAACAGGTAGGTTGATGCTTACCACGCCGTTCTCGAAAAATCGCACGCCCTTGGCACGCACCGACTCTGCCACCACTGTCCCCAGGGCTGCGAATAGAAACGATCGACTCCGCTGGGTATGCTCCCGACCGAGGCTGCGTTCTTTGTTTATCCAAACGGGAACGTGGACCACTCGGCCGGGATACATACGGGCGAGCTCAGAAACCAAGTCCTGCTGCCGCTCGTTTGCCATCCCCTTTGAACGGTGGCTGACCAGCACCATTCGCCCGTCGGCGGCACCGGTCTCGATGGCACCAGCGAGCGAATCAAGCCCCCCCGAGAACATAATCACCCGATCGACCCCGTAAAACGGCCATTCTTCACTGCAAATACTCAGGTATCCCTGCACTGACCGCGTCTTCGTCAAAGGCACAAAATCAAATTCCCATTTGTCGTCGGTCAGAAAACTTAGAATTGAGCGGAGCTGCTCACGCACGGATACCTGTTGCCAGAACGCCACGTCCCGCATCGGAAGTACCAGGTGAAAATCGCGGTCGTAATTCTCAACTGCCCCTTCATTTGACCATGTTGTACCTCTTGAAGTCGAACTGTCGGCACTGAAAACATATGCCGCCAGTTCCAATAGGTCGGTTAACCTCGGGGTCAGGTGTTCGCCAAACACCTTAGCGACATCGTCGAGATTGAGGTTAACGTTCGCGTCATCACCCAGCGAGTCGAGCGGGATCACTTTCCGTACACTTTGCCGGGGATCGTCGGGCGGCAGCGTCGCTCCGCTGCAAAGAAACAGACGGGGCGTACTCATGGCTCGCCCCTTTGCAACTGTACTTCCTTACGTAGCTTCTTAAGGGCTACCGCCATGAACCGCGTCACATTTGCCGGATTGATTCCCTCCTTGTAGTTCGTCTTGCTGTACCACTGACCGCAAAAGTCGCGGACGATTCGGGCACTCTGCTCGCAATGGTGATTTAGACCCTCGTTGAATGACGACAGATCCCCGACTTGCGGGAGTCTTCCTCGTCCAACAGCATGAGCAGTGATCCTGCTGAGGTAGAAGTTCAAGAACCGCGACATGAAACGACCGAAGAATCGCTGGCCGAGTCGGGCGAAGCCCTCCTTCGTTGATAATTCTCGCAATGCCCTATTGAGCTGCTCTTCACCGCCTCCGAACAAACTCGATGCCGAGGGCTCGGCCAACGAAGCCAAGGCTTCGCCGGCGGCCTGCTGTGCCATCTCGCTCACATCAGTTGATTTTCCCCGAGACAGGATGTGATCATCGATTGCATCCTGAACCGATGTCGTGAAATCGAGCAAATTGCCACCGGCTGGAACCGCAACACCGGCCGCTTCTAGCTTGGCCTTCCAGTCCTCTTCTCGGGCAGCAAGGACTATCTGTGTGAGGGTGTAGAAGGTATGCCTGAGCCCCTCATCTAAAAGTGCGTGCTCCAACCCCGTTTCTGCTGCTTGAAGAGTTAAGCGGGCAACCTCTCCTACCTCTTCTGTGAGCGGCACTTGGCCGGTCGGATTCGAAGCGTCCCCCAGCACCGTGGCGACAACCTGGTCCCATCGTTGTGACTTCGGAGGATTTCCTAAACGCGAATGCCCCATGAGGTCTCACCAATCGTATTACTTCTCCGCAACCACTCCAAACCT
>JBBRTW010000354.1:0-7804 GCA_038244055.1 Tepidisphaerales bacterium | reverse complement strand
TCGTAGATGGCGATGGCGGTGTCCTGCTTCTTCTGATTGCGGTAGAGCTGGCCGAGGCGCATGAGGGCGTTCTGGGCGAACATCCCTTCGTTGGGGAAGCGCTGGACGACCTCCTTGAGCGTGGTGATCGCCTCGTTGGGGATGGACATCGGGCCGGCTTCGAGCTCGGCGCGGAGGGACAATGCCTGGGCGGCGCTGGCGGGCGAATAGAAGCGTTTGACGATGGTGGACAGCTCAGCGCGTCCGGCGGCCAGGTCCTTCGTCTTGGCGCGGGGGCCGTAGTAGGTGAGGGCCACCAGGAAATGGGCGGCCGGTTTATCTTCCAGAAGCCAGTAGGCCTCCTGCGCTTTTTTAACATCGCCGGCGGCTTCGAAGTACGCGCCGAGATACGTCTTGCACTTCTCGACATCCGGGCCGGTGCGGTAATCGCCGACGAAGGTGCGCAGGCGGGCGGGGTCATCGGATTTGTGGATCTCGCAGAGCGCGAACTGGGCCCAGCGGCGGAGGCGCTCGTACTTGGCGGAGACGGTTTCGAGGGCTTTGGCTTGGTCAGCCTCGCCTTTCTTGGAGATGACCTTGACGATCTGCTCGATGGTGGCGTCGGTGCGCGGGGCGGGTTTTTCCTTCTCGATGACCCGGGAAAGGAGGGTAAGAAGATTGGCGACGCCCGGCCGCGATCCGTAGGTGAAGGCGGTCAGGCGATAGGCGAGAAAGCGGTCCTCATCGGGGAGCTTGGCAATGGCGGCCAGGGCATCCTCGTGGCGGTCGGCCTGGATGTAGAGCTCGACGACGCGGGTGATGGCCTGGGTGCGGTCGGGGAGTTGGAGAAAGAGGGCGACGGCCGCATCGAGATCGCGGGCATCGAGGGCTGCGCGGGCGAGAAACAGCAGCGCCTCGCGCACGGCCAGCGCGGCCTCGCGGTCGGTGGAAAGATCGGCGGGCTTGATCTCGATGATTTTCTTGTATACATCGGCCGCCTCTTTGGGCTTGCCGACCGCCAGATAACTGTCGGCCTGCGCGCTGAGGGCGGGAAGCACCAGCGGGCTTTTGGGGAAATCGCTAATGATGAAGCCGAATTCCTTGATGGCCTCGTTATGGAACTTGCGCTTCTGCTGGATGGAACCGACCCAGAACTGCATGCGGTCGGAGCGGGGGTCCTTGGGGTATTTCTCCATGAACTCGTAGATGCGGTCGATGAGGTCCTGGGAGGGGGCGTCTTTATTAATGTGGGCGGAGAGGGAATCGAACGCGGTGTCGGGAGCGGCGTCTTGCCCGCAGGTCGGGCGGGTGATGATGAGAAGGAGCGCGATCAGGATTGGGAGAGAAAAACGAACGCCAAGATGCCAAGGCGCAAAGGAGCAAAGTAGAGAGGATGAGTTCGGTTTTGAATGGGCGACGGCGGATGGCTTTGGACTTGAAGGCTTGCGCGCGAATGACGGAAGACCCCTCACCCCCGCCCTCTCCCACGGCCGGAAGAACGGCGCGGCGGAGCGGCTGTTTTTGCCGGCCTTGGGCGAGGGAGTGAGGCGCTGGGTCTGCAATGCCGATGCGGCTTTGAAAACAAGAGCATCAACAAAGAAGCTTGTCTGCTCTGCGTCTTTGCGCCTTTGCGTCTTTGCGTTCATCTTTGCCTCGCGCATCCCGAAAGCCGCGAATGTCTCTTGCATTCTGCCTACCGCCTACTGCCCACTGCCTACTTCTTCTCCGCCATCTGCTCCAATGCGATCTTCGCCAGCGGCACGAATTCATTGGCCGGGTAATCGTAGACGACTCGGTTTAGAAGCTCCTTGACCTTCTCGGCGCGGGGGGCATTGCCTTTGAGCTGGCCTTTGTTGGAGCTGATGAGCGTGGCGGCGTGCCAGTAGAGGAGCGAGGGCATTTCCTTGTCCTTGGCGGCGAACACTTTCTCGGCGCGGACGAACCAGGAGAGGGCTTCGTTGACCTTCTCGGCCACCGCGAGCCACTGGCCGGCCTTGAGGGCGACACTGCCGGCCTGGGGATGATCGGGGAATTTATCGACGAATTTCTGGGCGATGGTAACCGCGTCGGCCCAGTCCTCGGAGCGGGCGTAGTAGTTCATCATGCGGATCATCGCCGTCGGTACGTTGGGATCATCGGGGTGGTGGTAGGTGAGCAGGACATACGCATCGGCCGCCTGGTCGAACTGGCCCAGCGACTCGAAAGACTGGCCGATCTTGAAGCGCGAGCGGGCGACGAACTCGCTCTTGGGCCAGCGGGTGACGACCTCCTGGAAGCGGGCCAATGCGAGGCGATTGTTCCCCTTGAGGGCCTGGATGTTGCCGAGGTAGTAGTTGGAGCTGGCGGCCAGCGGATCCTCGGGGAAATGGCTGACGAGCTGGGTGAAGTAGTCGGTGGCCTCGGCGAAATTCTCCTCGGCGCGCTCGATGGAGTGATTGAGATAGAGCTTTCGGCCGAGGTTGTAGGCGGCCTGGCCGGTGCGATACCAGAGCTGCATTTCATCCTTGGCGCTGCGGAACTGGCGGGAGAAGCCTTCGACCGTTCCATCAGCGCCGCCGCTGATTTTCAGGCGGATGGTCTTGATCGGCTCGGAGCCGGGAGAGGCGCGAAGATAGTCGGCGTAGGAGAGGATGACCGCGCCGCCGTAATCGGCCTGGAGAACATCATCGTTGGGGTTGGGCTTGGCGCGGTCGGTGATGAAGAGCCCTCGGAAGACGCCGCTATGCGGCTCGGTTTCGGTGCAGATGACGGCCAGCGTATCGCCGCCACCATTCACCGCCGTGCTGGAGACATTGACGATGATGCGATCCTGCGCGGGCGAGCGGTCCTGGTCGAAATCGGTGACCTGGATATGCACGGCCTCGCCGAGGCGGATTTCATTGATCGCATCGGTGTAGTTGGGATTGAGCGCATCGAGATGGGCATCGCTGGCCAGCGCGAGGTAGGTGACTCGATCGACAGCGCCGGGGTCTTTCTGCACCGCATCGGCGTAATCGACGATGACTTCACCGCCGGGCATGAGGGAGAGGATTTTGGCATCGGCCGATTCGCCGCGGGCGGTGGGAATGCGGACCTTGTACTGGCCGGTGGCATCGCGGGCGGCTTTGAGGCTCATCGCCTGCACGAGCCGGCCGGCAATGGAGCGGATGCGGACATCGATCTCGGGGGCGGTCAGATCGGCATCATCGATGGAAATGTCGAAGGGCTGGCCGGGCGTGAGGGGGCCATCTTGAACCTGCTTGATCTTGTCCATTTCCGAAGGGCCGGCGGCGGTGGCATCGTTGGGTGCGGGCTTGGCATCGAGGCGGGCGCGGTCGGCGGTCGCGCCCATGGCGGCCAGGCGCTGGGTGCGCTGATTGAGCGTTTCGATCTGTGCATTGAGTGCGGCGATGGTGGCTTTGAGGGCATCATCGGCCGCGATCTGATTGACATCCTGCTCCTGCGGGCCGGGCTTGGCGGAAGGTGCGATCAGGCGCGATTTGAGCAGATCGCGGCGGGTGGTGAGAGCCTTGGTTTCCTCGGCATAGGCGGCCAGCCGATAGTTCATCTCCTGCTTGAATTCCTTGAGGCGGGAATCCTGATCGGCCTGAAGACGGCGCTGGGGATCGCGCAGACGGATGAGCGGCGCGGGCGCGGCGGGATCATCGGCGGCGGGCGCGACGCCCGGCGCGGGCGGGGCAACGGGGGCGGCGAGCGGCGCTGCTTCGGGCGCGGCCGGATCGGCTTCAGCGCGGGCGGCCAGGCGCTTTCCGGCGGGGCCGGTTTTCTCCTGGGATTTAAGCTGTTCCTCGGTGTAGATGGCGCGGGTCTGGAGATCGTGGGTGGGGACCTTGGCATCGGTGTAGGCGATGCGGATGAGATCATCGCCGGCGACGGTGAGCTCGGCCGCCCCTTTGTTGCCTTCGAGGGCGCGATCGACATCTTTATCGCCCAGCACCAGATCGAGGGCGCGGGAGGCGCTGCCGGACGCGCCGGCGGAGAGAGTGAGCTCCTGCGAAGTGCCGGAGAGGAGCGCGCTGGTCTTGACGGCGATGGATTGACCCGAGCGCGAGAGGGCATCGGGGTCGCTTATGGAGATGTTCACCCGGCCATCGCTGGCGGAGCGCGGAACGATCGGGGATTCGGAAGACCCCTCGGCCGTGGCGGATTGGAAGGGCCAGGCGGTCTGCAACAGCGCGATGGGAGCGATCTCACCGGGTGTCGGACGATTCTCCAGAACCCAGTGATTGCGGAAGGTGCGGTAGCCGGGCTGGAGATTGCGCTCATCGAGATAGGTCATCCAGACCAGATCGCCGGGGCGGACGTAGAGCAGGCGGGCATCGTTTTTGGCGGCGGCGTTGTCGGTGATGGGGAGGGCGGCGGCGAAAAGGCCGGTCGCCGGGCCGGTTTCGGTAAGTTCCAGCTTTCGTTTTGCGCCGGATTCGGTGAAGACTTCGAGGGAGAGTTTGTCGGGATTGATGGTCGTATCGAGATCGGCATCGCTGACGACGACGTACGGCTCCGAAGCCAGATCGAGACGCCAGGCGGCCGAAAAGCCGGCGGATTTGGACTCGCCCGCTTTGGTGGCCAGATCGATCGAAGCGTTGTGATAGGAAGCGCCCAGGCGGCGGCTCTCGCGGATCACGGGGATGCCGGGGTTCTCATTTTCATCATCGGTGTAGCGGGCGGAGACGGTCTGTCCGACATCGAATTCGAGAACGCCTTTTTTCTCGCTCTCTTCGGCATCGACACCAGTCGGGACGAGCTGCGCGGCGGTGGCATCGGTGATGATGATCTGGCCGATGGCGGGGCTGTCGCCTTCCCACTTGTTGAAATCGATGCGGATGGTGCGGGCGAAGACGCCGCCGAGATCGATCTCGTTATCCAGCAGCTTGGGCTTGCCGGAGATGGGGATGATTTTTTCGACGTTGTCGCCGCGGATGGTGATGGTCATCGAGGTGGGGCTGCATTTCTCGGCCAGGGGATCGGTTCCGGGGCCCCAGATCATCTTGCCGAGGAAAGCGGGCTGGCGGAGGTCGATTTCGAGCCAGTGGGATTTATCAGCGGCGTTTCGATCCGCGTTGCGATCGGCGGGTTTGGCTTTCCAGTAGGTCTGGCGGATGTTGGCCTTGGCGGGTTCGATCTTCTGGCCGGGGCTGGGGCTGGCGGAATCGACATCGACGGCGGCGCTCGCGGGATGGCCGACGGCTTCGGTGCTGGCGGAGATGGAGGCGGTGGCCTGAACGGTGGGGACGGTGCCGGTGAAGATGCCGGTGGTCGGGCCGGTTTCGGTGAGCGTGACCTGGACGGTGGCGGTATCGCCGCGCGCTCCGTGAGCGACGACATGGGCGATCATGGTGTCGGGCTGATCGGATTTATCGAGATCGGCATCGATCACCTGGACGTAGACCGGGCTGCCGGGGTTGAGGGAGCCGGCAGTCTGGCGGCCGGTGGGGAGGATGGGCTTGATGACATCGGGTTCATCGGCGGCCTTGGACTTGCGGGCGCTGGACTTCGCCTCGGCGCTGGCGAGAGGGCGCGTGCCGCGCGGGGGAGGATCGGCCACGGGAACCGAATCGATATTGATCCGGCCATCATCGACCACCAGCACCTTGCGCGGGGGAGCGACCTGCCCATCGTAGGTCATGGAAATTTCATCGGTGCCGCGCACTTGGAGCGTTCCATCCTTGGGGGCCGGGGCGGCCAGCGCGGTCTGGATTCGGCCGGTGTAGAGAACGTCGCTAACGGGGTTTTTGTCGAGCTTGACGATCTCGTTATCGCCCGAGGGGACGGTGACGATGACCGGCATGGTCAGGCTGCGGGTGCGGGCGAAATAGTTGGGGTCGGAGACTTTGATGACCAGCTCCTGCCCCGGCTGCACGCGACTCTGCATGGATGCGCCGATGACCGAGCAGGCTTCGAAGAGCTTGCGGGCTTCCATGAAATCGCCGCGATCGAGGTAGATGCCGCCGACGAGAAAAACGGCGTTTTTGACGTAGGGCGTTTCGCCATATTTGTTCCAGAGCTTGCGGAAGATGGCCACGGCCTGCTCGGGCTGCTTGAGCTGCACATACGCGCGCCCCAGCGAGAACATGGCCATCGATTGCAGGGCCGGCTCATCGGATTCGATCAGGGGAAGGAGGCGATCGCGGGCGGCTTCGGCCTGGCCAAGGTGGAGCTGGATGCTGGCATCGCCGAGGTCGGCCATGAGCAGGCCGCGGCGGCTGCCGGAGGCGCGGATGGCGTTGATCTCTTCCTTGGCGAGCGTGGCTTTGTCCTGGCGGAGAAAGGCTTCAGCGCGTTTCACGCGGGCGACGCCGCGATCGATGGTATTGGCGAGGGGGGATTCGTTGATGGTGGCGTAGATGGCGAGGGCTTCATCGAAACCTTCTTTGGTGCCGTAGGCGGCATGGGCATCGCCGGCCGCGAAGATCAGCGCGAGCGTGGAGCGAGCGGAGGCGAAATCGCGCTGCGAGCGCGCCGCATCGAAGATTTTGACGGCGCGGGTTTCGTCGCCGGCTTTGAGTGCGGCGTTGGCCTGGTCGATCATCTCGCGCGCGGTGGAGCCGGCGGGGACTGGGACGGGTTGATTGCGCTTCTGGGGCTGGGCTTGAGTTGTGGAGGAGAGAAGGCAAAGCGCCAGGAGGGCGAAGGTGAGGAAGATTGAGCGCATATTCGTGGAGGTGGGCGTTTGGGTAATAGGAAAACTTTTTTCAGGGCAGACAAGAATGTCTACCCCACCATTGCTGGCCAAGTGGCTGTTCATCTTCCGTCCGTGGTTATTCATTGGCCCCTCTCTTCTGGTTGATGAAGTTGATGTATTTCTGGGCGTCTTTGGAGAGAGCGGTGCCGGGGTGTTCCTCGGCGACTTTGTAGAAGCTGGCGAGGGCCTCGGCGGATTGGCCGAGTTTGTACTGGCAGATGCCGCGCTTCTGGGTGATCTCGCCGAGTTGGGGCGAATCGGGGTAATCGATCAGCACCCGGCCGAGATAATCCTGGGCGCGGCGGAAGTCGCCGATGGAGATGTAATAGTCGGCCGCGCTGGCGAGGCCGCGAGCGGCGAAGGCGCTATCGGGGAACTGCTTGGCGAGTCGCTCGAAGGTGTCGAGACCGGTCTGCCCGGCGGCGATCTTGGCCTGGCCGACGAGGAAGAGCGCCTCGGGGGCCCGGCCATTCTTCGGGAAGCGCCGGGCGACCTCTTCAAGCTGCGAGACCGCCCGCTGGAGATCGCGATTACTGCCTGATTTCTTGCCTTCGCCCTTGTCTTCTTCAACCTGCTTCTGGCCGAGTTCGAGGCTGACCTGGCCAATGGCGAACATGGCTTCGGGGATGTAATCGGAGGTGGGATAAGCGGCCATCAGAGAGCGCGCCGAGGAGACCGCTTCATCGAGCAGGCCGGCGTAGAAATAGATGCGCCAGGAGTGGTAGAGGGCCTCTTCGCCGAGCGGGGTTTTGCCGGAGGCACGGGCGACTTCATAACAATCCGACTGCGCGCTGGCGAGGTAGGCCTTGCCGCGCTTGACCAGGCCGAGATCGAGATAAATCTTGCCGATCTCGCCGGCCGCCTCGGCGCGCTTGAGCTTGGCTTGGAGATCGAGATAGGTTTGCCCGAAGCGAACGGCCAGCGCTTCGCCACCGGCATCGGCGATGCACTCCACCGTTTTGACGAGGACGGTGCCATCGGGATTGCGGATGGCTTTCTGATCTTCGTAAGCCAGGCGCAACTGGCCGCCGGCGGTGAGAGGCATGGGCTTGCCATCGACATCGAGGCCGGTGGGCGAGGTCTTGATGAGGCGTTCGAAAACGCCGGAGTGGGGAGCGGTTTCGGTGAGCGTGACGGTGAGGG
>JBBRTW010000353.1:0-7809 GCA_038244055.1 Tepidisphaerales bacterium | reverse complement strand
CGCAGAGGCGAGCCGGACAAGGTCCAGTGGCGCCGCGCCGCCGGCCCGCTAAAGATGCGTCTTGAGACGAAAGGCCGCGGCGGCAAGGCCGTTACGGTGCTCTTTAATCTTCCTTATGACCGCGCTGCCGCCGAAAAACTCATCGCCGAAGGCAAGGCCTACCCTTGCATCTGCACCCGCGGCGAAGTCGATCGCTCCGCCAGCGCCCCCCACGCCGAAGATGGCGCATCGGTCTACCCCGGCACCTGTCGCGGCCGATTCAAGTCTCTAGCCGAAGCCCAGCAGTCCGCCGGCCGACCCGCCGCCATCCGCTTCGACGTCCCCGCAGGCCCCATCGAATTCGAAGATCGCTTCGCCGGGAAAATCGTTTGCGACCCCGCCCGCGACCTCGGCGATTTCGTCATCTCCAAAGCCGATGGCACGGCCGCCTATCAACTGGCCGTCGTCCTCGATGATGCCGAATCAGGCATCACCGATATCGTCCGCGGTGATGACCTGCTCGATTCCACCCCAAGACAAATTCTCCTCTACCGCGCCCTCGGCCTGGCCGACCGAATCCCCAACTACTACCACCTCCCCCTCGTCATCGGCCCGGACGGCCGCCGCCTCGCCAAACGCCACGGCGACACCCGCCTCTCCCATTATCGCAGCGCCGGCGTAAGACCCAACCGCATCCTCGTCCTCCTGGCCCGCTGGTGTGGATTGGGAAATGTAGATCAAATCACCCTCGACCCACTCCAGAAAAACTTCGACCTCGCCAAACTCCCGCGCGAAAAAATTATCTTCACGGCCGATGACGATCAGTTCCTGAAAACAGGCACATGATCCCAAAAAGGTGAGCCTTCTTACCCCCTCTCCTGTACTCGGGAGAGGGCGGGGGTGAGGGCGAACGGCGAGTCGCTGACCTTCCCCAAGAATGGTGGGCGCGCGTCAATACACATCGTCGCCCCCAACGTCGCTTGCGGTTTCGCGAACCCAACCGCCCGCGCCGGCTACCCGATGAATGCCCCGCCATCCTACCAATGCCAGTTCATCGCTCCCCCGCGCCTTCGACCCCCGCGCCTTTCACCGCCCTGCCACACTCCGGACACCTCTCCGGACTCGCCCGCAAATCAAACCCGCAATCAACGCACCGATTATAGCGCACGCGACGTCTCCGAATCATCCCTCGAATCGATATTCCACCCAATCGCGCCAGAGGAAGAATCCCAAACGCAGAGGTGATCATCCACCACGGCACATAAATCCGTGAATAGACGTGCCCGCCGGGCATGCCCCTGGATGAATACTCATTTCCGTATCGATAACCCTCCCATTCCGGCGGCGCGGTCAGCCCATGCTCGATCGCAAGCCACGGTTTGACCCATGCCTCCTTCGATCTCAGCAATCGATGGTGCGAGGCCACCGCCGGCCGGAGTTCGCGCTCTGCCCAGATCGCCAGCGGTCCATACGGCAATGGCTCATCCTTCACCGAAAGCCACCCCAGCCGTCCGTCGACCGATGAGACCTCCACCTCCCATTTCAAGCATGTGAACAAAACCTGGTCGTAATGATCACGGCTGCGCCACCACTCGACGCCGGCCGCGCATGCCAACCACATCAGCAGCGTCGTAAGCAGGTTCAAAGGCCGAAGATAACGCGCCCGATGCATCAAAACCGCTGGCAATAGCAAAAGGAAAAGCGCCGCCCCCGCGACCCACCCAATCCGCACCAGGGTCCGCTCTACCGCCGGCTCGCGCCACACCATCTGATCTGCCAGCCGATGGTCCCACGCCCTGCAGACTTCATACATTCTGTCTCTATTCTTGTAGTACCGGCACTCCGCCAGCATTATAGAGGGCGGCCAAGCCTTTGCCCGATGCACTTCCCATTCAGGATCATCAAAATAGCGGTCGAAGAGTGGCCTCATTGCCGGGAACATCTCATTGAGCGTCTTTGTGATCGCCGCATCGCTCTTTCGATCTGGCACCAGCAGATATGGCGTGATCGAATCGAGCGGCCGCGGATCCCGAAAAAACTCGCCCCTGCCGTATTGCGTTGTCCCGCTGAACGGAGACATTCCTGTCGATGCGATGACCCCGTACCAATCGTAGTGCACAGTCTCAAGCGACAGAGCGTATGTCCCGCTTCGTTCCGCCGTGATGCCGCTCAAATCCACCACCGGCCAGCGTTCCTCCTCCCGAGCCCTCGGATAAAAAAGCACGACCGGCCGGTTTCGAATCTGCTCCAGGTTCAACCCAACCAACTGATCCGCATCCACGAAAAAAGACCGATCCTGATCGCACCAAGTCCCCGGAAGATGGTCCAGCCGGACGCTGAACCGCCGCGCCGGCCGGAAGTTCCAAGGGTCGAGATCCGTCGCCCGAATTTCGGTGATCTCGCCAATCGCGATATCCGCAGGCGTCGCGTTCGCCTGCCCAGAATCACCCGCCGGCGCCAGCCGCGCCGCGCACAATATTCCTATCAAAATCGCGGGCCATCGATTCATCGTCCCTCAATCATTCAACCCGCCTATATAACGTCCCATCCGCCGTTTTCTTTGGCAAACCCAAATCGCTCCTCGCCACGAAACGCCGCCAGCGCCCTCCATGCGCGTGCTGCATCTCCGCCGCGGCACCGGTGAACCCACTGAAGATTCCGAAAGAATCCCGCTACCGGCCCTAATAACCCATCCCCATGCGTGCCCTGCGTCTCGTCGCGGCACGCGTGCGCACGCCGCACCCCGCGTGCGCACGCCACACTCTCCCCGCGCCATCGGTAATCCCCCCAAAAATAAAAAAATATCCCGCCGTCCCGCCCCAATAACCCACTCCCGTGCGCGCCCGTGACCACCAAACTGGATCGCGCCAGGTCCCTGTGGAGCCTCATCATGCGCACACCCAACCAAGCCCCATCTCTCCACCCGCAACGCGCAAGCTCTCGAACGCCCATACCCCAAATGCCCCCACAATGCCCCCGCCCTTTCGCGCCGTTTGCCGAACGAACCCACCGATTCAACCTGCCCAATCCTGCCCAAATGATCCCTTCTGTTGCGCGCACGCCGACGCAAAACGAACTTCAATCTGGGCAATCTCACTTTCCTCCTTCTGCCTTCTGCCTTCATCCCACCAATGTCCCAAAAAGTCCCGAAATGTCCCGTTTTTCACCGCGCGTTTTCGTTCCAAACCTGCCCAGACCTGCCCTTTTTCCCCCGCGCCATGTTTGCCCGATTTACCACGCCCATGAACACCATTCCTCGCAAACTGTATATACCACTACCATGAAACCCCTCCGCCACTTTATCCTCCTCCTCGCCGCCTGCCTGACCTGCCCCCTCTCCGCCCAGACTCCCAACTGGCACGGCTACCCGCGCCATGATTTTCTCTTCGAAACCCACGGCGGAATGGTCGTCTCCCCTCTGCACGAGCCGGCCATGTTTGAAGGGGGCAAGGCCTGGATCTGGAAGGCTCGCTTTGTCGATCATCGTCCCGATCTCGATCTGGCCCTGCTCGAGCTGGGCTTCCACGTCGTCTACCTCGATGACAACGCCGAGATGCTCGGCTCGCCGCAGAGCATCGCCTGGTACGACCGCTTCCACGACCAGATCGTCAAGGAGTACGGGCTCTCCAGGCGCGCGGCCCTCGAAGGCCTCAGCCGGGGCGGGCTCTACGTCTACAACTACGCGGCCGCCCATCCCGACAAGGTCGCCTGCATCTACGGCGACTGCGCGGTGATGGATTTCAAATCCTGGCCGGCCGGCAAAGCCGTCTATCCGGAAATGGCCGGGCCGGGCACTAAGGATTCCTGGGAGAAGATGAAGAAATCCTACGGCTTCAAGGATGATGCCGCCGCCAAAGCGTGGGACAAAAACCCCGTCGATCATGCCGCCATTTTCGCGGCCGCCAAAATGCCCATCATCGCCGTCGTCGGCGAGGCGGATAACGTCGTGCCGCCAAAGGAAAATGTCTACCTGCTCAAGAGCCGCCTCGATGCGATCGGCGCCGGCGGGCTGATGCAAATCCTCTCCAAGCCTGGACAGGGCCACGCACACGGCGCGGAAAATGTCGCCGATCTCGTGCAGTTCATCGTCAAAAATACCTGCGGCCAGGCCAACACCCGCCCCATCCTCGCCGGCATCAAGCGCATCGTTTTCCTCGGCGATTCCATCACCCATGCCGGCAAATACATCGAATACGTCCAGGGCATGCTCATCACCCGCTTCCCTGAGCGCCAGTGGGAATTCATCAACCTCGGCCTCTCCAGCGAAACCACCTCCGGCCTCTCCGAAGAAGGCCACGCCGGCGGAAAATTCCCCCGCCCCAATGTCCACGACCGCCTCGCCCGCGCCCTCAAGCAGACCAGGCCCGATCTGGTCATCGCCTGCTACGGGATGAACGATGGCATCTACAAACCCCTGGAAGATCAGCGCCTGGTTGCTTTCCAGACCGGCATCACCAAGCTGGCCGATGCGGTGCAGGCCGGCGGCGCGAAGCTGATCCTCCTGACCCCGCCGGTCTTCGATCCCGTCCCACTGAAAAAGACCTCCGAGGATGGCAATGGCCCGCCCTTCAAGGATTACGATAAAGTCCTCGCCCGCTTCGGCCAATGGGAACTCGAGCAGAAAGCAACCGGCTGGACCGTCGCCGATATCCATGGCCCGATGTCGGCCTACATCGCCTCGCGCCGCGGGAAGGATCCGATGTTCACGCTTTCGAGAGATGGCGTGCATCCAGGCGCGGTTGGGCACTGGTTCATGGCCCTGGCGATCCTGCGCCAGCTTGGGCTGACGCCCGAATCGGATATCGCGGCCATTGAAGGCACGCGCATGGGCCGCGGAAACGTCACCAGGCTCTCGACCGCCGCCAATGGCGAAGTCTCCTTCACCTGGCTCACCCGCATCCCCATGCCGCGCGATCCGGAATGGGAGAAGGATGCGGATTTCGCCGCATCGGCCGATGCGCCGTCGCGCTGGGACATTCATCGCCTGTCGGTCAGTGGCCTGAAGGCGGCGAAATACGCACTCATCGAGCGGGCCGAATCCGGCGAAGTTGTGCTTGGCGGATTCGCGGCGGTGGAGTTGGGCAAGGGGATCGATGTGACGAAACTGCCCCGCTTTTCGATCAATACCCGGAGCAATCAACTGGGCAAACTCGTTCACGATCAGATGTCCACGCTCGGCAGTTCGTGGCTCACCGAGGTTGGTCACAATCGCCCCGGCGTCGCCAAAGGATTGCCGCTCGACCAGGCGCAGGCTAAATCGGCGGAGTTGGAGAAGTCGATCCGGGAACTCACCGCGCCGGCGGCCGTATCGCTGCGATTGGTCCCGATAACAGGTGGCAAGCCGTAGCTGGCGGCGGGGCAGGCCGGAAGTGTCCGATAATGCCGGGCGCGACAAATCTGGCTTGACAGTCGGCCGGGCATATCCGATGTCACGGATATGCTGGAAGATGTGAGCAACAACCGGGGTTTTCATCGGCGCACCCGGCGCAATGGCGTTTCGATTCTGTATGTGATCGTCATGCTGGCGACGATGATGGGCATCGTCTCCCTGGCGGTCGACCGGGCCCGCGTGGAACTGGCGCGGACGCAGTTGCGCGCCTCGGTGGATGCGGCCGCCCGCTATGGCGCAGCGCAGCTTCCCAATGGAATCACCGCCGTCCAGAACGCGGTCGTGGCGGCGGCGCAGGACAACACCGTCGATACGACAGCGCTGGTCATCGATTCCAACAACGACATTGAATTCGGCGTCTGGGACTCAAAAAACAAGGTCTTCCAGGTGCTCAGCGGTGCCGAGCGGGCCGGGGCAACGGCGATCCGCGTGACCGGCCGGCGCATCGCCAGCCGCAGCACGGGCGTGCCGACGATTTTCGCATCGGTGTTCGGCAAGAGCAGCCAGGATGTGGTCGTGCAGGCGATCGCCTCGCGCGGCCGGGTGACCTCGACGGATGTGGATGCGGCTGCCTGCCCATGGCTGGCGGGGATGCCCAATGGCTCTTCGGTGGCCGCGACCGGCGGCAATACGCAATCGGCGCTGGTGCCGTATCAATCGCCGGCCGCGGTTTCGGGAATTCCCATCGTTGCGGGATCCAAGCTTTCATTCCGGCAGGCGACGGGAACGACCACCTACACCTCCGGCGGACAGGGCTCGGGAACGCAGTTCGGGCCCGATGGCAACATCGACCGGATCGTCGGCCAGGCGTCCACCAACGGCATCAACACGACCTATGCGCCGCTGAACTGCCTGGTGGGGATTTTCCTGGACGACAACGCGCCGAGCAGCAGCGCCGCCAAATCGACGCTGGATTTCACTTCGGCTTCCAGCCGGGATTTCACGACGCTCTCGCCGCAGCTCAAGCAGGTCTTTTTCATCGGCGACGGGATCAATTCGAGCAGTCAGTTGCAGCAGTTCGTGGTGCCGGCCGGGGCAACGCGGTTTTACCTGGGAATCATGGATGAAAAGGGCTGGTGGTGGGATAACGTGGGCACGATCAACATCAGCACGGTGGACTCCACCGTGACGATCGTAAAGTAGAGTCCGCATCAAAATGGCAGTTGCCGGATGGGGTGACCGCCGCCGCCACTTTCGCCGCGCCGGCCTGCGCGTATGCTATGGGCAATGACGGCCGCCACTGCCATGAACCTCCCGATCTATCTGGATCACAACGCCACCACGCCCATCGACCCGCGCGTGTTCGAGGCGATGAAGCCATTCTTCCTCGAAGCCTTCGGCAACGCGGCCTCGAAAGGCCATGCCTTTGGTTTCCGCGCCGCCCGGGCGGTGGATCAGGCGCGGGTGCAGGTTTCCACGCTGCTGGGGTGCGACGTCAAGGAGATCGTCTGGACCAGCGGGGCGACCGAATCGAACAACCTGGCGATCAAGGGCGTGGCGGAGATGTACGCGGATAAGGGCCGGCACCTGATCACGCAGACGACCGAGCACAAGGCGGTGCTGGACCCGTGCAAGAAGCTATCGCACAAGGGTTACGACATCACCTGGCTGAATCCGGATTCGACCGGGCGGATCGATCTCGATGAGCTTCGCCTGGCCATTCGGCCGGACACGACGCTGGTTTCGATCATGGCGGCCAACAACGAAATCGGCACGCTGCAGCCGATCCGCGAGATTGGGAAGATATGCCGGGAGAAGGGCGTGATTTTCCATTGCGACGCCACGCAGGCGATCGGGAAGATTCCGGTGAATGTGAATGAAGACTTCATCGATCTACTGAGCATGTCGGGGCACAAGTTGTATGGCCCGAAGGGATGCGGGGCGCTGTTCGTGCGGCGGAACAATCCGCGCGTGCGCCTGACCCCCCTGCTGGATGGGGGCGGGCATGAGAGTGGTTTCCGCTCGGGGACTTTGAATGTCCCGGGGATCGTTGGCGTGGGGGCGGCCTGCGAGATGGCGATGCTGGAGATGTCGCAGGAAGCGCCACGACTGGCCAGATTGCGGGACCGGCTTCAGGCGGGACTGATGGAGCGGCTGGAGGGGGTGGTGGTCAATGGCAATGAGAAATATCGGCTGCCGCAGGTGACGAATCTCTCCTTCGCGAACGTCGATGGGGAACAGCTTCTGGCCACGGTGACGCGCGATCTGGCGGTTTCCTCCGGGTCGGCCTGCACGAGCGCTTCGATGGAGCCATCGTACGTGCTCAAGTCGATCGGCGTGCCGAATGACCTGGCGTACGCATCGCTGCGGTTTTCATTGGGGCGGATTAACGATTTGGCGCAGATTGAGTTTGCGGTGGAGCATGTGGTGCAGTGCGTGAAGCAGTTGAGGGAGGTGGCGGAGATCAGAAGTTAGAAGTTGGAAGTTAGAAGTTAGAAGTT
>JBBRTW010000352.1:0-7876 GCA_038244055.1 Tepidisphaerales bacterium | reverse complement strand
GATGTTGCAGGTCGATCGATTGAATGTCGTAGCGGGTCCGGCCGTACTTCAGGCCGAGGTCGGTGGTGGCCTTGCCGGGTTCGAGATAGGCCTGGAGGACCTTCAGCGTGCCGAGGCGGTCCATGGTGATGACTTGATCGGGCTCGATGGTGAACTGGACGGCGCTGCGCAGGCCGGTGCGGATTTCAGCGCCCTGGCCGAGTTTCATGCCGACGCTGGCGGGGACCCAGGGCTGATCCTCGGCCTGTCGGACCTGGACGACGCCTTTGACGGAGGCGATGGATGCGTTGAGTGCCTTGGCGCCGGCTGGTAGCGTGGCGGGGGCGGGAGAGGTCGTGGGCGAGGTCGGGGGGGCGGCGGGGGGGGGTGTCGCGGGAGGGGTGACTTGAAGCGCCCATGCAGAAGAGGCGGCGGAAATCGCCATGCCGGCCACGATCGAGGTCACGATTCTTGTCATGCAGCGCATCGAACACCTCCGGTAACAACTACTTCTTCGAAGCGGGAACGGGCACCGGCGCAGTCGGCGCGGGCGGGTTATTGGACAGGCCCTGGATATCGCCATCAGCGCCCGGATTCGATCCCACAGGCGCCTGCCGGCGCTGGTAATCTTCGGCCCGGCCGATGATGCCCATGAGCTCCGCGCCCGAGAAAGTCTGCTGCGGGCTGCTGGGGGGATAGAGGTTCAGGTACTCGAGCTCGCGGACGGCGTAGCGCGGCTGGATGCCGACGAGCATTTGCGTGAGCCCGCCTTTGATCGAAAGAGTGCGAACGAGCGCGACGGCGACCGTGCCGCGATGGGCGGGGACTTCCGCGGCATCGTTGAAGCCGGGCGGCAGCATCTTGCGGTCTTTCAGGAGGCGGACACGGTCGGGGTAGGCATCGGCCGGGTCCTGGCCATCGGCGAAGAGGAGCAGTGCGTGGAAGGCTTCATCATTGCTGACGGCCTTGCGCTCGGGGAGGGTATGCCAGAAATCCATCTGGGAATTCGGATCATTCCCCGAAAGCGCCTTGGGCAGGGCGGAGGCGGTGGTGGATTTGCAGCCGGAGGTGAGGAGGAGCAGGGAGAGCGACAGGGCGAAGACGAATTCACCGCAGAGACGCAGAGAGCGCGGAGAGGAGAAAAGGCACAATGGGTCATGCTGAGCGTAGCGAAGCATCTTGTTGGTTTCTTGAGGGTGGATCGGCGCGGGGGAATGGCCTTGACGATCGCAGCCAGATCCTTCGCTGCGCTCAGGATGACATGACACGACGAATTCTCCGCGCACTCCGCGTCGCCGCGGCGAAGGTTGCGGTGACGATCGCGGCGAAGATTGCGGTGAAGATCGCGGTGAAGATTCTTCGATTCGATTAGAAAGCATAGCTCACCCCCAGGAAGAAAAAGTTGCGCGGCGACGAGTCGCCGGAGATGGCCGAGCCGGGGAAGAAGATGCCGTAGCGCATCGACAGTGATACATCGCTGGTCACCTGCCAGTTCATGTAAAAATCGCCCTCGGTGCCGAGATATCTTCCATCGCTGGTGGGCTCATCGATGGGTCCATCGCGGACCATTTTATTGAAGACCAGAAAATCCGTGCCGAGCTGCATTTGCTTGAAGATCGATGAATCGGGCATGGGGAAGGTCGAAGCGCCGACCCGTCCGATGGCGACGTTGGAAACCGCCGGCGCGAAGGCCAGGCCGGTATTGAGCAGGCCCAGGGCGTTGAAGCTGTTGTCGTGCGTGCCGGACTTGTTGCCGCCGAGGGTGGTGTTGCTGGCGATGCGGTCGCTGTCGCCGCTGGCGAGGATCAATTCCGCGCTGAACTTGGTGCGGCGAGGATCGGCCAGGACGTAATCCAGGCGGGCATCGAGTGCGAAGGCCTGAATCTGATCGCGGGTCTGGAGGAGTTGGGAGGAATCGGCGGGGTCGGTGCTGTTGGAGAGCGTGTGGCCGCCTTCGTAAACGAACTCGACGCCGTAAAGGAGGTTGTCGCCGAAGTTGCCCGAAGCGCCGACGCCGATGTAGTAGCTGTTGTAGTCGAAGCGCGTGGTGACCGAATCGGTGACCAGCGTTTCCGAGCCGTTGTCATCGCGCTGCACCAGGCCGTAGGCGAAGATGCGATGCTCGCCCGAGGGGGTGCTGACGATGGGGATCGATGCCATCGCGCCGAAGACCCGGCGGGTGGTGTCGCTGCGGAAGTTTGGGCGGGAGACGTCGAAATCGACGTCTTTGTCGTAAGTTACGCCCGCGAGAAGATCGAGCGAAAGTTTGCCGATGTTGATTGTCGCGATGCCGCCATCGATCACCTCGCTGAGGGTCAGGCCGTTGGCCCAGGTGACGAGCTGGCGGCCGCCCTGGAGGACGATGTTGTAGTCGATCGACTTGCCTTCGTAAGCGCCCAGGGCGCGCTGGAGATCGAAGCGGTAGTGGAAGCGCTCGATGCGGGGCATGACCTTGTAATCGCCCCGGCCATCGAACGATTCGCCATCGTTGAAATCGTTGTAGGCGGCGCGACCGCGGATGAAGAATTCGTGCGCTCCGTCGAAATTAGCCCGGCCGTAGCCGATGAGCTCGGCCTGGCGCAGGCCGTGGCTCTTGCCGGCGGGATCATCGAGGGTGACGTAGGAGAGGGAGAGGAGCGCGCCGTGGTCGAAGATGGCGCGGTCGTTGGGGGAAACCGATTCATCCACCCGCATGCGCGATTGCCGCTGAATCTGCTCGAGCTGGCGGTCGAAGCGCTCGATTTGACTGGGTGCTTGCGCGAATGCGGGGGCGGCCGCGGCGGCGGAAAGAAGGCAGGCGAGAAGAATGGCCGGCCGCGTCATCGATCTTCCGGGGAAGGCGTTCAAATGGAAACCTCGATGGACCAGGGTTTGGCGCGGGCTTTGGTGTTGAAGCCGCGCACGCTGTTCGGATATGCAACTTGCGAATCGTAGCGTTGGGCGACAAAGGCCGCAAGGGAAACACCGATCCGCATCACACGACAACAGGGCAATCGCATGTAGCTCCTATCGCATCGATTTCGGATTGTGGATTGCGGATTGCGGATTGAAAACCGCATTTCAATCCACAATCCGCAATCCGAAATCCGCAATTGTTGCCCGCTTCATGCCACATGCGATTGCCCTGACACGACAATGATGCCTTTAATAATGCTGTCATCGTGAGCCTGCGAAGGATCTTGCTTCGACCGTCGAGGCCTGTCGGCTTGTCGAATCGACCCCAGCCTACAGGCAAGATGCTTCGCTACCGCTCAGCATGGCCCGACGGATCGCATGACATTTCAGATTGCACCATCCGCCGCCAGGAGATGCTTTCCGAAAAATTCATGGGCGTTGACGCGCTGGGCGGCATCGTGGGGACAGGCGTAGACGCAGCTTGGCTCGCGGGTTTCGCCGGAGCAGTTGTCGAGATCGCAGACGGCGGCCTTGCGGTGCTGGTAGGTCTGGCCGGAGACGGGGTCGGTGCGCTCGATGGGGACGGGGAGGATGTTGCCGAAGGGGCAGCCGGTGCCGGTGTTGTTGCCATCGGCATCCTGGCCGAAGCAAAAGCCGCAGCCGGTGCAGTAGTCTTCGATGACGATGGCCAGCCCGCCATCGGAGCGGCGGTGGATGGCATCGACGGGGCAGCCGCTGAGGCATTTGGGATCGTGGCAGGATCGGCAGCTCGTGGGGACGAGATATTTATCGAAGCGCAGGCCATCGCGGATCAGGCGGGAGACGCCGTGGTGGGACTGGGCGCAGGCGCGGACGCATTCATCGCAGCGGGTGCATTTCTCCAGGTCGATGAGCATGAGGCTCTGGCCCTGGAAGAGCTCCTGCTCGACATATTGCTGGAGGCGCACGGAGCGCGAGCGGGAGGCGGCGGTGCGGATGGCGGCATCGCGCAGCTTATGGCGCTGGCGGGCGGCTTCGAGTTTTTCGCGAATCGTGGGAAAGCGTTCGAGCAGATCGCGGAAATCGGCGCTGTCGAGGCGCACCAGCTCGGCATGATCGACCGCGGCGCAGGTGGCGCTGCGGGCGACGTTGTCGAGAACGGCCATCTCGCCGAAGAACTCGCCGCGCGAGAGGGTATTGACGATCACGCCGTCGCGCTCGACCTTCACATGGCCGGTGCGAACTATGTAGAGGGCATCCGGGGCCGCGCCGCGCTCGAAGATGACCTGGCCGGGCCCGAAGGAGACGAGGCTGACGCGGCCCTCCAGCTTTCGCAATTCCTCGGGCGGGAGATCGCGGAGGAGATCGGTGCGGCGGAGATAATTATGCACCAGGCGGTAGCGGGTGACATTGGCGAAATCCTCGCGGAAGACGGGATCGAGCAGGAGGATTTCCAGCATGCTGCGGAGCATCTCGAAGGCGATGGTGTCCTCGGCGGCGCGGATGGTGGCCGAGCGCGGCTGGCCATTGCGGCAACTGGCCTCGCCGAAGAGGCGCGAGCTGATCGAATTGCCATCGGGGATCTGATCGATGAGTTTTCCGGGGGCCATCCGGCCATCGCCGATTTCGAGGGCCTCCGGGCGATCTTCGCCGCGCTTGCCGGTGAACAGGCGCTCCAGCCAGCCGCGTTGTTTCGGCGGCTCGGAGGCGGATTCGAGGTAGATGTCGACTTTCCCGGAGTCGATGTAGAAGGCGGTGTGGCCGCGCTCGTTCTGCCGGAAGATGACTTCGCCCTTCTTAAATTGCCGCAGGCGCACGCCGCCGACGCCGCGCTTGAGAAAGGCGGAGGAGACGTTCTTGCCGCGGATGAAGGGCAGATTCATCATCGATTCAAGAGGCAGGGCATCGCGGAAATAGCCGTCCTGAGAGCCGGAGTAGGTGATCGCGCCGGTGGGGCAGGCGACCATGCACCAGCCGCAGTTGACGCAGCCGCTGTCGCGCATCGATTTGTCGTTGTCGAAGCCGATGGTGGTGCGGCCGCCCTTGTCCATCCGGCCGATGATGTCGTGGCCGGCGATATCGGAGCAGGCGCGGACGCAGCGGTCGCAGACGATGCAGGCGCCGTGATCGATGGCGATGCTGAAGTTGCTGGTGTCCGGGGGCTTGACGCGCGTGCGCGGGGAATAGAGCGTGGTCAGCGTGCCGTAATCATCCGCCAGGGCGTGGTCCATCAGGCTCGGGTGGAGCGCGCCGGGGGTGTTGGACTGGCGGAGCGGCTCGAGGAAACCGTACTGCTCGCCGAGAAGCTCAAGCTCGCAATCGAGCGTTTCCTGATGGCGCTTGCACGGGCGCGGATGCTCGGCCAGGAGCAATTTCACAAGCCCTTTGCGCGCGGCTTCGACTTCTTGAGATGAGGTGATGACCTTGAGGCCTTCTTCGCAGGGGCGCGTGCAGGAGGCCGCGAAATTGCGACCTCCGGTATCGACGACGCACATCCGGCAGACGCCGACGGTTTCCAAGCCCATGGCGGGATTGTGGCACAGCGCCGGGATGCGCACGCCGATGCCGGCGGCGGCGTCGAATACACTCGTCCCGGCGGGGACGGTGACTGTCTTGCCATCGATGGTGAGATTTACGTTGCTCATTCATCTCTTCCGTGCATTTCGGCGCAGACATTCACCGGGCAGCGGCGGTCGGCAAAATGGGTGGCCACCTCCGCCGGCCAGTATTTCAGCACCGATTGGATCGGCACCTGCACCACCTGCCCCAGGCCGCAGATGGAGGTGGTGATGAGGACGTTGGATAGCTGCTCGATCTCGCGGCGGTATTCGGCTAATCGGGCGCGGATATGAGGTACATCGCCATTGACGCCGGCGCGGAGGGCTTTGATCAGATCGACCATCTTCTGCGAGCCGACCCGGCAGGGGACGCATTTTCCGCAGGATTCGTTGCGGAAGAAGCGCGTGAAATTGAGGGCGGCATCGACCATGCAGCGGGCCTTGGAGAGGACGATCACCGCGCCGGAGCCGGCCGGGACTCCGGGGGGCTCGGCGAAGTCAATTTTGGCATCCAGATCGGCCGGGGGGCGAAAGCCGCAGGTCGGTCCGGTTGGCGCGAAGGCTTTGACCGCATCCCATCCTTCGAGAAGCGCGCCGGTGGTCGGGTCGATCGCCTTGGAGGGCCCACCCGCCATTTCGATCAGCGCGCGGTATGTCGTGCCCATGGGAATTTCGAACACGCCCGGCTTCTCCACATCGCCGCAGACGCTGGCCCACTTGAGGCCCTGGCAGCCGTTGATCCCCTGCGCCACCAGCCACTCCGGACCATGGGCGAGAATGGCGGGGACGTAGGCCCACGTTTCGACATTATTCACCAGAGTCGGCATGCCCCAGAGGCCGTTGAAACTGGGGATGCCCATTTTCATGCCAAGATCGACAAGCTGATTGCGCGGCTGGCCGCGCTTGCTTTCGAGGGCTTCGAGCAGCGCGGTCGCTTCGCCCATGATGTAGCCGCCGGGGCTGACGAAGATTTCGAGGTTGAAGGGCCTGCCGCTGCCGCCGGCGTTTTGGCCGAGCAGGGGGTGGCCGTTGAAGGTGAGCGTCTTGACGCGCTTGATCTCCTGATCGAGGGCGCGGAACTGGGCCTTGTATTCGTGGCGGAGGTAGATGTAGCCCTGCGATGCGCCCACCGCCAGCCCGCCGATGATCATGGCCTCAACGATCAGGTGGGGGAGATTGCGGAGAATCTCGCGGTCCTTGAGCGTGCCCGGCTCGCTCTCATCGGCGTTGCAGATGACGTATTTTTCAGGCACATCCTGCTTGGCGACCTGCTCCCATTTACGATTGGCGGGTTTGCCCGCGCCGCCCATTCCGCGGAGTTTGGCGAGGCGAATCTTGTCGATCACGCCCTTGAAATCGCCGCCGGTGATCAGCGCCTTGAGCGCGCCGTAGCGCTGGTCGACGGTTTCGTAGGGGTCGGTGCGGAAGTGGCCGCGAATGCCGATGGGGTAGTGCGCTTCGGGCGCTTCCTGCCCGGCCATGGTCGCGACGGCATCGGTGAAGAGGGCCTTGGCATCTTCGATGGTTTCGCAGATGCGCAGATGGCCGTTGATGGTCATGGCGGGAGCTTTATCGCAAGCGCCCAGGCAGGGGCAGCGCTCGACGACGACATCGAGTTTGCCGGCCGCCTGTTTTTCGATCTCGCGATAGAGGACTTCGGATTTGCGCATCTGGCAGGGCAGGGCATTGCAGACGGCGATGCGCACGCGCGGCGGGGGCTTGAGCTCGAATTCGGGGTAGAAGCTGGCCAGCCCATAGATTTCGCGGATCGGCCGGCCGGTGCGCTCGGAAAGCTCGACCAACCCCTCTTCGGTGATGTAACCGTAGCGCGCCTGCACCCCGCGCAGTTCGTTGATCAGGTTCGGCCCTCGCGACATGTCCGGCACATCCCATCATGTAAAGAAATGCCAGTCGCCCGCACGCGCGGCGGCGCTAGGGGCATCCTAAATGGGGGGTGGAAGAGACACAAGCGCCGTGCGCCAGGCATGACATGGGTGCGAGGGCAATCGCATGTGGCGTGAAGTGGGCAACAATTTCGGATTTCGGATTTCGGATTGTGGTTTGAAATGCGGTTTTCAATCCACAATCTGCAATCCGAGATCGATGCGATAGGAGTTACATGCGATTGCCCTGACATGGATGCGAGGGCCAAGCGCTGCACACCATTTGAATACCGGTGGGGTCATCGCCTGGCCGTGCCGTCGCGGGGATCGCGCCATTGGTCATTCGGCACGGCCAAGCGACAATGCCATTCGTATTCGACTGTCGTTAGGTGCCTGGCCGTGGCACCCGTGATATCCATCGGACCCAAAATGGACAAATGGCGTACTGTAATCTACGCTGCGCATCTTCGGGTTCGAGCGGTTGGAGTTGGCGCTCAACCTGTGTGATGGAGCAGACGTCCCGAGGAATGGCGCTATGCGGTTGGACAGATCACATCGGGTATGGGGCGGGATTTGTCTGTT
>JBBRTW010000351.1:0-7906 GCA_038244055.1 Tepidisphaerales bacterium | reverse complement strand
TACTGGCCATCCGTGGCCTCCTGTTGGTTGGTGACTTTAAGCACACCACCATTCTGACAGGAGGCTACGTCTTGCGCAAATGCAGTAAGTCCAGCTACGGCGCGGAGTTATGGGAGGGTCGGCTTATCTTGATGACATTAACGACGATCCCGGTTGTGGACGGCTACGACCCAATTACCTATCGGCAGCGCATCACGAGGACCGACACATCGCGAGTGGGTCTCATCGCCGTACCGCATTGGTTTCTTGTGCTTGTTTTTGGCGCATGGCCCGTGACTCGTTGCTTTGTACGCTATCGTCGTTGGATAACGCGACAACGCGGCGGGTGTTCGCAATGCGGCTATGATCTGCGGGCCAGCCCCGATCGATGCCCGGAGTGTGGGGCGCAGGGTCCAACTATCCGCCAACGGGCAAACGCTTAGCCCGGATTATTCACCACGAAAAACACGAAATGCACGACGAGGAATGAACCAAAGGCCTTACAGTCAAGAAGTCGGAAAACGGTGAACGCACGTTACGCAAATTACATTTCTACTCTTCTCCGGTCTTCTTCGTGCCCTTCGTGTTTTTCGTGGTTCATCTGAATTATTCGGGTTAGAGCGGTGCGGCGCATCGAATTCGGCACCCCTCGTTTTCTCCATTCACACTTCATACGCCGGATCATTCACAATCCCCTCCGCCCCACCGCCACTGGCCGCGCTACCCTTTCGCCTGGGCCCCTGCGCCCGCGGCGTTCGATCCTCTCCGCGGGCCAGCCTCTGCAACTCCTTCAGCTCCCTCGGCAGTAGTTCCCGCACAGCCCCTTCCGGCAACCCCACCAGCGACAGCGGCCCGATCTTCACGCGCGTCAGGTCCTTCACCTTATGCCCCACCGCGGCCAGCATGCGCCTCAGATTGCGGTTTCGGCCTTCGCGAATGGTGATCTCCAGGATTGTCCGCTCGCGCATGCGCTTGACCACCTTGATCTCGCTCTGGCTCGTCTTGTAGCCGCGCCCATCGCGGTCCGACAGCCAGATGCCTTTCGAAATTTCATCGATGGCCGCCTGATCGATCGCGCCATCCACGGTGGCGCGGTACGTCTTGGCCACTCCATATTTCGGATGGGTCAGCCGGTTGGTCAAGTCGCCATCGTTGGTCAGCAGGAGCAGCCCCTTCGATTCCGAATCGAGCTGCCCCACCGGATAAACCCGCGGCGCGCCCGGCGGCAGGAGATCGATCGCCCGCAACTGCTCCCCCTGGGCCACGTTCGTGCTGTACACCCCGCGCGGCTTGTGCAGCAGGTAATAGATTGGCCGGGCCTTGCGGCGATCGCGCAGGCGAATGCGCTCGCCATCGACCTCCACGTCATCCTTCTCCGGGTCCACCATCACCGGCAGCTTGCTGACCGCCTTGCCGTTGACCACCACGCGGCCCTGCAGGACCATCTCTTCAATATTTCGACGCGACGCCACGCCCACGCCCGCGAGGATTTTCTGGATTCGTTCTTTCACGCGGGTATTCTTACACGAATTGGGGGGGATTGGGTATAATCGCGGCATGGAGTCGGAGACCACGACAGTCTCATTGGAACAGTTTGCCGATACGCGCACCCAGGTCTTGTCGATCACGGTGGATCAGTATCACCGCATGATGGAAGAGGGGATTATCGAAGAGGGCGCTCCTTTGGAGTTGCTCGATGGGGTTATCATTCGCAAAGATCGCAGCGCACTCGGGGAAGATTCAATGACGATCGGCAACCACCACACCTTTTGCATTGGGATGCTGCAGAACCTCACTCAAAAGGTGCGGCAACTGGGCAGCGTCATTCGGATTCAACAGCCAATTTCAATCCCACCGGCCAACGAGCCGGAACCCGATGCGGCGATTGTGCGCGGCTCGGAGTTGGATTACGGCGATCGCCTTCCCGAATCCTCCGATATCCTGTGCGTGGTCGAAGTCTCCGATGCGTCGATTCAACGGGATCGGACCGCCAAGTTGCGAATCTACGCCAATGGCGGCATCCAGCTTTACTTTATTATTAACCTTCAAAGCCGGATTATTGAGCGGTATTCCGACCCAATGATCGGCGATGGGCACTACTCGACGTCCGCCACATCGACTGAAACGGATACGGTGATATTTCCGACCGCCAAAGGTAAAGGCATCACCGTGAGAGTCCGCGACCTTCTGCTTCCCAATTCGAAATCCCGCACCCCGCGAAATGGACAACGCCGGGCACGATAAGCCCCCGCGTCGATACCCGTGGGATTTGACCTTTTCCCCATGCCTGATCCCGCCACACAATTCAACATCAATCCGATGTTATTTGCGTAAATGTAATCTCCACCGACTCCTCCCCGCAAGATTATTTAGTTTTCATGTCAGCAACCGCGCGTTTCTATCCAATCTTCCCCTCCTCTATAATCCCTTCGTGCCCCCCGCCGACCCATCCCGCCACGACCGCACCCTCTACCACCTCCGCGCCCTTGGCCGGGCCGACCTTCCCGCATCCTTCGACCTCGCCGGCATCCGCTACACCCGCGAAAAGACCATCAAGCACGATTTCTTCGCCGCCACTGGCTTTTACCTCGCCCCCGCTGGCGTTCGCGTCGTTCTGAAGGTCGGCCGAACCCACGATTTCGCCGGCCTGCCCCTGCAATGGCTCGGACAATGGCTCTGCGACCGCGAAGTCCGCTTCTATCAGGCCTGCGCCGATCTCCCCAACATCCCCGCCATGCTCGGGCGGGTCGGCAAAACCGGGTTCGTGCACGCCTACGTTCCCGGCCGTCCCCTCTGCAAAGAATATCCCATCCCCGACACGTTCTTCGACGACCTTTTCGCCCTCCTGGGCCACCTGCACGATCGCAACATCGCCTACGTCGACACCAACAAGCCGCAGAACATCCTCCAGGGGGATGATGGCAAACCCCACCTGATCGATTTCCAGATTTCCTTCGGCCTGCGCGATTTCGGCAACAACTTCATCACCCGGCGAATCCTCCGCCGGCTTCAGAAGGAGGACATCTACCACATCCTCAAGCACAAGCGCAAACTCCGCCCCGACCTGATGACCGAGGCCGAGAAATCAGTCGCCAGAAAAACGAGTTGGTTCATCAAGGCCCACCGCTTCATCAGCAAGCCCTATTTCCTCATCCGCCGGAGAACGTTTAAGCGACTGAGAGACTCCGGCCAACTCGCCCCCGAAGGTTCGAAGTAACTCCGCAAACCCATTTTCAGGTGCCATTTTCTGGTGCCATGCTTAGACCCGCGGCCAGAGGTTTCATGCTCGTAAACAGACGTTTTCCGCGGGGATAAGCATGTTCGGTGAGGGACGTCCACATGCTCATCCCCGCCGATTGGCGCACTCTGACCGGGCATCCCTTTCACGGCGGGTCTGAGCATGGCACCCAAAATCGTTCTCTCAAAGCAGCCTCAACCTCACCCCCACCGCCTCATCCAACACCGCCTTGCTGAATTTTGTCTGCTCGTCAAAATTCGCAGTCGAATTCGCCGGCCCGTTGATCGACAGATACTCCAGCCCCTCGATGGCGAAATCTTCGCTCATCCATTCCAGTCTAAGCATCTTCGGGGGTTTATGGAAAATAGGTCGGGCATGAAGATAAATGTCCATTCATGTCCTAATTCAACCCTTTCGCATTCAATCAGTGTATATTAAGGGCCGGTCGGACCGGCGGAGGCAATTCGGGGGATGACTGATCCGCCAATCCGTTGTTTTCGTATCGATTTGTGTCCTGGAGTCGAATGTCCGCCGTCACGACTATCGGGGATGACCTGTTCGCCCGCGATGAGACCGGCCGCCTGCGATCGCGAATCGCCACAATCTTTCCGCGCGCCGGGGTCCTGGTCACATTGCCCGGCATTCATGCCACGCAGCGCTGCGAATACACCGACTGGCTCAATGCCCGGCGCGTCGGCGGCGGCGAGCCGCCACTGAGCGTGGCCGAAGAAGAACAGGTCTGGGCAATGGGGGTCGATCTGGTTCTCGAAGAAGACGGGGTCGTGCTGATCCGCCCGGACCCGCACGAAATGGAACTGGCCTTCGAGGCCGACGATCTGCTTCAGCAGCAGAAGGTCTCCAAGCGGAAAATTCTCTTCCTGCATGTGATCGATCCGCGCGTGGGCGATGCCATCCGCCGCCGCGGGGAATGTTGGCGCATCACCCCCCTGCCGCGGTCGCCGTTGCAGATGCGGCAGATGATCGTTTCCTCGAAAATCGCCATCGGCGGCCACGAGATCTACTACTACGACAAACCCTCCGGGGCGCGCCTGCTCACCTGCGGCGAGTTTTCTTCGCTCAAGTCGATGCCGGATGAGGATCTGCGCCTGCACCTGATCGAAATCCGCGATTACTCGCGCCAGACCAACCGCGCCGGGCGGGCGGAAATCGATTTCTTCGCATCAACCGACAAGGGGCTGGCCGGGGCTTTTGCGGCGGTGCTGTTCGAGGATCTGGACCCGCTGCAGCTTCGCCTGGCTTACGACACGCTGCGGCGGCGATTCATGGATGCGGTGCCGGCCGAGCTACTGCGCGATGATATCGAATGTCCGCCCTGGCGGAGCCAGATGTTCGCGGCGCTGATGGGGCAGACGGACCGCGCGGTTTCGGAGGAATCGCTGCTCGGCCTGGCGGCCGAGTTTTACATGCAGGTCGAATGGCTGCCGGGCGGGCGTATCGAAGATGGCGAAGTGATCCTCGATTCGCTCTTCGAGGAGGAGGCGGAGGATACCCATACGCCCGCGGAGCAGCGCATCTGCGACGAGCGGGCCCGCGGATTCATCTTCAATTTCATCCGCGATTACGGGGACCTGGAATACTTCAACATCGGGCGGATCGTCGGCTCGCTCTCAGCGCGCAAGGGATCGCTCGGCAAGCGCGGGGTGTATGTCGCCGAGATCAAGCTTCGCGCCTCGGCCAGCCATGTGCTGCGGATCATCCGCATGCAGAAGTGGGGCGTGACCGAACACCTCGATGAAGGGAAGGACCTTCTGCGGGCGATCCTGGAATGCGAGGAATACACCGAGTACATCCTCGATCGCCGCATGGGTTGCCGGCAACTGGGGATGAGCCTGCCGCCGCGCACGACCGCGCGAAAGGTCAACGAGCGCTACTGGGGCCCGAACAGGCGATACACCGGCATCTCGATCTGGTCGGCCTATTTCGAGCGCGACTACGTCAGCGGCGTGGCGACCGACAAGCTCCCGCCGGCGAAACTCGCCGATCCGCGCTACGCGGTGGGCTTGGCGCGCCTGCTGGGGCGCGCGGCCGCGCCGAACCTGATCGTCGGCCGCTCCGACATCAAAGGGCAGGTGATCTTCGACGATGGCGATGAACTGGTCATCGAAGACGCCAATGGCCTGCCGGCCGCGATCATCGTCGCGGACCACACCGGCACCTTCGGCGACTTCCGCCGCACGCTGCTGGATCTTTGCCCGGCCTACGCCGACTGCCTCAACCGCCGGATCGATATCCTGCCCGACCGGCAGGCGTTCGCCGATGCGTTCCTGATGGGATTCATCGAACGCTTCGGCCACATCCGCCACGAATACGCCCGCCGCAAACGCGCCTTCGACACCCTCTTCAAACACCAGCGCCGCGATGAAGGCGGAAGCTTCGCCTACCGTTGGGAATGCGTCCTGGCGCGGCTTCAGGTCAACGACCCCGTGAAACTGGCGGATCGGATTCGGGAGAATATGAGGGTGTAGGAAAGGGTTCAGGGTTCAGGGTTCAGGGTCAGGGTCAGGGTCAGGGTTCAGGGTCAGGGTTCAGGGTTCAGGGTTCAGGGTCAGGGTTCAGGGTTCAGGGTTCAGGGTTCAGGGTTCAGGGTTCAGGGTCAGGAGCCGGCCACCAGAAGGTATAACCAAGTGGATAGTGCCTCCCCGGCTCCTGACCCTTTTCCGCCAATGCGCGAGTGCGCCTCTCCGACGAAGATTTCAACAACTGAGAGTGCATCTTCCCCTATGTGCATTGGCAATCGCTCTTTCGAACTTTACGACGGACAAGCGCTGCGCGCGGGATAAGCAGGTACGGGTGCGGATGCGGGCGTAGCGCCGCTCCTGAATGGATGGGCCCATAAATGGGAGGCAAATCGAGGCTGGAAACCGAACTTTTTTCATGGCACAGGCGTTGCTTATCGTCGATCGTGGTCGCAGCACGGAGAATACCAATGTCGCTCTCAGGAAACAGGTTCGCCGGTTTCAGCGAGGATTCATCCTCGTCGGATGTTCCGCCGGGATTTCCGACCATGAGCGAGCGGCTGCAACAGGCGATCGACCCGCGCCGGCTGGGGTATTTCGGGCAGAGCCGGTTCGTCTTTTTCTACTACGAGCCGCGCGGGGAGGAAGTCGTCTGGAATGACGGCCGGACCTACGGATTCGGCTACGGAGGATGGCTGGCGTTCCAGGATGAAGTCGCCCCGCTGGCGGCGCAGTTCGGGGCGGATGTGGGCGATGGACAGCGCCGAGGGGATCATGTGCTGGTGATCGATCGGCAGCTCAACGTGGCCTATTTCGCCGACCGGACCGTGGCCGAGCGATTCGTGGGGGCGCAGGGGGAAGGGTGACTCCGACCCTGCGACCGAGGCCGCAAGCGGTCAATTGATTCTTCAATCAAAACGACGAAAGAACCCAGAGAATCGATTCTCTGGGTGCTTTCTTGTGCGATGCGGACTATTCCAACTCGGCGTCGTTCTTCACGCATTTCGGCCGCGCGCCCCGCCCAACAGCATCGCCAGGCCGGCAATTCCAGCGACCGCGCCGCCGACGATGTACCAGGTGGTGGCCTGGGTAAAACGCCCGGTGAAGGTATTGCTGATTTGATCCACCGCCGAGTGCGATGAATTCAATCCGACGATCAACATGCCGACACCCACAACGAGCAACACAATCCCGATAATTCGCGACTGATTCATAATACTTTACTCCAGTAAACGCCGCCAAAACGCTTCGCACCAAAGGCTACTTCGACGTCGCCTTACCGATCGCCTCCTGAACCTTGCCGACCACTTTCTGGGTCTTGCCCTTGATCTGCTGGGCGGTGTCGCCCTTAACGGCACCGGCAACGTCATTGGCCTTGCCTTTGACCTGTTTCACCTGTCCCGCTGCAACATCTTCACGTCCCATGCGAACTCCTTGGTAAAAGTTGAGTTACCCAAGGCAAAGTCGATGCCAATCGCGATTTTCAGTGGCCAGGCCCGGCCGGAAAACTCGATGGCGACATAATGTCACCTTATGCCGCCGCCTCTTTCGCACGGTCCGCGGCGGGGGCGGTACGTCGCAATGCCTGCAATTCACATCCGCTAGATGCCCTAACTGCGCGGGACTTCAACACCTTTCAGCCCATGCGGTCACAATGGGAACCAAACCGGAGACTCCATGTCCTTGATCCGCCACTCCTGCGCCATCCTCTGCCTCCTGCTCCTGATCCCCCGCGCCCAGGCCGCGCCGCCGGCGATGACTTTCGACAAATCGGCCGCCTGGATCTGGGCTGATCCGCCGGCCGGCAAGACCACCCACGACTATCCCGATCAGACGATCTGCTTTCGCGGCTACATCGAACTCCCGGTTAAGGCCACCTACACCTCCGCGCGGCTGCTGATCACGGCCGACAACCTCTTCACGCTCTACGTCAACGGCAAACACGTCGGTGAGTCGAGTTCCGATCCCAACGACTGGAAGCTTCCGCGGAAATACGATGTTGCCCCCCTGCTCCTGCCGGGGCGGAATGTGATCGCGGTGGAGGCGATCAACACCATCCCCGGACCGGCCGGGTTGCTGGTGAAATTGGTTGTCACACCGACCGATTCCAAACCGATCACACTAATCAGTGATGCCAACTGGCGGATCAGCCCGCGTGCTTTTGAAGGGTGGTTTCATCCGGGTTACGAAGATGCGCCGTGGGCGATGGCGC
>JBBRTW010000350.1:0-7929 GCA_038244055.1 Tepidisphaerales bacterium | reverse complement strand
GTCGATGGTGTCGTTGCCGGAGAGGGAGGTGATTTGGATTTTGGAGAAAGCGGTGAGGAGGAAGGAGGCGTTGACGCCGGGGATATACATTCGGCCGGCGGAGGGCTCGAGTCGGATGGTATCGGCGGCGGCAGAGCCGGTGATCTTGAGGACGCCGGATTCGATTTTGGCGGTGATGGGGTTTGGATCGGTCAGGAGATAGCGGGCGAGGGCGAAATCGGACGCGGTGGCGTTGGGCTCGCCGGTGCCGGCGACGAGGAGCTTGCCATCGGGCGTGATGAGCGCAGCGGAGGAGTTGTCGTTTCGGCCGAAGGAGGTATCGACGCTGCCGTGGTCGCCGAAGGAATAATCGAGGGTGCCGTTGGGGTTGTAGCGGAGGATGGTCCAGTCGAAGGTCCTCTGATATGGAGAGCCATCGGTGGGCGCGACATCGTTACTGCAGGCGACGACGATCTGGCCATCTGCCTGGATGACGACATCGACGCCGGTATCGGAGCCACTGGCCCAGTCGAAGGGCATGCTCGGCGAGAGGGTGGCGCTGACGAGCCCGGCATTACCGAAGGTGGCATCAAGCATTCCATTGGCGGTAAGGCGGGCGACGAGGACACGGGTGCCGGCATATTCTTCACTCAAGGAGCCGACAATGACGATCTTGCCATCGGGCTGGAAGGTGAAGTTTGAAGGCCAAGCGCGCGTATGGCCGCTGATTTGAAATTGGGCGATGCCGTTGACGCCGAAAGTGGAATCAAATGAGCCATCGGCATTGAGGCGTGAGACAACCAAGAAATGTTGAGAACCATCGGTGGAATCGGTGCGGCCGACGAGCAGAAGTTTTCCGCCCGGCAGCGCGGTGAATTCGGAGTAGTAGGCGTTTGCGAGGGCGAGATCGCCGGCGACGCCGAAAGTTGTGTCGACAGCGCCGTCGGCGTTGAAGCGGCGCAGCGAGCCGCGCAGCATGACCATGAATTTTCCACCGGTGGCGGGGAGAAGCGAGAGGGCGGTGGGGGCCGCGGAGAATGGCGCGGTTTTGCCGCTGGCGGCAAAGGAGGAATCGAGCGAGCCATCGGCATTGAGCCGGACGACCCAGCCTGAACTGTATCCGCTGGAGATGAGCGCGAGAACTTTTCCATCGGCGAGGGCCGTGAGGCCGACCGCTACGTTTTCGACGGGGGAAAGGGTGAGGGTGATTCTTCCGCCGATGCCGAAGGAGGGATCGAGCTGTCCGTTGGCGAGATAGCGGGCGAGGGCGGGGCGGGTGCCGTTGCGATCGGTATTGCTGCCGGCGACGAGGATTTTGCCATCGGGGAGCTGGATCATGTCGCTGGCGGCGTCGACACCGGGGGCGGTGGCGCTAATGGTGGCCAGGCCGCTGGCGCCGAAGGTGCTGTCGGACTGGCCGGCGGGGGTGAAGCGTGCGGCGAGCATGTCGCCGTTGAAGGATCCGGCGGCGATGATGCGATGCGCGGCATCGATCGCCGCGCCACTGATCGTATCGCGGGTCTTGAGGGAGAGCGAGATGATGCCATCGGTATCAAAGGACTTGTCGATTGCCCCGGCGGAGGTCAGGCGGAGGGCGGCGATGCGCGAGTATTCGGTTGACCCAAGTGACGAGGCATTGCCGAGGGCGACAATTCCGCCATCGAATGCCTGGTAGACCAGGCGGCCGTTATGGACCGAGCCGTCGGTGTTCTGGGCGATGAAATCGGCGAAGAGGATGCCGCGTTGGGCGAAAGATCGATCGAAGACGCCATCAGCGCGAAAGCGGGCGATATCGACGCCCTTGGTGTGGGTGTTGAGTAGAATGATGCGGCCCTGTGCATCGAGGGCGATATCTTCGACATTGTCGCCCTGCCCGAAGAGATGGCCGCGCACAAACCCCGAGCCTGCAAAGGTGGCATCGGTTTTTCCGTCGGCGGTGAAGCGGTAGAGAACGATGCCGTTGCCGTTGGGCGTGGAATTGGCGCGATAAGCGCCGCCGAGGACGATGCGGTTGTCGGCCATGATTTCGATGCCGCCGAAGTAATCGAAATTGCCGAAGTTGAGGGCGATCAGGCCGCTGGTCCCGAACGAGGTATCGATAGCGCCGGCGGCGGTGAGGCGGAGGAGTCGGATATCGTTGCCATCATCGCCGGAATTGCCATCGGCGAAGGCGACGACGATTCGGCCGGTGGACTGGAGACGGACCGAGGCGTAGCTGGCGAGGGAGCCTGAGTGGGAGGTAAAGACGCCGCCTGTTCCGAAAGTGGAATCAACCGAGCCATTGGCATTGAAGCGGGCGACGAGCAGATCGCCGTTCAACTGGCCGGCGACGACGATTTTGCCATCGGACTGTCGGATGACATCGAGAGCGGCGCACTGGCCGCCGAAGGAATTGACGACGACGCCGTTGACGCCGAAGGTGGTATCGGGCTTGCCATCGGCGAGGAACTGGGCGAGGGCCAGACTGTGGTGCTGATCGCCGCTGAGCGCATGGCCGGCAATGAGAACTTTATTATCGGGCAGGGTGAGCGTCGCATAAGCTTCGGAGCGCGCCGGCCCGATGAAGTCCGTGGTGACTTTTCCGCCGATGCCAAATGTCGGATCAAGCTGCCCCGCCGCCAGCATCATCCGCGACTCCAGCGCCTCGATCCCACACACCGCCGCGATCCCCTTATGGGTAGCCATAAAAAAACCTTGTTGATCCGCCTTGAATGTCGCCGACATCGCTCAAGGCGTTTCAACCATCATGCCGCGCGGCCCATTCGACGGCGGGCCTTTGCCTTGCGATCGCCGCATGATCGACAAACGCCGTCAATGGATGCGATTTGCAATTGATGATGCGACAAGAGGATGTGCAAAAATAGAAGATGCCGACCAGCGAGGTCGGCATTTTGGATTTCGGAGTTGCGGCTATGTCGTCGTTCAACTCGCTTTGGAGATTAATCGCTGAACTTTAGTCCGTAGCATGGGCCGTATTTCCGCCCACCGCTTCGCAAGATGGGACGATCAACGCCGCCCCTTGTCAATGATCGATTCCCACGCCGCCGCCGCGCTGATCCGATCAGACGAAGACGACGAAGAATCAAAGGCAATAAGTGCATGCGTTGTGACCTCCCCCATTTAACATTGAACATCGACCCTTGAACATCGCCTCTCCCGCGCTACCCCCCGCGACCCCCAAAATAAAAATCTTTTCCCCATTCCCACCCCAAAAACCAAGGTCCGTGCGCGCCCGACGTCACCCCAGCGTGACGCCCCCCGTAAATGTAGGAGGCCCATCATGCGCCCATGCTCTCCCCGCTCATCGCCCAACGCCCCGTTCCGACGCGCCGGGCAAGCCCGCCGGCTAACTCGCGCCCCCTTTTCGCGCCGGCGCAAAACGAACTTCAAACTGGGCAACCCTCCTCTTCCCCACCACATCCTTCTACCCTCTACCCTCAACCCTCAACCCTCATTCGCGCCGGCGCAAAACGAACCCAATTTCACCATTCCCGCCGATGCCGTCCCCACGCCCCGCCACCCCACCCATGAAACCATTCTTGAACCTGGAACCGCGGAACCTCTCACGGACTCGCGCCTTTTCGCTTCCTGGGATCGTGGAAGTAGAGGTACAGCCGGGAGCCCTCGATCCCGTGGCAGGCGGCGCAGATTTCCCGGTCCACGTTGGGACGGAGCATGGTTTTTAATCCGACCAGGCGCTCGCGCGTCAGGGGTGTGGCAATCGCGGGCGCGCCTTTGTCGGCATCCCTGTCGATCTCCCGGCCATGGGAGACGTGGCAGGTGTTGCAGGTCAACTGATTGATGTTGCCGAATTGATCGAGCAGCGGGCTGGGGCGGGTCGTGGCCGTTTTGACGTCCGTCAGGTTCGTGGCGGGATGGCTGAAGACCGCCGGCGACTTAGCGCCGCCGGCCGCGCTGTGGCAGCCGAGACAGAGGCGCTCGGAGTCGCTCTTACCCTGGGCGAACGTGCGGGTGGACCAGAGGAACTTGCGCTCCGTTCCGGGAGAAGCATGAACCTGGTGGCAGGGCGCGCAGGCATTCTGCCGGGAGATGTGAGCGGCGATTTCCTCCGGGCGGTGCATGGAGACGGCCAGATGATCGGCCTCGACATGGCACTGGGCGCAGAGTTCGGTGGCCTGATGTTCCGGAGCGAGGCGCAAAAGTGCGGTGGTTTTGGGCGGAGCGTGGGGATCGTGACAGGTGCCGCAAAGGATTGTCGCGGCCGAATCGGGCACTGGCTTTTCGTTCTTGAGCACGGGCAGCGTTTGACTCACCTTCGCCACCGCGCCGGCCGCGGGAATCTGTTTCGGGTGCAGCAGTTCGCCCTCGTGCGTGGCTTTGGGGGCGGCGGACCAGCCCTGGTCGCGGTGGCAGGCGATGCAGGCGCCGTCATTGGCGGATTGGCCGGAGGCGAGATCAATCGTCCACAACTGCTTATCA
Organism: Tepidisphaerales bacterium; assembly: GCA_038244055.1. GTDB lineage: Bacteria > Planctomycetota > Phycisphaerae > Tepidisphaerales > Tepidisphaeraceae > DASPKW01. Next base: position 3,510 of record JBBRTW010000350.1, on the reverse strand, counting down.
GGCTTGTCGCCGTGGGCGCGGTGGCAGGTGAGACAGAGGTCATCGGTCCTCTCGATGTCCTTGGGGAAAGGCTTCTTGCAGACCTTGGGGTCGTGGAGACTACCGGCCATTTTTCCCTGCGTCTGGTGGCATTGAATACAGAGCGCAGTCGGCGTGGCGGCGCGCAGTAGATCTTTGGACTGCTTCTGGCCCATGTGGACATCGTGGCAGGAGGCGCAGGCGACGGTGCCCTTGGCATCTTGTTTGAAGTCAGCGCCGAAGAGCGGCAGTGAAAGATTCGCGATCGGCTGCCCGAGCTTGGCGGCCGGGCCGGAAGGATGATTGAATTGGGGGATCGCGTGTTTGGAAGCGAGGCTATCGCTGGCGTGGCACTGGGCGCAGGCATCATCCATCGACTTGATGGGCCGATTGGTGGCCGCCAGCATCATCGGCCCCCTGGCCTCGTGCATGGAGTGGCAGAAGCCGCAGCGGCCGGCCTGGGCGGGGGACTGGCCGACCGCGTTCTTGAAATCCGGCTTGGCGGTGAAATCGTGGGGCTCGGACAAGGTCCTGGCCGGCTCGGCGTGGCAGGTGGCGCAGATCTGCTCGGGCTGGGCGCGGAGGAAGCGCGGGTGTTTGGCATCGTGCGGATCGTGGCAGGAGGTGCAGATCAGTTCCTGCATGTTCTTTTGGCCCGATGACGCATTCAGAGGCAGATCGAGTTTGGCCGGAAGCCGGCCGCGATCCAGGGCGACCGGGTGGAACATTGTGCCGGTATGGGTGGAGGCGACCTGGTCTTTGGCATGGCAGGTGGTGCAGAGTCCGACAGGGTCGCCCGGGTTTGGAGTGAGCTTGCGCGTGAAATTGTGGAAGGTGTGGCAGGCGGCGCAGGGGCCGGATTGCTGGACGGATTCGGAGCGGACGTTGCGCTCGTTGGGCGCGGATTTGCGCAGATCGTGGGTGGTGCCGATCATCGGCTTGAGATCGGCGTGGCAGCGAATGCACAGGGCGCTGTCCTGAAGCGTGTCGGCCAGAATGGCCTTCCCCGGCCGGCCCCCGTGCATCTTGTGGCAGGAAAGGCAGACCAGGCGGTCGCCTTCGCCGAGTTCGGTTTTCATGTCGCGGATCGCCTGGATCTGATCGGGGCGCTTGATCTGCGGATTCTGCGGATGATCGTGCGCGGGGTTGGTATCCCACATGGCCGGCCGCATGGTGGGATGGCAGGTGATGCAAAGCTGACTGGCGCTGGTGGGCATCAGGAGGAGGTTGTTGGCTTTAGCGCCGTGGGCGGTGTGGCAGGACTGGCAGAGCACCTGGTTGTTGCCGGGACCGGCGTGCGCGCCGGCCGCCATGAGATCGGGAGGAAATGCGGCCTTCATCGCAGCCAGCGGATGCGAGCCGGTTTCGGGGCCTTTGTTCTTGTCTTCGTGGCAGGCTTTGCAGAGCTGGTCGTTGTCGTTCTTCATCCGCAGGAAGACGGCGTCCTTGAGCGATTCATTGAAGCCCGAGACATGCGCGGTGTGGCAGGTGCGGCAGGAGACCTTGCCATTTTCGAGCGGCAGCTCCTTCGGCGCTTTCATTCCCGCCGACATGGCGACGCCGGTGCTGTGGCCATGCTCGAACCAGACCGGCCGGCGCGAATCGCTCACCGAGCCATCGTGGCAGCCCAGGCAATTGTCGGATTCGGCAACGACCGTCTTGTCGAGGGATTCGAGAAGCACGAAATCATTGGGCTTCCTGGACTGGCCCGCCCATTCCAGATGGCAGATCGCGCAGGCCTTATCGGGGCGGGCGCGGCTGTCGGCGAGACCGGCGGAGGCAGGTAGCGTGATGAGCAGACAAGACGCGAACGCGATGAGGGCGCTTGATGCGGAGGTCAAGGCGCACCTCCGGCCCGGCCGGCGAGTGTCACGATGGCCACGCGATTGGCCTTGAGCTCGACGATGTAGAGCCTTCCCCCGACATCGAAGCGCATTCCCATCGGATGATCGAAGCGGAGGACCTCGTTCTTATTGTCGGTGAGAACGCCTTCCAGTTTTCCCGCGGGAGAAAACACCTGCACGGCGCGCAGCGTGGAATCGGAAACGAAAATCCGCCCTTTGGCATCCACCGCGATTCCCTTGGGGCGACAGAGCTGGCCGAGGGCGATTCCCCAACCGGAGATCGGCGCGGCCCACTGGCCATCGGGCATGAGCGTCTGGATGCGCGTGCCGATGGTTTCGGTGATGTGGAGGGCACCCTCCTTTCCCTGGGCGATCATGAATGGGTACTGGAACTCGCCCAGCGATTTTCCGGGGCCGCCGGCGAAGCGCCAGTGGCCGATTTTCTGGTCGCGGATCAGGAGGCGGTGGTTGGGGTTGTCCACCACATAGAGACGGCTGTCATCGCTGGTGAGCAGAAGGTGCGTCGGCTTGGAAGGGTGATTTCCATCCGGTGGGAGATCGAACGTCTGTTCGATGTTCCCCTCCGCGCTGAGTTGAAGGACGCGATGATTCCCCGAATCGGCGACCCAGAGGCGGTCCTTGTGATCGATGAACAGGCCGGTCGGGGCGCTGACGGCGGGTTTGAACGGTGCGAGAAAATCGCCCCTGGCATTGAAGCGGACGATGCGCGCGTTCGCCCCATCGGCGATGAAGACGTTGCCCTGCGAATCGAGCGCGACATCGGTCGGCATGCGCATCGTTTCCTGGCCGGCGGGCGCGCTGAGCGTGGATTCCACGCGCGCGGGGATTGCGTTCTCGGAGGGCACGGGCGCGGCGGCCAGCAGCGCCAGCAGGAGAATCGGCAGCAGCGCTAGGGCGATGAGGAAGCGGCTATTTCTTGTCGCCATGGGGCTCCTCAACCAAAGTCGGCAGTCGGAATTGGCCGCCCAATCGGATCTGCTCGAGCAGGCGGGCGAGCTGCATATCTCCCAGGGCCTTGGCGCGGCCGGGAAGGTAGCCGGCGGCAGTGAAATCGAGCTGGCCGGGGGTATCGGCATGACAGACGATGCACCCGGGCGGCTTGAGCAGCAGGCCGGCGTGCACGCGATCATCGAGCGCTTTGCGAGCCGGCGTTTTGGGCGTTGTGGCCAGATATGAAGGAGCCAGCTTCTTCATCTCGCTGTAGCGCTGCTGATACTTCGCGGACTGGCTATCGGGGATGAGCTTGGCGCCGTAATCGACGGCGGCATGGCGGGCGAAGTCTTCACCCAGGCGCTCGACGCCGGTGCGCCAAATCGGGCTGCCGGGTTGGGCGGTGTCGATCTGGAAGAGGATGTCTTCGAGCGTCCGATCGGTGCCGCGCATCTGCAGGATTTGCCGCCCAAGGGTCAGGATCTCTTGATGGACGGACTCCGGCTGCTGCTCGATGGTTGCTTTGCGATCATGGAAAACCCTGTCGAGCTTCAAGACCGCCGGAGAATCGATGGGCTGGCCGGTCTGGCGGCTGATCCAGGCCGATTTCACGGGCTTCTGGGTTGCCTCGGTGTGGCAGGTCAGGCAATCGAGAAAGGCCACGTGCATGTTGGCGAAGGCGGGGACTTTCATGCGG
>JBBRTW010000349.1:0-7931 GCA_038244055.1 Tepidisphaerales bacterium | reverse complement strand
TGGCGCGGCGCGACCGGGCGTAACCACCGCCGAGATCATGGAGATGACGCGCGGTGAGGAATGAGTAACTTCCTCTTCGACACAAACGTTTTGCTGGACATCGCTACTTCCGACCCCGTTTGGATGCCGTGGTCGTGGGGACAACTCCGGACCCTCTCATTGACAGGCCCTATTTGCATCGATCCGATCATCTATGCGGAGCTTGCCCCCGCCTTCGCTAAGCAGGAAGACCTGGATCGATGGCTCGTGTCGCCGCTCTTTCGGCGTCTCAAATTACCCTATGAGGCCGGTTGGTCTGCGGGCCAGGCATTTTTGAAATACCGACGCGCCGGCGGCAGCAAATCTTCACCGCTCCCGGATTTTTATATTGGGGCGCACGCGGAGATCCGGAAGTTGACTCTGGTGACCCGCGACGCCGCGCGATATCGAACGTATTTTCCAAACGTCGCGATGATCACGCCCCCGTAGTTACATCGGCCGTAGCGCTTCGGACTCCGGTAGCGACTTGGGCGCATCACCCGCCAGTCCGTAAACTTCCAACCCGCTCAGCACACCGTTGGTTTCATAAACGAAGATGCCGCTCAAAGTGCTTGCATCGCCGAATACGAAATCCGCTATGGGATGAACGCCCGTACCGGGGATTGGTTGCCCCTTGATCTGGAAGTGGAGGCTTGCGCACCCGCAGGGGCAGCGCTGCGGCGTCACTTCCGCAAGTTCAAGCTGCGGTAGAAGTGACTGCGCTTCAGGCCCGCCATGTTCGAGCATCCACCGGATAAGACGCCGTTCCGGCTCGGTCAATTGGCGATTGCCATCACACATACTTAAGCCTCGCCGTGTAACTCCCATTTTCCTGTGACCGCGTCAGCAGCCATACCCGCCAGACGCGCTCGGCAACCGGAGCGGCTAAAATAGGTCAGACGGTCAGACGTTCAGGCGTTCAGGCGTTCAGGCGTTCATCGGTTCATTCGCCTTGCCGATGGCGGCGCGCGCGGCGCCGGCCAGGGTCATCAAATGCGCGCTGGCGGCGTGGACGACCAGCACATCGCCGGGTGCTACCTGATCGGCGGCGGCGGGGGGAAGTTGGACTTCCCGGCCGAGGGAGGTGCGGGCGAGGACTTTGCAGGCGTGGGCGGCCTCGATTTCGGCGATGGTCCTTGCGGCGAGGGCGGAGTGCTCTTCCACTTTCAGCTCGGCCGTGACGTGGGGGATGCCGGCGATCAGGGTGGAGGTGAGGACTTTTCCGCCCATCGACATGGCGGCGACGATCGGTGCGGCGAGGTGGCTGGCGGAGAAGGCGACATCGACGAGGAAGGCATCGGAGATTTTCTGGGCGATGGATTGCTCGAACAATCGCATGACCACGCGGATCTGCGGGTTCATCCTCCGGGCATCGAGGGCGACTTCGAGATTGGCCATGTCGTCGTTGGTGGCGATGATGACGACGGCGGCTTTGGGGATGCCGGCGCTGATGAGGATGGCATCATCCTTCATGTCACCGACGATGACCGGCACGCCCAGGGTGCGCAGTTGGGGGAGAAAGCGCGCGGCGTCGCTCTTTTCGATGGCGACGACCTGCAACCCGGCCGAGACGAGTTGCTCGGTGACGCGGGTGCCGAGCTTGCCGACGCCGCAGACGACGATGTGATCCCGGTAGGTTGAGGCCATGACGCGCATCCACTCCTTGAGTCCGTGTCGCCGCGAGAACATCAAGAGGGCGAGGCGGACCACGCCCTCGCCGATCAGGCCCACGCCGATCACCGGGTAGATCATGCAGACGGGCACGAGATACCAGGCGGTGGGCGGATTATGCACGGGCTGGTTGAGGAGCACCATCCAGGCGGCGTAGGCGGAATTGACCAAGGGGTTCGAGTTGTCGGAGAACTCGCCGGGCGCCTGCATGTACAGAAATGTTCCGGTGATTAGAAGCAGAAACAGGGCGATGACGGTGAAACGGAATTCGTAGAGGAGCGCGCGAACATAGAGTGCCATGGTCCAGGCGCGGCGCAATCCTGTCTGTCTGCGAAGTGCAATCAAGGCGGGCAATGTCAAACGTTAAAAGGAAAATGTCAAATGTGTTGTAGGAATCGCATGCGACGATGCGAAATGTAATGAATTTTGCGATTCTCATCATTTACTCATCCGCGACGTGCCATATTTGATACAGTGGACCACCTTCGGCCACGTCCGGCATGTCAGGCATATTTCAGGAGAACACGACCATGAGCAGGCAGCAAATGAAAAAGTTGGCGTCCGCGGTTGGGCCGGTGGTTGAGGGTCTGGAGGAGCGGCGGATGTTGTCGGCGGTAGCCTTCAAGGCTTCGAGTGCGGTGGAGATCGATGGGACCCGGCGGTCGGATACGATCACGATCGAGAAGACGACCGATGGGCAGTACGATGTGTCGGTCAACGGGCACCACACGCTCTATTCGGGGAAAGTGAAGCGATTTAACGTGGTTGCGGGGCGGGGCAATGACAACGTGACCATCTCGAATTCCAATGGCGGCGTGGCTGCGGCGCGGTCTATCAATGGCGGGGATGGGAACGATACGCTGGTGGGTGGGAAGGGCACCGACAGTCTTCTGGGGGGTGCGGGGGATGATTCGCTTGATGGCCGGACGGGTAATGATGTTGAAGATGGCGGGGCGGATGATGATACGGTGGTGGGGGGCCTGGGCGATGATTCGCTAGATGGTTCGGATGGTTTGGATTCGGTGGAAGGCGATGGTGGAAATGATTCCGAAACCGGCGGGCTGGGCGATGACTCCCTGACGGGCGGGGAGGGCGATGATACGCTGGATGGGTCGGCCGGAAATGACACGGTGGAGGGGGATGGCGGGAATGATTCCCTTGATGGCGGCGATGGGAATGACAATCTTCAGGGTGGCGAGGGGGATGATTCGCTGGCCGGGGATCAGGGCGATGATGACCTGAATGGCGATGCTGGTTTTGACCATATTGTTGGCGGGATGGGCAAGGATGTATTCCATTCCAACACTGACGGCAAGAAAGAACGCCGGGATGATGGGACCGACGACACTAACGGCGACGACCATGGCGGAGATAATGGTGGAGGCGGTGGCGGGGACGACAATGGGCCGGACGCACCTCTTCCCCCAGTTCCCAAGGCGGCTTGAATTATGCGCCAGCGGAGATGACGGCCCGCGGGGCGGCGGAAGCTTGTGTGGCCATTCCGACACCCGGCGAGGGCAATTGACGGATGAGTCCGTGTTGGAAAGGCATAAAGTTTTGTGACTGCTGGGGTTCTCCGTTAGGATAGGGCGGCCCGCCTGGAGGGCGCGGCCGGGAATGTTCGGCTGGCGCGGTTCTTTATTCGGCATTGGCCGGTGGAACCGCCGGGCGTTGGCGACGACCTTATGGCGGAGAGGCTACCGGGCTTCCCTACCGATCACCTGCATGTGGAGACCCCGATGAACGCGCAGAACGATTGTCACATGATGGAAGACCTCGAGCAGCGGCGCCTGATGACCGTTGTGATTCAGTACAACGCCAATATGTTTGTGGATGACAAGCAGGTACTGACCATCTCGGGTGGCCGGCGAAACGATAATATCATCGTCTCGCTGGACCGGCGGCATCCCAACAAATACCTCTCGGTGAGCATCAACAAGGTGGTCACGGTTATCAGCCTGGAAGATTACAAGAGTTTCCTGGTGCTGGGCAATCGAGGGAATGACAAACTGACCATCGATGAAACCTACGGCCAGGTTCCCCGCTCGCGAACCCTCGCCGGCGGGGACGGAAATGACACCTTGACAGGGGGATTTGGGCCGGACAATTTTCTGGGTGAAAATGGCAATGATTTGATCGTGGGCGGAAAGGGAGATGACACGATTGATGCCGGGGCGGGCGACGACACGATTTACGCCGGGCCGGGAAATGATTCCGTGGTGGGCGGGGATGGCGATGATGTCATTTACGGCGGCGACGGTAATGATACCATTGATGGCGAGGCAGGAAACGACCTGATCGTCGGCGGGGCGGGGAACGATTCGCTGATCGGCGGGCTCGGGGATGATCAGATGTACGGCAATGAGGGCAACGATACGATGTTCGGCAACGAGGGCATCGACTTCCTCGACGACGGCCCGGGTAACGATCTGATTCTGGCTCCGTGAAGCCGGGCAGTGAACTCGCGAAAATATTGACTATTCCCGGACGTTGTTTGTAATGTGGCTGGTGTGTGAGTGGGTTGATTGATCTCATGTCCATTGGGTGAGAAGGCGAACGATCATGCAGAGGAAAAAGCGCAAGGCAGTTCGATCGGCGGCGGATGCGTGGGCATTGCAGGGCCTCGAAAGCCGAACCATGCTGACGGCGGTTCTGGTCGGCACGACGCTGACGGTCACGGGCACCAACGGCGATGATGTGATCAACGTCACCGAAGCCGCGGGCACGATCACTGTCGATGAGGGCGGGGGCACCACGAGCACGTTCCTCACGCCGTCGGTCAACCGAATCAATGTCGATGCGCTGGGCGGGTTCATCGATATCGTATCGGTGGATGCCAACGGGATTCGCTCGCGCATCACCACCAATTGCATCGGCGCCTCCACGCTCATTGGCGGCACCGGCAACGACACCATCATCGGCGGGCCGGGCGCGGATTCGATCCTCGGCGGAGATGGCAACGATTCGCTCGTCGGCAATGGCGGTGCCGACACCATTCTGGGCGAGAACAACGACGATACCGTCAAGGGACAGGATGGCGAGGTCGATGTGCTCGATGGCGGGCCGGGCATCGATCGAGGGGATGTGGACAATTTCGACGCCTATTCCAATTTTGAAAACCTGAATATCGCGCCGGCCCCCAGGATTAGTGTTTCGACCGTCACCAGGCAGGGTCTGCGCGGCCTGGTCGATGGCGGCAGCGTCACCTATGGCACCCAGCTTCTAGGCAGTGGTGATATTCTCAAGACGTTTCGCGTCACCAATATTGGAAACAAGGACCTCACCATTGGCGCTATCACTGTGCCGGCCGGGTTCTTTGTCGTGGATGGGCTGCCCGGCACCATCAAGGCCGGCGTGAGCGATGACCTGGTTATCGCGTTGCAGTCCGGCGCGGTGGGAGCGTTCTCCGGCTCGGTCTCGATCGGCACCAACGACTTTATCGCCAATCCATTCAACTTTGCAGTCAGCGCGACCGTTGTCGCGCCGCCCGCGCCGACGGACCTGAAGGTTTTTGCGATTCAAACGGGGCGGGCGCGGCCTGTGACGGAAGGTCAAGTGGTGGACTTCGGCAAGTGGTACATCGCCAGGCAGGGGACCGTCGCCCGGACCTTCCGCTTCTATAATGCTGGCGCGTCGACGCTGAACCTGGGCAGGATTTCGGTGCCCAAGGGGTTCTTCGTGGTGGACCCGCTGGTGCGGCAGCTTGCGCCGGGGCAGACGGATGATCTGGTGATCGAGCTCAACACGCAGATCGCGGGAAACCGGCTCGGGGCGCTGGCGTTTACAATGAACGATCCAACGTCGAGCCTTTTTGCGATGACTCTGTCGGGGATCGTGCAGAATCCGAAGGGATCATCTTAAGGGGTTGTGCTTTGAGTATTGCGGGGATGTTTCCACTGGCAGGCTTACAGCTTGCCAGTGCCACCTATTGGCTCGGTGTCGATTTGGTCAGAGAAGTTCCGTCAGGTCTTTGATGACGGCTTTGGGGCGGGCTTGTTCGTTCAATTTTGAGACGTCCTCGGCGCTGGCGACTCCGGTCAGGACCAGGAGGGTTCGCATTCCGACGCGGGTAGCGCCGGCGATGTCGGATTCGAGGTTGTCGCCGATGAGGATGCAGTCGGCGGGGGCGACCTTGAGGTTGGCGCAGAGTTCTTCGAAGAAGATGGGTTCGGGTTTGCCGGTGTAGATGATTTTGTCGGTGGCCGCGCCGTAGGCGAGCATGGCGGTCAGCGCGCCGCAGCCGAGTTCGAGGCCGCGGGGGCTGGGGTAGACGCGGTCGGCGCAGATGCCGACGAGGAGCGCGCCGGCGCGGGCGAGTTCGAGGGCGATGCGCTGGCGGTCGGGCGTGGCGAAGACGTTGGTGGGAGCGCCGATGATGATGGCGTCGCAGGGGTGGTGCGGGAGGTTGACCCACTCCACTTTTCCATCGAGCATTTCGTGGAAACCTTCGGTGGCGAGGTTCATCAGGCGCGGTTGGCGCGGCCGACCGGTGGGGTCTCTGGAGAAATGCTCCATGACATAGTCGCCGGCGGCGGCGGCGGCGGAGTAAATGCGCTCGGGGGGAATGTCGATGCCCATCGTCATCAGACGGCGGGCGATGCGGTCGGGGGTGGAGGTACTGTTGGTGAGGCAGGCGTAGTTGTGGCCGCGCTGCTGGATGAGATGCACGAGGTCGGCCGCGCCGGGAAGGGCGTGGTCTTCGTGATAGAGGGTTCCATCGAGATCGAGGAGAACGGCGGCGTAGGGTGAGAAATCGAAGGGCACGGGGGGAGTTTAGGCGGGGGAGGGTGGGTGTAAAGGCCTTTTAGAGGGAACTGGGATGGAGTGGAATCAAGATGGCGACAAGGCGGCAATGGCCCTGCGTCAATTTCATTTGCACGGACGATTTTGGGTGTATGATATCCGCATGGTTGCTGCCACAAAAATCGCGATCGAGAATGTCAGCCAGGAAGTCTCGCGTTTGGTGGATTCGGTCAGGACGGGTCAGGAGATTGTGATTACTCGCGGTGGGTGCCCTGTGGCGAAGATCGTTTCAATGGCCAGTTCGATGCACCGTCCCGTTGCTGGCTACGGCAGGGGTACCGTGTCCCAGATGGCAGATGACTTTGATGAGCCAATGAGTGAATTCGAAGAGGGAATATGACTCGCGCTCTACTCGACACTCACGCGTTGCTTTGGCTAATCGAGGGCGACGCTCGCCTGGGATCAGCGGCGAAGTCGGTCATTGAAACCTCGTCCGTGCCACTTTTTGTCAGCTACGCCACCATCTGGGAAATCGCCCTCAAGCAGAGTATCGGTAAGCTTTCCCTGACGCTGCCGCTGGAAGAATTTGTGGAACGGCGCGTGCTGGCTGAAGGAATCTCGCTGCTTGAAATTCAGATCGCGCACATTGTTCAATCGTCCAGGTTGGAATTGCATCATCGCGATCCATTCGATCGACTTCTGGTTGCCCAATGCTTGATCGAGGAGATGAGTATCCTTAGCCGCGACGTGCAATTGGACGCGTATGGCGTCGAAAGAGTTTGGGGATGAATTCAGGCGAATCGATTTCAGCCGCCTGTAGATGTCCGGACGGCCGCCTCGATTAGCCTCATCAAATTCGCATCCGTCGTCTGCCACCAGAGTTGTTTGTGGTGATGCACGGTGCAGAGTACCGGGCAATTCTCGAACACCAGCATGAAGTCGCTGCCCATGAGATTTTCGAGGAGGTTGTGGACAGCGGTTTCCAGCAGGGGGGCTTCATCGGGTGAGAATTCGATGGCCGAGCCGTTGTTGCGGTTTTCGAGGTCGGCGGGGTCGAGGTGGATTTGCTGGATGAGGGCGGGCATCCAGTCGTGGCTGCCGTAGGCCAGTTCGTAGGCCCAGTGGCTCATGGGCATGAGCCAGACCGGGCCGGGCAGATGGTTGAGCCAGACCTGGGTGCAGAGGCGGGCGAGGGTTGCTTCGTAGGGCCGGAGGATGGGGCGCGTGAGCGGGCGGATTTGCGGGCGGATGGTGGGGTCATCGGGGCCGATCCAGCCGAGGGCTTTTATTTCACCGCTTGCGAAGCCGAATGCGCCGCTGTTGTGGTAGTTGCATTTGAAGCCGCGCGACTGCAATTGTTCGAGGACGATCGGGTAGTCGATGATTCGCGGCATCTTGAGGTGGCAGGGGCGTCCCGCCCGTGAAGAATAAGAAATTGCGAGAACCGTTAAAGAGATGGGGGGAAATGGAAAGAGTCTTCACGGGCGGGACGCCCGTGC
>JBBRTW010000348.1:0-7931 GCA_038244055.1 Tepidisphaerales bacterium | reverse complement strand
GGTGGCGGCGGGAACGGCGATGCCAGCGCCCTTGGCCGCGACCAGCGCCTGGTTGGGGGAGATGGCGGCGTACTTGCCCCAGTTGGCGACGAAGATCGGCTTGCCGTTGGGCTTGGGGCTGAAGGTGGTGAGCTCGCCTTCGGTCTTTGCATTGGGAAGCGCGGCGGTGAAAGTCTTGTAATCGGTGACCGAGACCAGGGCCACGACATCGGGGTCATGAGCGCCTTGCGCCGGTGCCAGAAGGGCAATGCCGACTTCGCCGGCCTTATCCAGGCCAGGGCCAAGGTTGGCAATTAAGAGGAGGTTTCCAAGCGGATCACTGAGCTCGGGGCGCATCTGATTGAGGCCCCACTGCTGGCTGAGGACCGAGATTTTCTGGCTGAGATCCTGCAGGTTCTTGATCTTGATGACGACCATGGACTCGGCGGGCACCATGGTCATGATCTGGGCGCGGGCGGAGGTGGTGATGAGCATCGCCACCACGACAGCCGCAACCGGCAGCCGACAACAACCACGGACAACACGGCGAAACGCGTTCTTCATAAGGTCTCCTTGTTCATTCCGCTCTGGGTGGCCGGAAGGGATGAAATCCGATTCATCCTGCCGCCGGCGCAACCGCTCAGACTACGTCTCGTTGTGAGACGCGGCCTAGCATACCCAGCCCAACAGGCCGGTCAAACGGCCAAAAGTTAGAACCTGGGACAATGTTTATAAAGCCGGGCGAATGAATGGTTACATGAAACGGTGGAATTTTCGGCGCGCTGCATTCATCGGAACGGCGTTGGAATGTGCTACAATGCGGGTGATGCGGCTTCCGGTCGTCAATCTCGCAGGGCCGTTGGAGCGCCCGCCCGGCTTCGAATCCGGCCCGCGCTCGATTTCGGCGGTGCGGGTTTTGCGCATCAGCGTGACCGACCGCTGCAATTTCCGTTGCGTCTATTGCATGCCGGGGGAGGGCGTGCGCTGGCTGCCCAAGGAACAACTCCTGAGCTTTGAGGAATTGGTTGAAGTCGCCAGGGCGGCGCTGGAGTTGCATGGGATCACTCGCTTCAAGCTGACCGGCGGCGAGCCGACGATGCGGCATGGTCTGGTCGAACTGGTGGCGATGCTCAGACGACTGAATGGAATCGAAGATCTCTCGCTGACCACCAACGGCGCGCTCCTCGAAGACATGGCCCGGCCGCTGCGGCAGGCGGGGCTGGATCGAATCACCGTAAGCCTCGACAGCCTGCGGCCGGACCGATTCGCGCGGATCACGCGCACGGGCGATCTGGCCAAGGTGTTGCGCGGGCTGGATCGCTGCGAGGAAGCGGGATTCGAATCGTTGAAGGTCAATTGCGTGACGATGCGGGGGAGCAACGATGATGAAGTCGTGGATTTCGCGCGGCTGACGATGGATCGGCCGCTGACGGTGCGATTCATCGAGTATATGCCCCTCGGCGATGCGGCGCTGTTGAAAGAGGGTAATCCGTTTGAATCGGTCACGGCCGCGGATGGCTCGACCCATTTCACGGCGCGCGGGCAAAAGGTGGATGCGGCCGAAATCGGCCCGGCCGGCGGATGCGGGGCGCAGGATCGCGGGGAGGTCTTTTTGCCCGAGATCGAAGTGCGCGGGGCGATTGAGGCGGCATTGGGGAAACTGGAGCCGGTGGATCGACTATTGGAGGCGGGCGTCGGCCCGGCCGTGGTGTACCGGTTGGCTCATGAATCAGCCCGGGGGCGAATTGGCTTCATCAGCGCGATGTCGGAGCCGTTCTGCTCGACTTGCAATCGTCTGCGCTTGACGGCCAGCGGGGTGCTGCGATCGTGCCTGTTCGAAGGAGGGGAAATGGATGTGCGAAGTGTGCTTCGAGCAGGCGGAACGATCGACGAGCGTCGGGAAGCGCTGGGGCGGGCGATGGTCGATTGTGTCCGGCTGCGGCCGGAGGTGCATGGGGTGCGCGGGAACGAGCAGATGAGTCGAATCGGCGGGTAGGGGGAGTGGGCCGGAACGGGTGGGTGACTTCCTGATGAATTGGAGAACGCAAAAAAGTGAGTGGTTCACCTACCTACCTGAATGGCATTTCATCGCATCCGTTCACCTTTTGTTCATTACCAACTTGGGTAACTGGGAATAATGCCCACACCCTTTTACCTTTCACACATCACTTATTTGTATGACCGATGACCTCGTTTCAAGCCCAATAAAAGGCACCTTTTGCGGACTTTTTAAATCGCACACTCCGGAAGCAATGACCAGCCAGCCCAAGTTGCCAGAAATGCACTGCTTCATCCACTTAAAAACCTTGCCGATGTTAAATGGAACGCCGTTTAGGGCGTATATCATTTGAGCGGCAGCGCAATCACCACCGCGCGTTTTGTGGGTCGTCTGTTGTCGTTACCGGAATGCCATGCCGCAGGGAGCGGATCGTTTGATGAGTGCAATTGATCTTCACAGTCTCAGCCACCAGTCGATTCCCAAGAACCTCTTTGGATACGATGTGATCGATTACATCGGCCAGGGGGCGGGAAGCCTCATTTATGTGGTCAGCGATCCACGCACCCACCAGATCTACGCGCTGAAGCACGTCGAGCGCAAGACCGAGAAACATGCCCGCTTTCTGGATCAACTCGAAAACGAGTATGAGGTCAGCAAGCTCCTGTCGCACCCCAATCTGCGCAAGTCGATCGACCTCAAGACCAACAAAACCTGGCTCGGCAAGGTGACCGAGGCGGTCCTTCTGATGGAAATGTTCGATGGGGCGCCGCTGGAGACCAACCCGGTCACGCGGGTATTGGACATCATCAGTGTGTTTATCCAGACCGCCAAAGGTTTGTCGGCGCTGCATCAGGCGGGGTATGTCCACTGCGATCTCAAGCCGAACAACATCCTGGTCGGACCGGACGGGACGGCCAAGGTGATCGACTTCGGGCAGGCCTGCAAGGCCGGCACGATCAAAGAGCGCATCCAGGGCACGCCCGACTACATCGCTCCCGAGCAGGTCAAGCGCGAGGCCGTCACGTTCCGCACCGATGTTTTCAATTTCGGCGCGACCCTTTACTGGGCGCTGGCGGGGCGGAATTTCCCGACGCTGTTCACGCTCAAGAAGGATGAGAACAGCTTCCTCCTTCACGACAAGATCGCCACGCCCGCGGAGATCAACAAACTGGTCCCCGAGCAACTTTCCAACCTGACCATGGAATGCGTCCGCATCACGCCGGCCAAGCGCCCGGACCTGCCCGATGTCATCCGCCGCCTGGAGATCATGGAGCATTCCATGACTCGACGGATGGCCAATTAGCCTGAATAATTCAGATGAACCACGAAAGACACGAAGGGCACGAAGAAGTCCGGAAAAGAGTAGTAAAGCAATTTGGCCTCGTGCATTTCGTTTTTTTTTCGTGGTGAATAATCTGGGTCAGGCACTGGCCGGGCTCGCCTGCCTCCTCTATCTGAACTTCACATTAAAAGGATTGCGCGGTGCCGCGCCGCGAAATTCGCACCATTGCGGATGGTTATCCGCTGAATGATCCCTGTGTCGGTAGATTGCCGTGCCCATGCGCGTTATCGTTTGGGCATTGGAGGATCGACCATGGCGAATCAGCGGAATGGCGTATCGCGGCGCAAGGTGCTCAAGACGGCGGGGATCGCGGCGGCCTCGGCGCTGGCCGCGCCGTATTTCGTGCCGGCGCGGGTGCTGGGGAAGGATGGGGCGGTTGCGCCGAGCAACCAGATCACGCTGGGCGTGATTGGATATGGGAATCGGGCGCGGAGCATTCTGCCGCATTTCCTGCGCTTCCCGGAGATTCGCTGCATCGCGGCTTCGGACGTTCAGGAGAAACGGCTGGAGGCGTGCAAGCAGACGATCGATCAGCACTACAAGAACAACGATGCCAAGACCCACGCGGATTTCCGCGAGCTGTTGGGGCGCAGCGATATCCAGGCGGTCTTCATCGCCACCGGCAACCGCTGGCACGGCATGGGCTCGATCATGGCGATGCGCGCGGGGAAGGATGTCTACAGCGAAAAGCCCATCTGCCTGACGCTCGAAGAAGGCCGGGCCATCGTCGAGACCAGCAAGCGCACGGGGGCGATTTATCAGGCGGGGCATCAGCGGCGCAGTGTCGATTCGTACAAGTTCCAATGCGACTGCGTGAAGAAGGGCGTTCTCGGGAAGCTCAAGACGATTATCTGGCAGGTCTGGGAAGGCCGCGGCATCAAGCCGACGCCGAATGAGGCAGTGCCCAAGGGCTTGGACTGGGATATGTGGCTCGGGCAGACGCCCTGGCACGATTACAACGCCGCGCGGATGCTCGGCTGGCAATATTTCTACGATACGGCCGATGGAATGCTCACGGATATGGGCGCGCATTACGCGGATATCTCGCAGTGGGGTCACAACAGCGATGACACCGGGCCGATCGAGTATGAAGGCGAGGCGACGTGGGACACCACGGCCATGAGCGATACGCCGATCACTGGAGAGGTGCGGGCGACGTATGCCGATGGCGTGAAAATGGTGATGGTGCAGAAAGGCGCGTTCAAGGACCGGTTCATTCGCTTTGAAGGTGAGAACGGGTGGATTCAAGTCGATGATGAGACGGATGTGGTGACGGCGTCGGCCGAGTCGATTTTGCGCCTGCGCGGCGCGGGCGGGCGGGGCTGGGCGGATACGGGCGGGCACATCGGCAACTGGCTGGAAGGAATCAAGAGCCGCCAGTTGACCGTCGCCAACCCCGAAACGGCATTCCGCGCCACCTCGATCTGCCTGATCCTCAATATTTGTCTGCGGCTGGGTCGGAAGGTGAAGTGGGATCCCAAGGCCGAGAAGTTTTTGGGAGATGACGGGGCCAATCGGATGCTGTCGCGGGCGATTCGCGGGCCTTGGCATCTATAAAATCCCGACGGCAGCGAATAGTGAGCCGGGTTTCGCAAGAGGGGCGCGATATTGCGATCGGCACGGCCAGGCGATTGCGCCTTGGGTATTCGGATGGTTTCAGGCGCTGGGGCGTGGCACCCATTTCTTGCGCTGGCAGATCGCCGCGTGATTCTGCGCTCGGTCCGCGTTAACATCCCGCGTCCCATGGCAAAGAACATCAAGCCCCGCAGCGAAGACTACGCCCAGTGGTATATCGACGTCATCAAGGCCGCGCAACTGGCGGACTATTCCCCCGTTAAAGGGTGCATGGTCATCCGGCCGGAAGGGTACGCGATCTGGGAGGCGATCCAGCGCGATTTGGATCGCCGCTTTAAGGAGACCGGGCACGTCAATGCGTACTTTCCGCTGCTGATCCCGCAATCATTTTTGGCCAAAGAGGCCCAGCATGTGGAGGGATTTGCGATGGAGTGCGCCCTGGTGACGCACACGCGGCTGGAGAAGGACCCCTCGGGCAAGGGGCTGCGGCCGGCCCCGGATTCGAAGCTGGAAGAGGCGCTGGTCATCCGGCCGACTTCCGAGACGATGATCGGGCACATGTACAGCGAATGGGTGCAGAGCTACCGCGATCTGCCGATCCTGATCAACCAGTGGTGCAACGTGATGCGCTGGGAAATGCGCACGCGCTTGTTTCTGCGGACGGCGGAGTTTTTGTGGCAGGAGGGGCATACGGCGCACGAGACGGCCGAGCAGGCGCAGGCGGAGACGCTGCAGATGCTGGATGTTTACGCGGCGTTCGCCGAGAGCATGCTGGCGATTCCGGTGATCAAGGGGACCAAGACCGAATCCGAAAAATTCCCCGGCGCGGATACGACCTACTGCATCGAGGCGCTGATGCAGGATGGCAAGGCGCTGCAGGCGGGGACCTCGCACAATCTCGGTCAGAATTTTTCCAAGGCGTTCGATATCAAATTCTCCGGACGGGACCAGAAGCAGCAGCACGTCTGGACGACGAGTTGGGGCGTCTCCACCCGCCTGATCGGGGCGATGATCATGGCGCATAGCGATGATGAGGGGCTGATCGTTCCGCCCAAGGTTGCGCCGGTGGTGGCGGCCATCGTGCCGATCTTCAAGACGCCCGAGGAGCAGGCCAAGGTGCGCGAGTTCATCCGCAAGGCGCTGGTGGCGCTGGTGGGGGAGGAAGAGGTCGTCGCGGCCGGTTCGCGGCTGCGCGCCGATGGGATCGAGAGCTATTTCTTCGACAAGATCAGCCACCAGCGGGTCATCGTGGACTGGCGCGATGTCCGCCCCGGCGACAAGCAGTATCACTGGGAGCAGCGCGGGGTGCCGTTCAGGATTGAAGTCGGCCCGCGCGATGTGGATGGGGGGGCGATGGTGCTCAAGCAGCGGATCGACCGCAGCAAGGCGGTCATCCAGGCGGCCGATGTCAACGCCGCCTGGCTGCGCGGCAAGCTCGAGGAGGCGCATGCGGTGCTATTCGAGAAGGCGAAGAAATTCCGCGATGAGAACATCCGCCCGGCCGGGAGTTATGAGGAGATGAAGCAGATCCTGGAGAAGCAGGGGGGCTTCGTGCGCTGCTGGTTCAAATCCACCCGCGAGGCGGAGGCGAAGATCAAGGACCAGACCAAGGCGACGGTGCGGTGCATTCCGCTGGATCAGCCGGGGGGGGTGGGCAAGTGCATTTTCAGCGGGGAAGAGACGGGGACGGAGGTGTTGTTTGCGGTTGCGTATTGAGCAGTGGACGCTCGTGAGCAAACGGCAAGGCGGCTAGTTTTCGTCGGTTTCACTTGGATCTTTGATCGCGAGACGATATTCACGGATGAACAATGGCGCTTCGCCCGCCAATCCAAGTTGTTCCGCAACTATGACGGCATGATACAGCCGGGGATCGCCGATGGATGCGATTATTCCATGTCCGGCGTTTCCCGAGATTTTCAATACCCAAACAAGCGCGAGTCTGGTGGCGGCAGAACGGACCTGAATCGAAGTCGCAGTCATTAGATCAAGCAGAAGTTGGAACACTTGCTGGTCTGAACCGACTCCCCTTAAACGGAACAGAGCATACATCCCACTGACTGTTTGATTTTCATTGACGCGACCGGCGCCAATCTCAGACATCAGGTAGTCGTATAATTTTCGCCCAAGACGGAATTCTGTAATCCAGTCCAAGCGTTCTGGAGTATCGAGTTTCTGCATAATTTTGGCCCAATCATCCATTGGCTCTCCTCCCGATACACGGGAAGCCCGACACTCCTTGGCGTCGTTCATGCCCTTATCCAATTAGCACCGCCGCAATTTGGCCGCGAGCAACCACTCGCTCCCCCTCTGAACCCGTTCAAGTTGAATCTACCGAACCGTCAGCATCCATCCAAAAGTCCTTACCCCACCATAGCACAAACATGCCTTTCTCGCGCCACTTGTTCCGTTCATCGATCAGTTCCGCAGATTGATCTTCACCTGTTAAATAATCAGGCAACTCCGAAACAATGATCCCTTCGTCGTTGAATTTCTGAACGCGGACGGGTGCCGGCATTATCCCAAGCCTTTCTCGGAGCCGACGGATTGCATCGTTGACACTTGCCAGGAACTCAGGCTCGCACGGGTCAAGTACCGTGGGGCCGCTATAACGAATCGGCTCCTGAACCCTTTGAATGAACGCGCCATCGCCGCTGAATTCCAATAGGAATACGAAATCCGCACAGAGACATCCCATCAGAACTTGGTGACCTTGAGCTGTTATTCCAGTGTAAAAGTCGGGCTCAGACGTTTGGATTACGAATCGTCGTTCAGCATTCACTGGGATGGGATCGTCGCCGAATTCTTGCCACTGATCAAGAAACACCGCCGTAATTTCGCCGCGCGCAACCACCCGATCTCCCTCTGAGAGTTCAATCGAATCGCCCGGCCGAAGCCAATCCGTCGGATGTTTTTCCAGAAAGTATTTGATCGCTTCAGCGGGGTTTTCGGCCGCCCATCGAACAAGTTGACTCCAAAGCGGTA
The DNA here is from genome assembly GCA_038244055.1 of Tepidisphaerales bacterium. Classification (GTDB taxonomy): domain Bacteria; phylum Planctomycetota; class Phycisphaerae; order Tepidisphaerales; family Tepidisphaeraceae; genus DASPKW01. The sequence continues at coordinate 54 of JBBRTW010000348.1, read as the reverse complement.
GCTCAAGCTCAACTTCAAGCGGAATGCCCAAAGGTAGCGATGTGAGGCCGCTTC
>JBBRTW010000347.1:0-7935 GCA_038244055.1 Tepidisphaerales bacterium | reverse complement strand
GGCGTCATGCCCATGCTCGAATTCTGGGGCAGTTCCAAGACCCTCTCCACTCTTTCCGAAGCGCTCTTCATCACCTCGGCCGCCAAACATCCCAAGGCCACCATCCTCTGCGACATCTACCACCTCCACCGCGGCGGCTCCGGATACGATGGCCTGGCGTTGGTCGCCGGCTCGGCCCTGCCGGTCCTGCACATGAACGACTTCCCCGCCGACCCCCCCCGCGAAAAACTCGAAGACAAACACCGCCTCATGCCCGGCGATGGCATCGCCCCCTTCGGCCAGATCCTCAAAACCCTCGTCGCCAACGGTGCCCGCACCGCCCTCTCCCTCGAGCTCTTCAACAACGACTACTGGAAAATGGACGCGGCCGAGGTGCTCAAGATGGGCATCGAGAAAATGAAGACGACGGTTGCCAAAGCACTGGCTTGATCGCTGGCTTGTTTTTGGGTGGCATGGGTAAGGCTCTAAGGCCTTACCCGTGGGGCTCATCCGCTTTGACGCCATCTGAAAGTCATAAATCCATATCCAACCATGCATTAAGATGGATGCTCCTCCACCCTGGAAACATACTTTCCCAACCTTCATCCATTTTTTTTTACATTGTACATGCGCCATCGCGTCCCCCTGCCCCTCTCCGCGGCCACCTGTCTATCGCCGGGCGTCTCCACTGCCCGCGCGGCCGCCGGCCTTCCCCATTCTCCTCAACCGGCGGATTCGCGACTTTTCCCCTCCTGAACCCGCGGCCCGTCACCCACCGGCCGCGGGTTTTTGAATTGAAGGGTTTGGGGTTCAAGGTTCAGGTTCAGGTTCAGGTTCAGAAATCGGCCCTCACGCCAATATCGCCTCCCCCATTCGCATTCCCGATAAACTAAACAGCGCATCCCCTACACCCACAACCTGAACCCTAAACCCTAAACCCTGAACCCTGAACCCAATCCTCCCCACAACAAATTCACACATTCGCCGTTCAAAAGTATGATTAGCACGGTGACCGGCGGGGGCACTTGAACTGAGAACCCTCATGCGCCTATTCACACCTATCGCCTGTCTTTTCGCCGGCCTCATCGCCTGCCCGGCGATTCCGCTCCTGGCGGCCGACTCCCCCACCGCCGACCAACTCGCCTTCTTCGAGAAAAAAGTCAGGCCCGTTCTCGCCTCCACCTGCTACAAATGCCATTCTCATGGCGGCGAAAAACTCAAGGCCAACCTCTTCCTCGACAGCCGCGAGGGCATGCTCAAGGGCGGCGAAAATGGCCCGGCCATCGTCCCCGGCAGCGCCTCCCGCTCGCTCCTCATCAAGGCCGTCAAATGGGTCAACGATGACCTGCAGATGCCCCCCAAGAACAAGCTCTCCGATTCGGCCATCGCCGATTTCGTGACCTGGGTCGACATGGGCGCGCCCTGGCCCAAGGAAGACAAAGTCGCCGCCGCTCCCAACTACGCGGCCGACTACGACCGCATCCGCAAAGAACTCTGGTCCTGGCAGCCCATCAAGAACACCGAGCCCCCGGCCGTCAAGGATGCCAAATGGTGCAAGAGCGATATCGATCGTTTCGTTCTCGCTAAACTCGACGAAAAAGGCATGGCCCCCTCCGCCCCGGCCGACAAGCTCACCCTCCTCCGCCGCGCCACCTACGATCTCACCGGGCTGCCCCCCACGCCCGAGGAGATCGATGCCTTCCTCCGCGATACCTCGGCCGATGCCTTCGCCAAGGTCGTCGATCGCCTCCTCGCCTCGCCGCGCTATGGCGAGCGCTGGGGCCGCCACTGGCTGGATGTCGCCCGCTACGCCGAATCCTCCGGCATGACCCGCAACCTCATCTACAAGTACGCCTGGCGCTACCGCGATTACGTCATCCAGGCCTTCAATGAGGATAAGCCGTACGACCGCTTCATCACCGAGCAATTGGCCGGCGATCTGCTCCCTTCGCGCGGTTCAAAGGACAAGGACAATCTCCAGGTCGCCACCGGTTTCCTCTGCGTCGGCACGCGCGATTACAACGAGCGCAAGCCGCGCCAGTTCAACTACAACGTCGCCGATGAGCAGATCGATACCGTCGGCCGGGCGTTTCTCGCCACCACCATCGCCTGCGCCCGCTGCCACGATCACAAGTTCGATCCGATCCCCACGGCCGACTACTACTCGATGGCCGGCATCTTCATCTCCAGCCAGGAGTACACCGGCATCATCCTCCGCCGGGGCGCGACCTTCAATCAATACGATGAGGATCAGTTGGTGCGGCTGGCGGATTACAAGCCCGACCCGGCCGCCGCCAAGAAAGCCGATGTCACCGCCGACCCCAAGGACATCGACCGCGCCGCCTTCCGCAATTTCTTCATGCGGATGCGTTCGAGCTCCGACTTCGCCAAGCCTTCAACCCCCATCAAACCCCTCGCCATGGGCGTGAGGGAAGATTCCCGACCCGGCAATGTCAACATCCTTAACCGCGGCGAAATCGATCAGCCCGGCCAGCTCGTCAAGCGCGGCTTCCTCTCCATCCCCGCCATCAAGGACCCGCCCACCATCAGCTCCGGCCAGTCCGGCCGCTGGGACCTCGCGCGGTGGATCACCAAGAGCGACAACCCGCTCACCGCCCGTGTGATGGCCAATCGAATCTGGGGCCATCTCTTCGGCCACGCCATCGTCGCCTCGGTGGATAATTTCGGCACCACCGGCGAAAAGCCCACCCACCCCGAACTGCTCGATCATCTGGCCGCGCAGTTCATGCACGATGGCTGGAGCGTCAAATCGCTCATCCGCTCGATCATGCTCAGCAGCGCGTACCAGCAGTCGGCCGCGTTCGACAAGGCCAAATACGCGATCGACCCCGATAACCACAACCTCTGGCGTCAGAACCAGCGCCGCCTGGAGGCCGAGGCGATCCGCGACGCCATGCTGGCCGCCAGCGGCAAGATCAATCTCGCGCCGCCGGTGGCCTCCATCGCGCTGGATTTCCCCGAGACGCCCCTGGGCGCGGGCGGCGGCCGATTCAACTTTGGCGAGTTGATTTCCAACACCTCCCATCGCAGCGTCTATCTCCCCATCCTCCGCAATATGCTCCCCGAAGCGCTCGACGTCTTCGATTTCGCCGACAACGCGAACGTCACCGGCCAGCGCGATGTCACCACGGTTGCCCCGCAGGCCCTCTACATGCTCAACAACACCTTCGTGATCCACATGGCCCAGGCGATGACCGACCGCATCGCCACCGCCCGCCTGCCCACCGATGCCGCACGCGTGGAGATGGCATACAAGCTCACCCTCGGCCGCCCCGCAAGCTCCACCGAGCGCGATCGCGCCCTCAACTACATCCAGGTTTTTCTCCGCGACCCCAAAGCCGCCACCAGCCGCGACCCCTATACGAACAAAGCGGCGGCGTGGTCGAGTTTATGTCAGGCGCTGTTTGCAAGCGCGGAGTTTCGGTATTTGAATTGAATGAAACATGAAACATGAAACATGAAGAAGGCTCGCCGCATTCTGCCTTCATCCTTCGGCCTTCTGCCTTTTCAGGACAACCCCATGAATCCCACCACCTCGCGCCGCCAGATGCTCCTCTCCACTTCCTGCGGCTTCGGCTATCTCGCCCTGGCCGACCTGCTCACCCGCGCTTACGCCGAGCCGAACTCGGTCCCTCCCACGCAACCTTCCAGCGCGCACACGGGTGAAGAGCATTATCGAAGCCCGCTCCTTCCCAAGCAGCCCCACTTCGCGCCCAAGGCCAAGCGCATCATCTTCCTCTACATGCAGGGCGCGCCCTCGCATGTGGATACGTTCGACTACAAGCCCGAGCTGGCCAAAATGGATGGCAAATCCTACGCCGGCCGGACCCTCCTGGGCCCGCAGTGGAAGTTCAATCAGCACGGCAAATCAGGCCTCTGGATCAGCGAGCTTTTCTCCAATGTCGCCCAGCACGCCGATGACCTGTGCATCGTCAACTCCATGCACACCGACAATCCCGCCCACCCGCAGGCCACCATCCTCCTCCACACCGGCAGCGCCCGTTTCGTCCGCCCCTCCATGGGCTCGTGGGTGGTCTACGGCCTGGGCACGCAGAACCAGAATCTCCCCGGCTTCATCACCATCGCCCCCGGCGGCCAGGGCGGCGCGCAGCTCTACGGCTCGGGCTTCCTCCCGGCCGCGTATGAAGGCACGCCCATCGCCGGCACCAGCTCCAACGGCCTGCCCAACGTCACCCCCGCCGCCCCCGCCTCGGTGCAGCGCCGGCAGATCGATCTCGTGCAGCAGATGAACCGCGACCTCCTCCGCCGCAGCGGCGAGAACCCGCAGATCGAAGGCATCATCGAATCGTTCGAGCTCGGCTTCCGCATGCAGAGCACCGTGCCCGATGTGATGGACCTGACCAAGGAATCCAAGAAGACCCACGCCTTATACGGCATCGGCGAAACCGATACCGATACCTTTGGCCGACAGTGCCTCATGGCCCGCCGCTTCGCCGAGGCCGGCGTGCGCTTCATCGAACTCTCCCACGGCAACTGGGATCAGCATCAGCAGCTCCATCAGAAGCATGAGTCCAACGCCAAGGTGATCGACAAGCCCATCGCCGGCCTGCTCGCCGATCTCAAGGCCCGCGGCATGCTCAAGGATACGCTGGTCATCTGGGGCGGCGAGTTCGGCCGGACCCCGACTGCCCAGTCCAAGGATGGCCGCGACCACAACAACCGCGGCTTCTCGATGTGGCTGGCCGGCGGCGGTATCAAGGGCGGCCTGCGCCACGGCGCTACCGATGAACTGGGCACCAAGGCCGAGGTCGACAAGATGCACATCCACGATCTGCACGCGACCATCCTCTCGCTGCTGGGATTGGATCACGAGCGCCTGACCTATCGCTACGCCGGCCGCGATTTCCGGCTGACCGATGTGCATGGGAATGTTGAAAAGAAGATCATTGCATGATTCGTAGCACGGGCATCCTGCCCGTGTCGAACTGCTCGATGCACGTCAGCCGCACTTATTCATTCAAGGATTGAAACATGGGCAGGATGCCCATGCTACGGATTCGACATGGGCAGGATGCCCATGCTACATTTTGGTATCCACATCCTTCCCCTTGGGAATCTCCTCGATCGCCAGAAGCTGCTCCAGATCCTGCTTCTCCGACCGCTTTCGATGCCTGATCTGCTTCTCCACCTTGATCGGCGCGGGCGCGGGGGCAGGGCCGCTTGCGGGCGCAACCGGCGTCGCCGGCGCTTCCGGCCGCGCCGCGAAGAGCACCGTCGCCAGCCGCGCCAGTTCCTGCTCGGAAACGATCCCCTTCTCGATCATGATCTGCCCCAGCACTTCCAGCCCCAGGCGCAGCGAGAACACCTCGCGCCGCAGCGCCTCGATGGGCGCTTCGGCCAGCGGCGCGCCGGGATGGGTCTCGACCGCGCGCCGAATCTGATCGACCGCCCGCTCGGCGCTCTTCAGGTCGGCGGCCTGTCCGATCTCACCCAGAAAAAAGAATCGTCCCCGGGCCAATTTCAACGCTCCTTGTCTTCCAGCGCAACCACGCACGCCAACCGCCAAGCGGAGGCTCCACCTGCAACCCACTGCAAGCCCCATCATAAGCTTCTCGCGCCCGTTTCACGAAATGATTATGGAGTTGACGACGATGAATCGACCTGAAAAGATGTAAGCATGGTGAAGATAGGCGGACTGGCGGGCGCATTGGCGCTGATGATCTCCTGGGTGTTTCTCCCGGCAGCACGGGGGGAGGAACCATCCCCGGTTGCCCGTTTGGAGTCATCGGCAAAAATATGGGATGGCGCGGGGCATAACGCTTTCACCGATTTGCTGCGCCACGATGGCAAATGGCTTTGCGTATTTCGCGAAGGAACCGCGCACATTCCCGGAACCGATGGCCGGATTCGCGTCCTGGCCAGCGCCGATGGAAGCAGTTGGAAATCGCAGGCGCTGGTTGCGGAAAAGGGGATCGATCTGCGCGATCCCAAGATCAGCCTGATGCCCGATGGCCGGTTGATGATTCTCATGGGCGGCTCCATCTACGATGGCGAGGAGCCCAAGCCCGGCCGGAAGCGCACGGGGGGGCATTCGCGGGTCAGCTTCTCGAAAGACGGCATCGAATGGTCCGCGCCGGCGGCGGTGGAAGGTGTTGGGGATCGGCAATGGCTCTGGCGCGTGACCTGGCACAAGGGCGTTGGCTACGGGACGGTCTACTCGCTCGATAAACTTAAAGGAAAGCGCGAGTTCGCGATCTGGAAGACGGCCGATGGCGTTCGCTATGAAAAACTCGTCGACCCCGCCGCCCCAGCCGATGGCGGCGAGGCGACGATCCGGTTTCTGCCTGATGACACCGCCCTGATGCTCTTCCGCAGCGAGGAGAAGGACCGCGCGGCGTGGATTGCCAGTTCGAAGCCGCCCTATGACAAATGGGATTGGAAGAAGGCCGAGCATGCGGCGCAGGGCCCGGATTTTGTCGTGCTGGGAGATGGCCGGATGTTCTATGCGGGCCGCGATTTTCCCGATGCGAAGGCGGCCAAAACAATCTTCGGCTCGATGACTTCGCAAAGCCTGACGCCTCTGATCACACTCGCCAGCGGCGGCGACACGAGCTATCCCGGCCTGGTGGAAGCGGCCGATGGTGTGATTTACGTCAGTTACTATTCATCGCACGAAGGAAAAACCACGATTTATCTTGCGAAGATACAAGTAACACCCAAACGCTGAATTCTTTCAACCTTCATCCTTCATCCTTCATCCTTCATCCTTCTGCCTTCTGCCTACCGCCTACTGCCCCGCCTCATCCTTCATTCCCATGGCCTGCCAGATAAGGATATTTTTGAGGAGGTCGGAGCAGTATTTGGGTTCGAATCCAAAGATCCCCCAGGTGTTCGCGCCCAGCAACCCGTGGGTCACATCGAGGTGGCTGAAAATCACCCAGCCTTTGCCGCACTTGAGGTACTCGATTCGGCCGGTGGTGCCGCCAGCGCGGGTTTTGGTGTAGGGGCGGACTTCAGGCGTGGCGACATCGACCGTGCCCGTCTGGCCGGCACCGGTGAGCAGGGGGTGGGTGCGGGAGAGGAATTGCAGGCGCGATTCGGGGAAGATCCGGGTCATGGATTGCCGCACCGATTCCACGAAATCGCCCGATCCGCCGGCCGCATCCACGAACAAGACCCCGCCGTTTTCCACGAATTTTCGAATGGCGCTGCTCTCGCCCGCCGTGGGCGTGTACGAGGAGGTTCCCGTTAGCGCCGCGATCGGTATCGGCGCGGCAGCGCCGCCGGCGGCCGCGGAATCGAGCGAGTTCATATCCACCGTGGACACATCCACGCCCACATCCGTCTCGCGCTGAAAGAGGCGCGAGAATCTCGTCCAGGCCATCGGCTCGGGGTCCCAGTTGCCGGGATAGCGCACCCGCGCCACGCGGATCGTGCCGCCTTGCGCCGCGGGCTGCGCCGCGATCACGGGCGATGAAAGCCGGTTCCGCAGATCGCCCTTGCCCGAGGCGTAGAGGAAGAGGTTGATTCCGGTCTCAAACGCGCCGGATTTGGACTTGTCCTGCCGTAACTGCCAGGCCGAGGAAATATCGGTGGGTGAATGCACCATCAGCACGCGCACGCCGTTGGTGACATAGCGCAGCTTGGGCTTGGGATTGGGCTTGAAGAGCATCCGGTAGATTTCGTGATCCTCCGGCAGATCGCTGATTTCGTAGGCCGGGAAAAGGGCGCGGGCCAGTTCTTCGAACGATTTGCTGGCGGGTATGCCGTTGCCATCCGCCTGCGTGAAGAGCAGCCCGCCCGCTTCGACGTACTTGCGGATTTTCCCCACCTGGTCATCGGTGAACTTCACGGGGATATGGCTGGAGATGTAGAGGATGGGCGAGTCCATCCAGTCGGTCCAGTCGCGCGCGACCGGCACGACCTGCCAGTTGAGCTGGCGCTCGAGCTGTTTGGTGCCGTAGCGGGCCAGGT
>JBBRTW010000346.1:0-7958 GCA_038244055.1 Tepidisphaerales bacterium | reverse complement strand
GCCACGCGCACGATCGCGCAGCTGATCTTCCCCAACACGGTGTCCAGCGGCGCAACCGTGTGGCTCAGCGCCTACTGGGTCAGCAGCCGTGGACAGGTCGGCCTCGGCAGCGTGCCGGTCAGCTTCACCCTGCAGGGCGGGGCGATCCCGGCGGCGGCATAACCATTCGATTAACCACGAAGTACACGAAGGACACGAAGAAGATCGGAGAAGAGGGGTGAAGAGGGGTGAAGAGGGGTGAAGAGTAGAAATGCAATTTGCGCAACGTGCGTTCACCGTTTACCGACTTCTTGACTGTAAGTCCTTTGCTTCATTCCTCTTCGTGCATTTCGTGTTTTTCGTGGTGAATAATCCGGGTTAACACACAACCGTCGCACCACCCCGGGAACCGGCTCGCCATGGCGGCCCGGGGTGGGATCGACTTTACCGTGATTGCGCATCGATCGCGCGGACGATGATCTCCTGCAAATTCTTCCCCGTGGCCGTATCGGGCATCTGATTCATGAGGATCGAGAAGGCATACCACTGCTCATCCTTCGCCTTGAGATAGCCCGAGAGCGTGCGCACCTGGTTGACGAAGCCGGACTTGCCCAATACCCGGCCATGGAGATCGGACATCGCGCCGGGGAAGCGGTGCTCGAGCGTGCCATCCTTGCCGGCGATGGCCAGGCTGGTCATGAAGGCCTCCTTGCTGGATGAGTGGAAGTTATGCTCCAGCACGCGGCAGAGGGCGTTGGCGGAGATGACGTTCTCCCTGGAGAGGCCGCAGCCATCATCGAGGCGGAATTCGCTGGAATCCACGCCAATTTTCGTGAGGAATTTGCCGACCGCGGCGGTGCCGTTTTTCCAGGAGCCGGATTCGCCGGAGGCTTCAGCGCCCAGGCGCTTGCAGAGGGCTTCGGCGTAGAGGTTGATGGAGTCTTTGTTGGCCCGCGCCAGGACGGTCGCCATCGGCGTTTCCAGAATCGCCAGGACGGTCCAGCCGCTCTTTTCATCGACGCCATTCTTGATCAGCCCGGCCCGGAGCGTGCGATCGCGCGCGGGGGCGGCGGTCTTGAAGGTGATTCCACCGGCCGCGAAAGTCTCGGCGAGGGTCGTCGCCGTGAAGAGCGCCGGATCGTGAATGGTCACGCCATAGCTGACATCGCCGCCGCGTGCCCGGCCGCTGAGGAGGATCGTGTTGGTGCCATCGTGCCGCGCCAGGCCGATGAGCTGATCGCCCGCGGTGATGCAGGTGTTGCGGACGGTTGCGTAGCGCGTGGGCGGGTCCATCGCGTATTGAACGAGCTCGCCGGAGGTCGTGGGGCGGATGTAGAAATCGATGCGGTTGGTGTTGAGATTCAGGCCGCCCACCTGGGCGCAGTAATGCTTTTGGAACTGCTCGGCCGGCCAGCTTGGATGAAAGAACTGCTGATCGAAGACACTGTCATCGACGACCAGGCGATCGAAATGGACCAGGCCCTTGGCTTTTAGCTGCTTGGCCCAGTTCTTGAAGAGCGTGGTCGAATCCCAGCCGGATTTGCGGAGGAGTTCGGAATCGCCCAAAGTCGGGTCGCCATCGCCGATCAGGACCAGGTCTTTGTTATGCTGGAGCAGGAGCGTGCGGAATTTGAAATCCGGGCCGAAGGTGTCGAGGGCGGCCGAGGTGGTGGCGAGTTTGAGGTTGCTGGCGGGGATGAGGGGGATTTCGGAATTGTGGCGGAAGAGTACCTGCGTGGCCTTGGGATCGCTGGACAGGCGCAGGATTTCGATGCCCACTTCCGCGCGGGCGAGGGCTTTATCGCGCAGGACCGCGCCGATGTCTTCATTCAAGCCAGCGCTGGCCGGGAGACAAAGCATGCTCGCGATGAGCAATGCGGGCAATAAGGGGAGGGTGAAGTTCAAAAACCGCTTCATCCGTGAAACCTCGCAGGGGATCGAGGAAGGAGATCGAGGCCGGGCGCACGATGACCGGCGGCCGAATCCATTCGGCCTGGGCATAGAGTACCGGAGCGCGGGATGGGTTCAAGGCGGAAATGTCAGCACAACCGATTTTAGTTGACTTGATGCCTCCAAATATACGACAATCCCCGCGACACATCGCCCGATCCCGTCCGCTTTGGTCCATCCCACGCGGGTGGCCCGAGATATGGAAATGGAAATAACCCTTCAACATCCCCGTTTTGGTTGCGCGCCGCGCGGCACTCTTATTTTTTACTACCATTGCATTGAATCCGCATGACTCTCGTCCGGGAGCAAGGAGAAGGAAGAACGCGGGCGGGCTCATCCGATGGGTCCGCCCGCTCCTTTTTGCTTCCGTAGCATGGGCATCCTGCCCATGTTGATTGCATTGATAATTTTTATAATCTTCAACACCGCCAACACGGGCACACCGCTAACACGGGCTGGAAGCCCGTGCTACATCAACCCCTCATCCACTTTTCCACGTTCTCCCGAACCAGTGCATCATCCGCCAGGTGCGGATAGGCGGCGCAGACGCGGTCGATCTCCTCCTTCTGCCCCGGCCCGAGCGTCTCATGCTCATCGAGGCACCAGATCCCCTCCAGCAATCCCTGCCGCAGCAGCACCTCATGCAAACCGGCGATGCACCCCGCGAAATTGTTCGCCGCATCGAAGAACGCCGCGTTGGCATCGGTGACTTCCACATTCAGCCGCAGCAGGTCGGCCGAGACCGATGAACCGCGCCCAGCCGCCTGGCAGGTTTTGAGAATCTCGGCCGATCTCTGAGTCCACACCGCCCAGTGCCCCAGCAACCCGCCGACGATCCTTCGCTCGACCGTCTTGCCCGATGACGTCGTGAATCGAAACGGCGTGATCAAATCTGAAACGATGTTGTCATCATTGCCCGTATACAGCGCGATATCCTCCCGCCCGGATTCCGCCACCGCGCGCACGACATCCAGTGTCTGATACCGATTGAACGGCGCCATCTTGATCGCCACCACATTCTCGATCTCCGCGAAGCGCCGCCAGAACGAGTAGGCCAACCGCCGCCCCCCTACCGCGGGTTGCAGATAGAAACCGACCACCGGAATGATGGCCGCGACCTGCCGGCAATGCGCGATCAGTTCATCTTCATTGGCCTCGCGCATGGCCGACAGGGATAGCAAACCCGCGTGATAGCCCCACGCGCGAAGTTGGCCCGCCTCGCGCACGGCCTGCGCCGTCGGCCCGCAGACCCCGCCGATTCGCACCAGAGGCCGATCGCGCTTCTGATCCGCCCGCGCGAATTCCTCGGCCACCAGACGCAACACCGGCTCAAAAAGGCCGATCCTCGGATCGCGAATTTGAAACTGCGTGGTATGCACACCGGCCGCTATTCCTCCCGCGCCGGCCGCGATGTAGTAGCGGCAAAGCGCCCGCTGGCGGCGCTCATCGAGCTTGCGCCCGGCCGTCAGCGCCAGCGGCATCGCCGGAATCGCGACCCCCTGTCGCAGCACCGCAATCGCGGAATCGGCGGTATGGGTCTTCATATCCGGCCATCGTAGTGGCGTAGGCGAATCCAGCCAATGGCGGTCTTGCCAGTTGAGGAATTACATTGCGCTGCTGAAATCCACACCGCAGGGTCAGGAGCCGGCCACCAGGAATTCCTCGTACGCTGATAATTGTCCCCCGGCTCCTGACCCCTGACCCTTTCGGCCAAGCACAAATTGAAGTTCGCCCCCCGCTTCCCTATCATCGCCACCATGCCCGCAAGCCCACTGTTCGTCGCTGTTCCCGATGCCACTGGTCATTTTGGCCCGTATGGCGGCACCTACGTCCCCGAAACGCTGGTTGCCGCGCTGGAAGAGCTCGCCGCCGAGTACGCCAAGGCCAAGGAGGACCCCGATTTCCAGGCCGAATTCGACTTCTACCTCCGCGAGTACGTCGGCCGGCCCTCGCGCCTCTATCACTGCCGGCGTCTCTCCGAAAAAATCGGCGGCGCGCAGATTTACGCCAAGCGCGAGGACCTCAACCACACCGGCGCTCACAAAATCAACAACTGCATCGGCCAAGCCCTTCTCACGCGCCGCATGGGCACGAAGCGGGTCATCGCCGAGACCGGCGCGGGCCAGCATGGCGTTGCCGCCGCCACGGTGGCCGCCCTCTTCGGCTTCGACTGCGAGATTTACATGGGGGCCGAGGATGTCCGCCGGCAAAATCTCAATGTCTTCCGCATGCGCTTGATGGGCAGCAAAGTGGTGGAGGTGCATTCGGGGCTGAAGACCCTCAAGGATGCCCTCAACGAAGCGATGCGCGATTGGATGGGCTCAGTGGAATCAACCCACTACATCATCGGCACCGTGGCTGGCCCGCATCCGTTCCCGGAGATGGTGCGCGATTTCCAGGCCGTCATTGGCAAGGAAACCAAGCTGCAATCGATGGAGTTGTTCGGGCGGCTACCGGATTATGTCGTCGCCTGCGTCGGCGGCGGCTCGAACGCGGCCGGGATTTTTTATCCCTTCGTCAACGATTCAACCGTCAAACTCGTCGGCGTCGAACCGGGCGGACGCGGCACAGCTTTAGGCCAGCACGCCGCCACGCTCAGTTATGGCCGGCCGGGCGTTTTGCATGGCGCGCTATCCTACGTCCTGCAAACCGAAGACGGGCAGACGGCCGATGTCCACAGTGTCTCGGCCGGCCTGGATTATCCCGGCGTCGGCCCGGAGCATTCCTACTGGAAAGACACCGGCCGGGTCACCTACACCAGCGCCACCGATCAGGAAGCCCTCGATGGCTTCCAACTCTTCGCGCAAACCGAAGGGATTATCCCCGCGCTGGAATCGGCGCATGCGATTGTCGAAGTCGTCCGCCTGGCGCGGGACCTGCCCAAGGACAAGATCATCGTCCTGAACCTGAGCGGGCGCGGAGACAAGGATTGCCAGGAAGTGGCGCGGCTGATCGGGAAATGAAGACTGAACCACGAATGGCACGAATCAGCACGAAGGGGGGAAACTCGAATCTCGAAGCTCGAAATACGAAACAAATTCAAATCGCGAAATTGGAAAAACTCCAAAACCGGCAACTTTCAACATTTGAACTTTGCATTTGGGATTTGTTTCGGATTTCGAACTTCGGATTTCGTGCTTCGCAACTCCGACACCACACTCTACCGCGCCTCCTCATAAGTCCCCGGATCATCCGTCCTCCCTGTCGGATGCACCATCGCATTCCCGTTCGGCCACATCGCGAAGAAAACAAACAGGGGCAGCGCTGCGATCCCGACATTCGGCAGCAGGGTCCGCGTCACCAGGCACCCGATCGCGCCGACCAGGCCGGCCGCCGCCAGTGAAGCCCATACCAGCACCATCCCCTGAAGATACAGCCCCGGCGGGATCGCATGTCCTTTCTCATAACATCGGAACAGCCGCGCCCGCGCGAAGAGCGCCGCCGGAAAGGCCAGCGCGAAGAACACGCCGCTGCCGATCCACCACGCCAGCGCCGCGCCCGATCGCCCGGCCGCCCCGTTTTCCATCACCCGCCAGATGGCCGCGATAAAAACCACCGCCGGAATGACCGCCATCACCAGCCAGGTCTCCCACGCCCAGCGCAGCGCGGTCTCCGGCTTGACCCCACCCAACACATGGAAATGGTGCAGTGCCATACGGCCTCCGATGTAGGGCGATGCCCCGCTGGCCGGCCTCGGTCGTGAGGCATTCGCGTTGATAGCGTCCATTCTACACCTGCGGTCGCCCAGCTTTACCCCGTAAAATCGTGGGGGAAATGGCAATTAGCATCCTTTGGATGCCAATATCCAGAAGGCGGCCCCCATCCCATTCGGCATCGCGTACACTGATCGCCATGAGCACGACCATCCCCATCGACAATATCCACGGCCACGAGATTCTCAGCGCCATTCAATCCGCCAATCCGCCCTTCACCCGCGCGACGCTCATCGCCCACGCCAGCCGCGTCTACGGGGCCACCCGGCGCTTCCACACCTGCTCCACCCACGACCTCACCCTGCAAACGCTGCTCGAATTTCTGCTGTCGCGCGGAAAGGTCGTCGAGCGGGCCGGGTTGCTCTACACCGATGCCTCCAAGATGTGTTCGGGCGGCGAGCATCATCACCACGATGACGATCACGATCACCACCATGGGTGATGGGTTGGTTACTTCTTCAGTCCTGCCTTGACAGTTTCCCAGTCGGGCTTGGCCGTGGCCTCCCACACCTTGAGATCTTTGAACACCGCTGACTCCCCCGCCACGGTCAGCCCGATGTTGGACTTTTTCGCCTTGATCGCATCGTTGGCCCCCACCGCCGCCGGCAGATCGTCGATTCGCGCGACCATTTCATTGCCGACCAGTTCGACCGTGGCCATGTGCCAGACACCCGGCTTGATGGCCGCCTTCACCGCATCGAGCCGCGCCGCCTTATCCGGGCCATCGTGATCGTGGTCGTCCTTGTTGATGAGGTATCCCGTCGCATTGATCACCAGCCGGCAGAGATGGCCGGTGGGATCGTTGATACTCAGGCTCGTTACCTTCGCCCCATCGATCTTGAATGAGTATTGAACGATCGCATCCTGGAAGGCGATCGGATGCCGCGCGGCCGCGCCGTGCATCTCCTCTTTCAATTCCGTCCCCTTCACCCCGCCATCGGCCGACTCCCATTTGCCTTTAGCGCCCTTCCATGTCTTGGGAAGGCCCTGGGCGAAATCATCGCTCAGCAGAAGTTTGCCGGGTGTCGCCATGACCGTCTTAGGCCCATCGGCTGGCGCATCGGCTGCCGCGGCCAGCACATTCCATCCGATGCAAATAGCCGCGATCAACAATGCAGTGATCCGATGACGCATGACCAATCTCCATGTTAAGCCGAACATTTCATGGCGGCGCCGTTCGAGGCGTTCGAACTGGCGCGAACTGGAATCTTAACCTGCTCTGCTGAAATCCTCGGTGGCGTAGACATTCTTGTCTGCGGCGGGCGGGTGAGTGGGGTCATTCTTGACCCCCGAACCCGTCCGCATCCTGGTGATCCTGAAGATTTCAGCAGGGCATCTTAACCACCGCCGGCCGCTGACCGCCATCACCCAGTCGTATTACCCGAGCCAACCCGCAGCGATTCCCACTTCTCCTCGGCCTCCGGCCGGCGGATGTAAATCGGAGTGAGCCGATCGGCATCCGTAAACTCCCCCCGCCGGGCCATCGCGTAGCCGATCTCCGCTACCGCCGCCGAACGCGCCCGCCAGGATTCCTCGGCCGTCACGATTATCCCTTCATCTCCCGTCGGAATGAATTTCGTGTGATACGGAATCCCCTCCCCCAGCAGATGCACCGGCCTGGGCGTTCGCGCCAAGGTCCCGGCCAGCGAATCGAGACGCGCCGGTTCCGTCTCCACCGTCTCTCCACCGCGATGGGCGAAACTGGCGGTGAAAATCTGATCGCGCTTGGCATCCAGCACAATCACCAGGTTCTCCCACCCGGCCGGCGCGTTGCACGCCAGCACGCGCACACTGGGCACGGCCACAAGCTTCACCCCAAGCGATAGAGCCAGTGTCTTGGCAATCGTCACACCCACCCGCAATCCCGTGAACGACCCCGGCCCGGCCGAGACGTACACTTCTTCCAAATTCGCTGGCGTCCACCCCTGGGCGCGGGTCAGGCGATCGATAATCAGCACGATCCCGGCCGCATGTTTCAGGCCATGCTCGAAGATTTCCTCGGAGAGAACCCGGCCGTTTTCGACGGTTGCGATGGAGCCGCGCCGGCCTGAAGTTTCGATGGCGATTGCCCTGGGCATGGGGGGAGAATACGGGGAAGCGGGCGGGAAGGAAGAGGGGAAGGGCGAATCGAATGCTGAATGCTGAATTCTGAATTCTGAAGGGTGAAGGTGAAGGAGTAATTGTTTACCGCCTCCACGCGCAGATCAAGCCTGGCCCCGTGGTGGTGAGAATTCTTATGACTGGGAGTTGACCGGCTATCCGCCGCCGATCAGCAGGGGTCGCTGTTGCGGCGGCGCCCGCAGGACCTGGCCGATG
>JBBRTW010000345.1:0-7975 GCA_038244055.1 Tepidisphaerales bacterium | reverse complement strand
TCGCCAGGCATACTCGACGCAATGCTCAAAATCCTCGGCGTCCCGTATCAAATGGTCGTAATATTCCGTTGCCCAGAACTCTCCTTTTCGTCCGAGGAGTTTGTTGGCGCGGTGCGCGGTGAATGATTTCCACGAGTGAAAAATGGCCGAGAGTTGATGCCCCGCCAGCGGCTGGAAGATAACGTGAACGTGGTTCGGCATCAGGGTCCAGGCGATCAGCCGATATCGGTCGTTGTCGAAATGCCGGAGGGCGTCCGCGACAAGTTGCGCGATTTCCGGCCGCCTTAACCAACACTCACCCGTGGCCGCATCGAGAAACTTTTCAACGCGCTCGGAAAACAATTCGTCGAGTCGCCTGGATTCTTCCCTGGTCAGCCGGCGCTCGGCGCGTCTGGCGGTGACGATCAATGCGTCGCGCTCTTCTCTCCAGGCAGCCAGAACATGGCGCGGCAGCGAATCGGCCAGGCGAAAGTTGATCGCGTAGATGGATTGATCGTGCGTCCAATGGGGGAGATAGGCTCCGTGGCGCTTCTCGATTTGGCGGGGATCGGGAGTCGTTAGCACGGGCGGGACGCCCGTGTCACGGGGAGGGTTATTGGGTTCGTGGGCGTTCAGCACGGGCGGGACGCCCGTGTCATGGGGAGGCTCGGATGCGTTCGGCACGGGCGGGACGCCCGTGTCACGGGAGGCTCCTTTTGCTGTACATAGCGTCGCGCTGCACATGACCACGCTCGAAACCTTCTCGAAGAGTTGGCGGCGCAGGCCGTCGGCGACGCAGACGGGGGCGGCGTGGAGGCTCACGCGCCTTGGCGTGCGGTTGTTCACGTCCATCCAGTAGACGCAGTCCGCCATCTGCTGGCCGATGATGGCTTCGAGAGAAATTCCGAGGGTATGGGTCTTCTCCGAGAGGCTGGTCAGCTCGGAAATATCCTCATCGCTCATTCCATCGCTCAGCATCGCCTTGATCTGCTTGCCCAAGTCACGGAGGCGCTCGCTGAGGTCGTTCTCGACGAAATTCTTGTCGTAAATCCGGCCGTTCGACCGGCCAAAATTCTGATGAAAGTCAACGCAGCGATCGAAGAAGCGTTCGACGCGCTCGGTCAGATCGATGACCGAGCGAATGGCCGGGTTGGCGATCGGGCCCATGGTCGAAAGAAAGCCGCGCGCCTTGGCCGGTTCGTAGAGATGGCGCAACTGGTAGCGAATGCCGGCCTCGGTGACCTGCAATCCGAAATGATCGCCGGCCACCGCTTCGACGGTATGGGCTTCATCCAGGATGGCCGCATCGTACTTGGGGAGATACTGCACACCGGCCATTCGCAGCGCCAGGTCGGAGAAAAAGAGCGCGTGGTTGGTCACCAGGATTTTCCCACCCTGCATGCGGCGTTTGGCGGCCTGCCAGAAGCAGGGCTGGTAGTAGCGGCATTTCTTGCCGAGGCAGTTGCCGTGCTCGGCGCAGACTTTATCCCAGACGCCCGGCTCGGGGATGTTGGGCAGGTCCGAGCGCGAGCCATCGGTGGTCTGGCCGGCCCATTCTTCGATCATCCAGAGCGATTCGCGCTGCTTGTGGGTTTCGAACATCGCATCCTGGCGCTTGCGGGTCTGCTCGAGTCGGCGCTGGCAGATGTAGTTGCTGCGCCCCTTGACCAGCACGGCCACGAACTCATCGGGATAGAGGCTCCGAAGCAGGGGGATGTCCTTCTCGATGAGCTGTTCCTGGAGGGAGATGGTGTGGGTGGAGATGACCACGCGCTTCTTGTTCTTCACCGCCCAGTCGATCACCGGAAGGAGGTAGGCGAACGATTTGCCGACGCCGGTGCCGGCCTCGACCATCAGATGTTTTCCCTCGGCCAGCGCTTCCTGGACAGCCGAGGCCATCTCCATCTGCTGGGGGCGATACTCGTATTTCTCGCCCAGACGCCGGGCGACAGCGCCGGATTGGCCGAGGATTTCATTGAGAATAACGTTCATGGAATTCATCCACCGCAGAGTCGCAGAGAACGCGGAGGTCATGTTACAGTGGAGCGCCTCAGCGGAGAAACCTGCCGAAGGGGAGGGAAGGCAATTAGGTGAATGTTCCACGTGGAACATTCTCCGGAAGTTGATGCGAAGGATTGTCTTAACCCCAATCTAAACAAGTCGTTAAATTCCTATCTGAATTAAAATGATTTGCATATAGTGAGCCGCGTACATATGTGAGGTTGACAGCATAATGAGGCCTGCGCGGCGGGAGGGCAAATCGGGTCATCAGTTCAGTCGATCGTCCGGGCATCCGACTATTCCAATAGAGTGACCATGGAAGATTCCCCGCCGCTTCTCCGCCCCGACTCAACCCCCGCGCCGGCCGCGCCGCCACCGCCGCGCCTCTTTCGGGGCATTCTGATTTTCGTTTCCTGCATCGCGATTTTCGGCGTTACTTCTTACATCGCGATGATCGTGCAGGCCAGGAGCGCGTACACGATCAAGCTGCCGGTTTCGATTCTGATCGTGGTCGCGGTGATATTGGCCGGATGCGGGGCGGCGATCCGCGTTTTTCAGCGGCAGCGAAATCAATGGACGATCCCGACCGATCAGCTTCGCGCGACGCTCGAGGAGATTCTGGATGCCAAAGCGCCGATCGATCATCTGCCCGCATCGGCGGGGGGGCTTACGCCGCTGCTGCCTGTGCTGCGCGAGCTGTTGCGGGATCTCCGCCGCAAGCGCGCCGATGTGGCGCGGCTGAATTTTGAGATGAAGCAGCGCGTGGCCCAGCGCACCGATGCCCTGGAGCGCCGGCTCGGCTCTCTGCAGGCGCAGGCGACGCGGGATCCGCTGACCGGGCTGTACAACCGCCGCATGCTCGATGAGTGCATCGCCGACATCATCCGCCGGGCCGTCGATGCGGGCGCGCCGCTGTGCGTGCTGATGATCGATGTGGATGATTTCAAGCTTCTCAACGATACCCTCGGGCACGGCATGGGCGATGAACTCCTCCGCGCCATCGCGCAACTGATCCGCTCGGGCATTCGCCAGGACGATCTGGCGTTTCGATGCGGCGGCGATGAGTTTGTGGTCCTGCTGCCGGGGACGGGCCGCATCGACGCCGATAACCTCGCCCGGCGGTTGACGGATCTGGTCGATGCGCTCTGCAAGACGATCAACATGCCGCGCAAGCCGCGCTTGAGCATCGGCGTATCATCGCTGTCGGATTGCATCGGCCCGCCGCAGGTGAAGGATCTGATGGAAGCGGCGGACCGGCATTTGTATACGGTGAAGAATGCGCGGAAGTCGGCGCGACAGGGGATTCGGGCGAGCGCGTGAGTGGCATGCGCGGATTGCGAAAGCGGCTCTGTTTCGCGGCACGAAGACCCCTCACCCCCAGGGCAATCGCACGTAACAGGAGAGGAGCACGGCGCTTGGGACAGGGAGGATTAATCATACAATGCTCGGCGATGCCGGACTCGCGCTCCATCCTGCATGTCGACATGGATGCTTTCTTTGCATCGGTGGAGCAGCTCGACAATCCGGCGCTGCGGGGGCGGCCGGTGCTGGTGGGGCACGATGGGCCGCGGGGCGTGGTGGCGGCGGCTTCTTACGAGGCACGGAAATTCGGGTGTCATTCGGCGCAGCCGATGGCTGTGGCCAAACGCAATTGCCCGCAGGCGGCGATCGTGCCGGGGCGGTACTGGCGCTATAGGGAGATTTCCGAGCGGGTGTTCGCGATTTTCGAGCGCTATACGCCGGAGATCGAGCCGCTTTCGATCGATGAGGCGTTTCTGGATGTGACGGGGTCGCTGCGGGCGCTGGGGCCAGATGAAAGGATCGCGCGGGAGATTCGCGCGGCCGTTTCCGCGGAGATCGGGTTGACCTGCTCGGTCGGCGTCGCGCCGAACAAATTCCTGGCCAAGCTTGCCTCGGACATGAACAAGCCCGATGGGCTGACGATTATTCGCGCCGAGGATGTCGATAAGGTTCTGCCGCCGCTGCCGGTGGGAAAACTCTGGGGCATCGGGCCAAAGACCGCCAGCCGCCTGGCCGATTTCAACCTGCGCACGGTCGCCGATCTGCGCCGACTGACCGAACCGGAACTCGCCGGGCTCTTCGGCTCGGATGGGGATCAATATTATCGCCTGGTTCATGGGCTGGATGATCGCCCGGTGACGCCGGATTCGCAGGCGAAATCGATCGGACAGGAGGAGACGTTCGAAACGGATGTGGCCGAGCGCGATGAACTGCGGACCATCTTATTTTCCCATGCGGAGGAAGTGGGTCGGCGCTTGCGGAAGAATGGGCTGCGGGCGCGGGCGATCTGGGTGAAGATTCGCTTCGGCGATTTCAAGACGATCACGCGGCAATCGACTTTCAAGGAGCCGACCGACTCGACGACGGCGCTGTTCGAAGCGGCGCGGGAATTGTTCGATGCCTGGGCGTCGCGGGAATTTCAACCGGTGCGACTGATTGGGATGGCCGGGAAAAATCTGGTGGCGGGGCAGGATCAGTTGCCGCTGTTTCCCGATGCGCAGGCCGAGAAACAGCGCAAGCTGGATAGCGTGGTCGACCAGATCAACCAGCGGGTGGGTAAAGGCGCGGTAAGGCGCGGGCGAGGGCTTTCACCGTAGCACGGGCATCCTGCCCGTGTGAGCGGTAATCCAACTTCAAAATAACTCTTCAGTGGAAAAATGCATGACTCCACATGGGCAGGATGCCCATGCTACAGGCGCGGCTGCCAGGCGTTCTTTACTCCTGATCGAACAAATCCCACAATCCCGGCGCGTTCATCGGGTCGGCGGGATTGATGAATTCCGTCATGGGCGGCGAGGAGCCTTCGGTCGCGATTTTCTCCACCCGCGCCTTGATCGCGCCATCGGTTTGCACCGCCTTGGCCGACCAGTCGCCGTAGAGGACATTGGCGGTCCGGCCATGCGGCAGGAATTTCGCGCCCACGCCCGTGCTGGTGCTCGGAATCCCCGTTACATCCGCCAGGATCGCGGCCCCTTTCAGGGCCGATTGCTGGATCATCCCCTTGGGCGGATAGGGCTTGCCCGACCAGTTCACAATCGGCCGGGAGTTGAACCCCGAGCGCACATAATCCGTGGCGACGGTCGGACCTGGCGGCCAGGGATTCTCGGGCGTATTGAACTGGAAGCGCGGGTCCGGCTGGGTCGGGCAATAATAGGCCTCGGGCGAGTCCATGTAGCCCGCGAGGAACAGATGCCCCTGCACCGGGTAATAATCGCCGCTCTTGACGTAAATGTGGTAGCCGCCCCATCCATCGTTATTGTAGCCGATGGGGATTTTGCCCTTGTATTCGGTGGCATACATCATGAGGGACTGGCCGACCTGGCGGAGGTTGCTCAGGCATTTGGTGCGCTGCCCGGCCTCGCGCGCCTTGCTCAGGGTGGGCATGAGGATTCCGATGAGGAGGGCAATGATTCCGATCACCACCAGCAACTCGACCAGGGTAAATGCCGCGGGATGATCCCGCCTGTACTTTTGATTCAACTGCAACTTCATCGTGTCTCCACCATCAAAGGATTGGAAGCCAAATGCGCCGACGCGGCTGTTACTCATATAGGTATCATTCGCTCCCGGAGGATAAGTGGTTCACCGATTGGCCGGGATTCGCAAGAGAATTGAAGGGGAGGACACCCGGCACATGCGGAGTATTGACTCAATCCGCCGGATGGTTTCCCCGGAGTGACTGTGTTAGGCTTGTCAATTCGACTCTTCGCCGGGCTAACTCCCGCCGCCCGGCGATTGTCTAAACGATTGTCCAATAATGGATCGCGCGGGTCGTCATGTTGAGAAAGGAAACGTAATGAAGCGAACTTCCCTCCTGATCGCCCTGGTGGCGGTCGCACTGGTTGCCGGACGCCTCCCGGCCGAGGATAAGGCCCCGGGCGCGCACCCAACGCCCGGCCTGCCGGCCGATACGACCTCCAAGCCGGGCGAAAAGACCGCGCCGGCGGCGGCTGCCGGGGCGCGGACGGCCGAGCAGGTTCAGCAGGACCTGGGCCAGACGAGCCAGGAACTGCGCGGTGTGCTGGGCTCGCCGGATGTGCTGCTTGATGCCGCCAAGCGCGTGGAGGCGGGTCCCAAGGCCGTGCCCGTTCTGAAGAAGATGCTGGTGCTTTTTGAAGAGCTGGCCAAGGTCGCGCCGGATCAGAAGGCCGATCTGGCGGGGGCGAAGTTGGAATTCCTCACGCTGCTTTCGGTGTTCGGCGATGCCGAATCGGCGACCTCGCTCACCACGCTCGCCAAGGTCGATGGCGCGCCCGGCCTCGATGCCAAGCTGGCGGTGCAGGTGGTTGCCTGGTGGGGCAACACCAAGGATGAAGCGATCCAGGGCAAGGCGCTGGATGAAGTCCAGAAGCTGGCCAAGGCGAGTCCCAAGGAAGATTCGATCGCGCAGACGCTGATGAAGATGTCCAACATGGGGCCGGCCACGCCGGCACTGGCGGAGCGCGCCGAATCGATCATCGTCAGCGACCTCACCGGTGAAATGGCCACGCAGGTGGCCGGTGAGATCAAGGGCAAGAAGAAGATGCGCGATTCGGTGGGCAAGCCGGTCGAGCTCGCGCTGACCGATCTGGAGGGCAAGGCGTTCTCCACCAAGTCGTGGGCAGGCAAGGTCATCCTCGTCGATTTCTGGGCCACCTGGTGCGGCCCGTGCATCAAGGAACTGCCGCGGGTGAAGAAGGCGTACATCGACTACCACGCCAAGGGCCTGGAAATCCTCGGCGTCTCCTGCGACACCGATGTCGAAGCGCTCAAGGGCTTTCTGAGCAAGAACAAGGACATGCCCTGGACCCAGCTCTTCGACGCCAAGGAAAACCCCAAGCTCGAGTGGAGCCCGCTGGCGAAAGAGTGGGGCATCAACGGAATTCCGACGATGTTCCTGATCGACAAGAAGGGCATTCTCCGAAGCGTCGAAGCGCGGAAGGATTTTGAGACGGAGATTCCGAAGCTGCTGGAAGAGAAATAATTCACCGCGGAGACGCGGAGATCGCAGAGAAGACTTCAGGAAGCCGCGCGAAAGCGCGGCTTCTTTTCTGGACAATCCGGGCGTCGTTGGCGACAGTGGTCTTTGCTCCCTCACCAGTACTCGGGAGAGGGCGGGGGTGAGGGTCATTTTGCTTTGATATTATGTGTCTTTCGCATTCCGCCGAAGACCCTCACCCTAACCCTCTCCCGAGTACAGGAGAGGGGACCAGAGCACAGGCGAGGGGATTGGAGCAATGCCGCGGATCGACCTGGCCGATGTTATCGCCGCCGTCTCGCGCTCGAAGCGCTATCGCCACGTCGCGCCGCAGGTCGTTGCGCGGCTGGCGGGCGAAGAGATCGCGCGAGCGAGCAACGCGGCCGACGCCGAGAAACGCACCAAGCGGCGGCTGCACCAGATTTTCGGGGCGTATCACATGGCCATGCCGTGGGACCGGCTACTCGGGCGGCTGGAATCAGTAAGGGGCGATCCGGCCGGTTTTCGCGCGGTTTGCGCGGAGGTCATGAAGGGCCACGCCTCGACGGCCGAGCGCATTGCGGAGCTGCCGGATTTCTACAATCGCATCTTCGAGATTACGGGCCGGCCTGAATCGATCCTCGATCTTGCCTGTGGGCTGAATCCGCTCTGCATTCCCTGGATGAATCTCCCGGCCGGCGTGCGCTACACCGCCTGTGATATCGATATGGAAATGGCGCGGTTTTTAGAGGGGTTTTTCGCGCTGGCGGGGATTGAAGGGCGGGCGCTGCTCAATGATCTGGTGGCCGGCCCGCCGGAGATTGAGGCGGAGGTGGCGCTGGTGCTGAAGACGGTGCCGTGCCTGGGGCATCAGATGGAGGATGTGGGGGCGATGCTGGAGGGGATCAGGGCGAAGTGGGTGGTGGTGTCGTATCCGACGAAGAGTTTGGGGAAGGTGGCGAAGGGGATGGAGAGGACGTATCGGGAGAGTTTTGGGAAGATGGCGGAGGGGCGGAAGTGGAGGGTGAGGGAGGTGAT
>JBBRTW010000344.1:0-7990 GCA_038244055.1 Tepidisphaerales bacterium | reverse complement strand
TCAAACTCAACAGCGCCCGCTGGACACCCGAGCATGCGGAGAACATTACGGCACTGCGGTGCCTCGACTACAGCGGACTTTGGGCCGAATTCTGGAGCCAACGGGCGGCATAAGTGCCGAAAACGGGAGTTACACGCCTTCAGGGCAGACAAGAATGTCTACCCCACCGTGCCGCAATGTCTACCCCACCATTACGATCTGCCGGCGGATTTCATTGAGGGCGGCCTGGTTGCCGAGTGAATCGGCTTCGCTCATGAAGGGCGCTGCGCCGTCGAGAACCGCGGCGGCGAAGGCGTCGGCTTCGTGGCCGTAGAGATCGCCGGGGGTGGTGATGGTATGGGACTGGCGCGGGGGAGGGGCGGGAGTGGTGGGGTTGTCCATTTTCGGAGGGATGGACCGGCCGATAGTGTAAGTCGCGCCGCTGGCCGGGGGTTTCCAGGGGATGGGGATTTCGATGTAGCCTTCGGAGCCGCAGATGGAGGCGGTGTTGTCGGCGTGGGCGCTCATGCCGCAGGAGAAGGTGGCCAGCACGCCATTGGGGAAGGCAAGCGTGCCGGCCGCGAGGTCATCGACGCCCGATTCATGGCGGTGGTGGATGGCATGGATGGCGGAGGGCTCAGCGCCGGCGAAGAGGCGGGCGAAGCTGATGCAGTAGCAGCCGACATCCATGATGACACCGCCGGCCAGCGCGGGGTCGAAGCGGATGTTCCCCTGGGTTTTGGCGACCTTGAAGCAGAAGCTGGTGCGGATCAGGCGCACCTGGCCGATCGCGCCCGAGGCGATGGCCGCGCGGACGGCGTGGGTGAGGGGGTGGGTGCGGTACATGAAGGCTTCTATAAGAATGCGCCCGGCCTGGCGGGCGACGGCGAACATCTCCTGGGCATCGGCGAGATTCGTGGCCAGCGGTTTTTCGCAGAGGACGTGCTTGCCGGCCTTGAGGGCTTTGAGGGTCCACTCGTGATGGAGCGTGTTGGGGAGGGAGATATAGACGGCCTGCACGGACGGGTCGGCGATGGCGGATTCGTAGGAGGGGTAGGCGGCGGGGATGTTGTGTGATTGGGCAAAGGACTGGGATTTTTCCATTGAGCGCGAGCCGACGGCGATGAGCTGGTTGCGGGCGGAGGCGTTCACGCCGGTGGCGAACTGGCGGGCGATGTTGCCGGTGCCGAGGATGGCCCAGGTTAGGCGGTCTGGCATTTCTGAAATCTCCTTCGGTTTTCGAAATTCTTGAATATGATGTCCATCAGCAACGGCCAAAAACCCCTCACCCCCACCCTCTCCCACGGCCGGGAGAATGGCGCGGCGAAAGGGCTCTTCTTACCGGCCTTGGGAGAGGGAGTAAGAGGCCGGTTTGATTTGTCGTCGCGCTGGTTCTCATGTCGCCGGTTAAAAATCTCAAGAACGAAACCTGAACGACATTGTAGGAGAAGGCGGATCAAGACGACATCAGGCCGGGCGGTTTGCGGGGCCGGGTGGCCGGTACGACGACCCCATGCGGGTTAATGAGTAACGTCCGGAGATCGACATACGCCGAGGTGATACCGTGAAAATGGCTGCGCGCGCTGGGTCTATCGGGTTGGTGTTGGCGGTGAGTTTCATGGGCATCGGCGCGCTGGCCGCGACGCCGAATGGCTCGGGGCTGCTGGGGTCGGAGCAATTCAAGCCCTCGCCCGAGCAGCCGATGGGCTGGCGCGGGGATGGGACGGGGCGGTATCCAGGCGCGACGCCGCCGGTGATGTGGGAGAAAAAGGCCGATGGATCGAGCAAGGGAATCGCCTGGATGACCCCCCTGCCGAATATCGGCGTATCCAGCCCGATCGTCGTCGGCGACAAAATTTATCTGACTTCGGAAGTGGCGGACCTGGTCTGCATCGATAAGGCCGGCGGGAAGATCCTGTGGATTCGCTCCAATGCGGAATTCGAGGGGCTGAGCGATGCCGAGCGCGCGGCCGAGCCGGCGATCGCCAGTACGCTGGCGCCGCTCATGCCGCAACTGGCGGCGGCCAATGCGGAGGTGGTCGAAATCCTCAATGCGCAGCTTGCCACCGGGCCCGTCGATGCCGCCGGAAAGCCCGATGCGGCCATCGCCAGGAAAAAAGACGCGGCCATGAACAACAAGAAGGCGATCGAGAAGAAGATTCTCGATGCCCAGACGGCCATCGACAAGAAGAAGTTCGGCCGCTACTGGGGGCAGGCGGTGTTCGGTTTCAGCGGGCCGACGGCCATCAGCGATGGCAAGCATGTCTGCGCCTTTTTCACCACCGGCGTCACGGCCTGCTACGACCTGGAAGGCAGCCGCAAGTGGATCGCCCGCGGCGCGGGCGGCGGCAGCGAGCATGGCAATTTCGCCAGCCCGGTGATGTGCGATGGCAAAGTCGTGGTCTGGGCCAACGAGATGCGGGCGTACGATGTCGCCACCGGCGCGCTGGCCTGGTCGCACACGGCCAAGGCGTTCAACACCTATGGCTCGATGGTGCGCTTCCGCTCGGGCGGGGAATGGGTGGCCTGTTTCCAGTGGGGATTCTTCACGCGGGTGAGCGATGGCCAGCCGGTGTGGGATCAGGGCGCGTTCGGCGATTCGGTGACCACGCCGATCGTGGAGGGCAATGCGATCCTCGCAATGGCGGGGTATCCCAAGTTCAATGAGAAGAACAAGGGGCTGAAGGTGTTCAAGATTCCGCCGAATACCCGCACTGGAAAAGTCGCGCTGGCGTACGATCTCAAGCTGGAATGGGCCGATGATGAAATCCCGGCCGACAAGCAGAAAGCGCCTTTCGACCGCGGATACGTCGCCTCGCCGCTGATGGTGGATGGGCTGGTGTATCAGGTGACCCAGGGCGGCGGGCTGAGCGTGAACGATGCGACCACTGGGGAGCTGGTCTACAAGAAAGTGCTGGCGCTCAAGCCGCGCACGCATTACTGGGATTGGTCGGGATGCTCGGCCAGCCCGACGGCGGCCGGGAAGTATGTGTATCTGATGGACAATCAGGGGACGACTTTGGTCATCGAGCCGGGCCGCGCGTACAAGGAGGTCGGGCGGAATGTGATTGAGGAATTGCGTAACGGCAAGGACCAGGCGCAGACGAACGCGAACCCGGTATTCGAGGGATCGCGGATGTACTACCGGACGCCGGGGTATTTGTATTGCGTGGGGAAATAGCGGACTCACCGCAGAGACGCAGAGGGCGCGGAGGAATTGAATATAAGATCATCGCCATGGTGCCAAGGCGCAAAGTGGCAGAGGAATTATTTGCTGAAGGCAGAGGCTGACTTATGGGAATGATGGCTCGTGTGTTGCTGGGGGGATTGGCGTGGGTTGCGGCGTCTTCGGTTTTGTTTGGGGCTGCGCCTCAGGATGGGCCGGTGGTGGGCTCTGCGGAGTTCGCGGCTTCGCCGGCTCGGCCGATGGGGTGGCGCGGGGATGGAACGGGAACGTATCCGGGGGCGCATCCGCCGATGGTTTGGTCGCGGAAGGTGGCGGATAGCGCGATGACCGGGGCGATGTGCCAGGCGAAAAAGCCGGGAAAGGCGGATGATGTCAGTGGCGCTAAGGCGCTGGAACTGGGAATCGCCAAGGACTGGCTGATTCTCGGCCCGTATGCCTGCGACGATCCGGAGAAGGATATTGAGAAGGCGTTTGTGGCGGATGAGGCCAGCCTCAGCCCGGATGAGAACGACAAGGCCGGGGTACTCAACTGGAAGGCGCTGCATACCACCATCGATACGCAGAGCACGCATTACACCAATGAGGGAACGTGCGCGCATTACAATGTGGATTTCGTCTATCTCTTCGGCCGGCTGGAGAATCAGGTGGGATATGCGCACACCTATCTCTTTTCGCCCACGGGCGGGAATGTGCAGCTTTCGATCCATCGCGATGGGGCGGCCGCGAAGATGTGGGTCAACGGCAAGCCGACAACCCTCAATCCCAAGGATTGGGATCACATCCACAAATCGACGATCGCCCTGGAGAAAGGATGGAATCGGCTGCTGGTGAAACTGAGCTGCGCCCAGGGGAGCGGGCCGGTCGGGCAGAATCCGTGGGTGAGCAAGTGGCTCTTCTCGGCCTATCTCTCCGCGCCGCTGCCCGCGAAATACGAGACGAAGAATATCGTGTGGATGGCGAAACTGCCGGGGTTCAGCGCTTCATCGCCCGCGATCGCGGGGGAGAAGATTTTCGTAACCGGGGGGACCTCGGACCTGGCCTGCATCAACAAGGCGGATGGGCGGGTTCTGTGGATGACGACCTGCACACCCTGCGATGCGATAACCAGGGAGGAGAAGGCGGGGGCGGACTATGTGGAGAAGATCGCGCCGCTGGAGGGGGAGATCGTGCGCATGAATGAAGCGCTGCTGAAGGAGCACAACGCCGCAAATGATATTCATGGCGTATCGGCCGCCCAGCAGAAGAAAGTGGGTGAGCTCACCCGCCAGAAGCGCGAGGTCGAGAAGAAGCTGCATCTGGCCCTGCGCGGGCTTGACCGCAAGCGATTCGTGCCGATGAACAATAACGAAGTCAGCGGCGCCAACGGAACGCCCTGCACCGATGGCCAGCGCGTGTACGTCGCGATGGGCGGCGGATCGAAAGGCCCGGGGGCGTATGTGATCGCGGCCTACGATCTGGAAGGCAAGCGCCTGTGGAGCTATCACGAATCGCTCGGAGCCGGGGAGCATGGGAATCACGTTTCGCCCGCGCTGGTGGATGGGAAATTGATCTACGCGGCCATGACGACGATCCTGGCTTTCGATGCGCCCACCGGCAAAATGGCCTGGCGCTATGACCTGCCGCGCGATGCCGAGAATTATGTGGCCTGCACGTTCGTGCCCACGCGCATCGGCGGCGAAGGCGTTTTGATCACCTTCCCCAGCGGCATTTTGCGCGTCAGCGATGGCAAGATGCTGGCCAAAGCGCCCAAGGAAAATTACTTCGCGAGTTTCAGCACGCCCATCATTCACAAGGGATTTCTCTACACCGATGGGGGCGTCTTCAAGAAGCAGTTCCAGGCCGTGCAACTCCCCGCCAGCGCCGCCGAGCCGGCCAGGGTGGCGTGGACGATGGATCAGAAACAGTGGCGGATGGAGGAGAGCTCCGGCTTCTCGATCGCATCAGCCGTGGCGTTTGATGGATTGTACTACACGGTCGATACGATGGGCGTGCTGACCGTGATCGACCCGGCCGCGCGCAAGACCGTGGCGATGCGGCGCATGGAGATGTACCAGCGGGCCAATCGGATGGTCTTCGGCTTCACCGCCAGCCCGACGATGGCCGGGGGATTCTTGTACATCTTCGATAACACCGGCTCGTCGCTGATCCTCCGGCCAGGCACGGAATTCAAGGAGGCCGGGCGGAACGTGATCGAGAATCAGGTAGCCTCGGCCTGGCAGGATTACAAGCAGGAATTGTTCTACGCCTCGCCCGTGTTCGAGGGTTCGACGCTCTATCTCAAGGGCGGCGAGTATCTTTACTGCATCCGGGAGAAGTGAAATATGTGGAGATCGATGCGGCAATGCACGCGCTTATCGATGATCGCGCTGGTGACAGGGCTGTCGATGGGGCTGTTTGCGGACGGCGCGGCGCTCGCGGATGAACCGGCCGGCGCGGCGGGCGGCGGCGCGGGCGGCGGTGCGCTCGGAGCGCCAGGATTTCGCGCGTCGATGGAGCATCCCTTCGGCTGGCGCGGCGATGGCACGGGTCGATTCCCGGCCGCGACACCGCCTCTGGAATGGTCCGCGAAGAAGAATGTGAAATGGAGCGTGGCCGTCGGGCGGAGTTATTCATCGCCGATCGTGACGGATCAGCTCGTGTTCGTCCTTTCTGAACCGAACCTGCTCACCTGCATCGACCAATCCGAGGGGAAGATTCGCTGGACGCTCAAGACGACGGCGGCCGAGCTTTCCGACCCGGCCGAGAAGGCGGCGGCCGGTGAGTACGCGCCGCCCAAGGATGGATCGGGCATGACGGCGGCGACGCCGGTGACCGATGGGAAGTTTGTGTATTTCGTCCTCGGCAATGGCATTGTTCGCGCGGTCGATCTGACGGGCAAATCACAGTGGATTACTTACATCGGCACCGAGCAAAACACTGGCTACGGGCGGAGCAGCTCGCCGATCCTGTCGGCCGGGAAGTTGATCGTTCACATGACCGATCTCTGCGCGCTGGACCCCGCCACCGGCAAGCGGCTCTGGGTGAACGAGAAGGCGAAATCGACCTATGGCTCGCCGGCCGCGATGAAGGTGGGCGATGTGGATGTGATCGTCACGCCCAATGGAGATGTCGTCCGCACGGATACCGGCCAGAGCGCCGGCGCGGGCGGGATCGGCGTCGCCAGTAAGACCACGCCGCTGGTGGAGAAGGACATGGTTTTTTACTGCGAGAATGAAGTGCGCGCGCTGCGACTGAACGGGGCCTTCAAGGATCAGGAATTGTGGAACGCGGACATCATGGGCGATGTCTTCAGCTCGCCGATTCTGCACGATGGGGTTCTCTACAATATCTCGGCCAAGGGGGAACTCTTCGCGTTCGACGCGGCCTCGAAAGGATCCGCCAATCCGATTTTTGAGCCGCGCAAATTATTCGGCGAGAATGCGGAGGGCCAGCACACGATTTTCGCCTGCCTCACACTGGCCGGCAAACATTTATTCGTGCGCTCGAGCAAGGGGGATGTGGTGGTGCTGGAGGCGACGCGCGAGGCGAAGGAAGTCGGGCGGAACAAGCTCCCCGATGGCGGGGCCTCGACGCCGGTTTTTGTGGGGCGGGAGATGATGATCCGGGATGGGGATAAGGTGTATTGTGTGGGGCAGTAGAAGCACGTTGCTACACCGCAGCCCAACTATCTGCCTTAAGCGTGCCGTTGCTTGAACCAGCGATGACCCAGAGCTTCCCAGCATGCGCAACCGACGTGTGAAAATTTCGCGCGCCAAATGGAGCCGCTGCGGTCGCTTGGACCCAATTGGTCGCATCGATCGAGTAGAACACATCGTCCGAACTGCTCCCGACACCATTACCGCCAATCCACCACATCCGGTTATCGAAAACGGTCATGGTGTGTCCATCAACCGACGGCGGCTGTGGCAGCAGGCTATTGAGCGGATTGATCGGGAGTTGGACCCATTGCGTACCCGTCGAATCGAGCATGCGATAGGTCGAGTTCGTCTTAGCTCCCGAATTGTTGACCTGCCCGCCGGTAAGAAAGAGCATGCCGCCATAGCTCACGGCCGTCGCGTTGAATCGAGCCGAGAATCCCGCGGTCGGCGTGACCAGCGACCAAGTCGCGCCATCATCGGTTGACTTATAGATCGTTGAGATCACGGTCCCCGGCGGTGTTTGCCCGCCGAAGACCCATAGCGCGCCGCCGAAGTACGCGGCCGAGAAACCAACCATATCCAGGAACGACTGGTTCGATGCTTTGAGGGTCCAGTGCGTCCCATCAGTCGTCATGTACACGTCTTTCTTCCGGGTGGTCGCACCATACCCCCCAATCATGTACATCTTGCTTCCGTCAGTCGAAACCACGACCTGCATTTGCACGCGCGCGTCCCAGAACTGCGGGCCGCCTTGCGTTTCCGCGGTCCAGTTAATGCCATCGGTCGACGAATAGGTATCATTCTTGAATGCGAAATTATCATATCCACCGAATAGCCATATTTTGTTCTGGAACTCCGCGCCACCCTGAAGATATCGGGCGGTAAACCCTGCACCGAGATTTGCTGTCTGCTGCGTGAACGTCTGGCCGATCAAATTATCATCTTCATCCCGCGCCTGGATAAGATAATCGCTGCCAGTATCGGGCGACACTGGGGTCGACGTTCGGAGTGTGGCCGCGGAGAACGCGTAGGCCAACTTCCCGCTTGCCGTCTGCACCGGATGGAATTCGGAAGAGCCGCCCTTGAAGACGGTGACCGGCGACTGCACGACGCCGCCCACGATGTCGGCGTAGCGGCTCTCGTTCTGGGTGCGGTCGAAGAACGCCACGCGCGGATTTGAGCCATT
>JBBRTW010000343.1:0-7991 GCA_038244055.1 Tepidisphaerales bacterium | reverse complement strand
GGGGAATGATGAATGATGAATTTCAAATTTCAGATCTGAGATTTCAGATTTCAGATTCAGCGCGTGGGATCTAGCTTGAACATTTTGCCCTGGATGGTGATCGCGGCGGGGATTTGGTCGGCGGCGGGGCCGGCGATGGCGATGGCGGTTACGGTGTAGTTTCGGGTGTTGCCCTTTTTGCGGTTCAGGCCATCGGTGTACTGGAGGCTGAGGGCGTTGCCGCCAAGGTGATAATTTCCGCGGGAGCGCTCGACGATCGACGAACTGGCGCCGAGGGTGCCGGCCTCCATATCCACATCGGCCTGGTGCATGTTCTGGGTGGAGAAGGTGCCATCGCGGCGAAAGGCGATCCATGGCTCCTCGCCGACGGGCGCGGCCCGGGGCACGTCGCCGACCGACATCACACCGACGTAAGTTCCCTGCAGATGAGCGTTGGCGGAAAACGCGTTGCCGTTCGCGTTCAGGGGCTGGGTGGTGGGGACATTCGAGTTGTCGCCGATGACCGCATCCTGGGGGAACGAGGCGGGGACGACGTTTTCGGTGCCCGAAGTGTATTCGCGGGAACCGCGAACCTCGGGCGAGCCCCCCTTGGTCACGCCGGCATCGGTGATGTTGACGCCCAAGGGCGGGCGGACCGTGCCCTCGACTTTTTTTTCCTCGGCCTGGCGCTTGGCCCAGGCCTCATAGGCGGGATCAGTCACATCGGATTGGAAGATCCAGGCGAGAAACACCAATGCGGCGACGACGGCGGCGATGGTCGCTGTGGGTGACATGGTGTGGGCCTCCGTCCTGAGTAGCGCCGAAGCTTAGCAGAATCCGGGTCGGGATGCATCAAGAAACAGACTTACCAGGGCTTTTTTGATAATGGCCTGGTATGGGGGGTTGACGGCGGCGGTCTGCTTCCGGAATTCCCGTACCCGGCCGGCGTCGGCTCCATCTCATTAATCCAGCGGAAGATATGCAAAACAAGCGTTTCGAGCACGAGGAGTCATTAATGCTTGAATGCGAGGAACAGGATGAGGATAGCGAGCACGATGGATACGACAAGGATTGTGATCTTGATGGCGCTGTAGGGGCGCTCGCCCTGGACCTGGCCGGTGCGGGCATTGACCAGAAAGCGGAAGGAGCGCTCGCGGTAGAGGTAGGCCGAGATCCAGAGGGGGAGGAGAATGTGCTTGAAGGTGATGTTGTTGTAGTTGGTGTTGACCCAGTCGATGCGCTGCTGATCGCCGCCGATCTGGTGCATGATGGCGGTGCGGATGAAGCTGTCCATGATCTGGCGGGCCTCGCCAAAACCATCTTCCAACCCCACCTGGTAGCTCTCGCAGACGAAACCGCTGATGAACTCATCCTGGTACGGGGTGAGATTGGGCAGGTCCCAGGGCTGGAGCTTTCGGCCGAGCTTGGGGGGCAGCGAATGGGAGGCGAGGACCAGGACATCATCGAAGCGGTTGAAGACGTTGCCGCTGACGAAGGTCCAGCGGGTTTTCATGACCTGGCGGGTGCGGGCCTGGGAGCGGCCTTGCGAATCGGTTTCGTAATACGTTTCGGTCTCCCAGTAATTATCGCCGCGTGCGCCAGTGTACTGGGAGAAGGTGTCGGAATCGTAGGTCCAGGCGGGGATGTAAGCGCCATCGATGCCGGAGCGCTCGGCCTGGGTTTTTAGATCGTTCGGGGCGAACCAGAGGGAGGCGACCCAGAGGCGGAAAGATTGGCCGGCCTGTTCGCGGGTGATGGCGAAGGGCAGGAGGGATTGGGGTTTGATGAGCTTGCGGGATTGGCCGGTGGCGACGATGGGGAAGCCACAGAAGGTGCATTTAGAGGCGACGACGTCGTCTTTGAAGGAAGATTCCGCGCCGCAGGAGGTGCATTTGATGGCCAGGACATCGACGGTAAGGGCCGCGCCGGCGGTGGCGTGGAGTGCGGCCAGGAAATCATGCTCGACGACGGCGGCCGCGGGATCGAGCGCGATCTGGTTCTCAGCGCCGCAGTAGGGACATTTGAGGCAGGAGGAGCCCGGCTCGAAGACGAGATTCGCGCCGCAGTCTTTGCAGGGGAATTGGCGCTGGGCGGGGGCGGAGGGGATGGGAGGGGGGAGGGACATGGGAAGGCGGAAGGATGAAGGATGAAGGATGAATGGCGAATTCGGAATGGCGAATGGCGAATGGCGAATGATGAAGGATGAATGATGAATAAAAGACGAAATCGAAACTTGGCGAATCGAGAATATCTTTTGCGGCTCCATCACCTGGGGCGGCGTATTACTCCCTCTCCCAAGCGGCGCTGGTGGGGTTCATTCGCCGGGACGCTTGACCGCCGCGCGGGAGAGGGCGGGGGTGAGGGGTTTTAGGCCGTTGGCGAGTGGTTCATCATTTAAGACGACCTCGCACTTCCTGCACTGATTTACGCAGGTAAGGGCGGCGGCGTGGCGGCGAAGATGTTGGAGAGGTCGCCGACTTCGGCGGCCTTGGTCCAGGAGGGCATGCCTTGTTTCCAGACGAGGGTATCCCGGGTGATCTCATTGCGCGAGGCCATCGCGCTCAGCGTGGCGACATCGAAGGGGCCGGCTTGTTTGCCGCCGACGCCTACGAAATACGCCGATGTCTGCGGCAATGGAGGGGGCGATGCCAGGCCGGGCGAGCTGATGGTTTGGGGCTGGGCGATGGCGGCCGCGACCTGCTGGCCGAGGCCGACACCGAGACCGACGCCGATTCCCGCGCCGGCCATCCCATTGGGATTTTTGGCGGCATCGCCGAGGGCATTTGCGGCTTGGAACTGGGTGTACTTGCCCAGATCGCCGAGGATGCCCATGCTGGTGCGCTTGTCGAGCATCTGCTCGACTTCGGGGGGCAGGCTGATGTTCTCGACCATCAGGTTGACGACTTGGAGGCCGAAGGCGGCGAAATCGCTCTGGATCTTGTCGGAGACGAATTTGCCGAGTTCATCCTGATTGCCGGCCAGGTCGAGGACGGGGATTTTGGCGGTGCCCAGCACATCCGCGAAGCGCGCCACCATCATGTCGCGGATCTGCTCGTTGATCTCATCAACCGTGAATCGGCTGTTAGTGCCGACGATCTGGCGGATGAAGGTGGCCGGGTCGGAAATCTTGATGGCGAAGGAGCCGAAGGCGCGCAGGCGGACCGGGCCAAACTCCGGATCGCGCATCATGATCGGGTTCTTGGTGCCCCACTTGCTGCCCGTGAAGGTGCGCATGGAAACGAAATAGACCTCGGCCTTGAAGGGGGAATCGAAGCCGTATTTCCAGCCGGCCAGCGTGGAGAGGATGGGGAGGTTGCGGGTTTCGAGGGTGTAGGTGCCGGGGGTGA
Organism: Tepidisphaerales bacterium; assembly: GCA_038244055.1. GTDB lineage: Bacteria > Planctomycetota > Phycisphaerae > Tepidisphaerales > Tepidisphaeraceae > DASPKW01. The sequence goes on along the minus strand of JBBRTW010000343.1, from coordinate 4,665 downwards.
AGATATCGGCGAGCTGGCCTTCGCGGACGAAGGCGGCGACCTGGCCTTCGCGGACGATCAGCTTAGCGCCGTTCTTGATTTCATTTTCGTAGCGGGGAAACCGCCAGACCATCGTGTTGCCCGTTTCATCGAGCCATTCGACGATGTCGATCAACTGGCTTTTGAGCTTATCCCAAAGACCCATGTGAAACCTCCGGTGGGGGTTGCGATCGGGGCGAGGCGCAGTCGCCGCGCGTGCTGGGGATCATAACACGAGAAACCTGGACATAGGATAGAACTTACCACCGTTTTTGGAATCGGCCTGAACCGGGCATTGCGAGTGCTTTACCGGGAAAATCCGGGTTGGGACCCGCAGCACCCGCCGACTCTTCGGTAGAATCGTGCGTACTGACGGTGTCGCCAAAGCGGCCCAATTGATGTCCGATTTATGACGCAATGGATTTACAGAATCGCGATGATCGTCGCCCTGCTGGCGATCCTGCTGCTGCCCACACTGATTGAAAAACGCCGGAGCAAGCGGCGGCGCGGCGAGTTCCTTCGCGGGCGGACGCCAGTGTCCGATGATGACTTCACTCGGGCGCTGGGTTTGGCCAATGAAGTGGATTGCCGGCTCGCGAGCGCGATTCGGCGTGCTGTGGCCCTGCAACTGAAGGTGCCCGCGGAGATGATCCATCCCACGGACGCGATCCAGACGCTCCTCTTTGATCTTCAGTGCCAAGTGCCCGATTTGATGGCGGCGGCGCAGGGTGTCATCGCACACGAGTTGTCGATCCCGTTGGATCCGGTGTACGAATTTGCGCTTTCGGAAAACGGTCGCGGACCACTCGATGCTGCAACATTTGGCGGGTACGTTGGCTTCTACATCGAGTATTTCCACCATCTCATACGCGGCAGCGCCGTCAAATATGAATGACCTCGCGATTACGCGCCGCTCGACGCGCTCTCGGGCGAGCGCCGCCTTGAGCCACGCCGACTCCGATCATAAACCAGAATCGTGATCGACTCGCAGGACTTGCGGATTTGAGCTAAACCGGCACTGTCGCGCTAGTGCGCCGTGGTGCCGGTGGGGCGGAGGCGCATTCGGCCGCCTACGGTGGTGGCGGGGAATTCCAGGAATTCGAAATCTTCGCCATCCAGGCTGGGGGGAATGTAGCCGGGCTGCTTGGATTTTTCGACCTCGGCGAAGAACGCGCCCACGACCTGGCGCTCGATGGCATCGCGGCAATCGGCATTGATCGGGTGGGCGATGTCGGCGTGGAGCTTGAGGCGGGCGTGGCCGGCGTTCTGATAACGCAGGTAACGGTCCTCATCGAGGTGGGTTCCGCAATTGTTGCAGAACTTGGCGCGGAGGTGATTTTTTTCGCTGCACCTGGGGCAATGGTCGGCCAGCTTCCGCGAAGGCATCGCCAGAAACGGGCCGTCGTTGCCATCGATCAACTTCACGTCGCGAATGACGAAAGTGTTGTCGAAGGTCAGAGCGCAGAACGCCTTGAGGCGCGAATTCTGCTGCGCGGCATCACACAACTTAATCCGGATGTCAGTCAAGCGCATGGCAACTCCCCGTTGCATTGTTAAACAGAGACCATCTACACGGAATCCAAAAAACGATTTTCGATCCCAGACGTGTCGTAGTCGCGCCAATCGATCCAGCCGCGGCCTCAGAAGTGAGGAAAGACCGGGCTTCACCAAACCAGACAAACAACTCTCAATTGAATCGCACCGCCGGGGGCGGTTTGATCCGGCGAAAGCGTTCTACCCAACTAACGTTCGCTCACCGGAATTATTACCTTCGTCCACCGAGCGGCGTTGAGAAAGTGTTGAGAATTCTCAAGTAAGCGGAATATCCAAGTGCGTTATTCCCGCTGTAATTCCGGGCAAATCTCCACAGAGACGGTATGAATACCCAAGCCGGCGCGCGCTCTCTGGGCAGCGACCCGGGCCTGATCCGGGTCATCGAACAACGTGAAGAGGCTGCTGCCGCTGCCGCTCATCCGGACGATGCGCCCCAGCAGTTGGGTGGCGCGGGAATGAAAGGCCTCTAATTGTGCGTTTAACGCAAACGCAGGCGCTTCCAGATCATTGACCAGTCGCGGCAGAAGCTCGGCCGAGTTCAAGGACGACCACTGATTCCAATCCGGTGCATCGCCGCCACTATTGACGGCCTCGGCTGCTCCAAGTTTCATTTCATCGAATTTTCGATAAACGGACGGCGTGGGCATGTGAATCGTCGGCAGCATCAACACAGCCCAGCGCGGCTTGGGGCGGTGGATCGGTTGGACGAGCTGCCCCCGGCTGGTGCAGATGCTGCTGGGACCGAAAAAGAAGAAGGGTAGATCGCTGCCGAAACGGGCGGACAGCTCGGCCAATTTCGCCGCCGGCCAGCCAAGCTGAAGCATGCGATCGAGCGCGGAAATGACGGCCGCTCCATCGGAGCTGCCGCCGCCGAGGCCCGCGCCGAGGGGGATGCGCTTGCGCAGCACGGCCGACAATCCATCGGCCGCCGCGCCGACCGCGCGCGCTTCATCCAGCATTGCGGCGGCGCATTTGACGATGAGATTGCTCCCATCGAGGGGAATGCCCGGTTCATCGCAGGCAACGTCGATGCCAAGCTGATCCTTCAGGCGGAGTTCAAGGGTGTCAAAGAGCCCGACGGTCACCATCCAGGTCAAAAGCGGATGAAAACCATCGGCGGCCGGTGGGCCGACGCGCAAGTGGAGATTGATCTTCGCGGGGGCGTGTACGCGCATGGGAACGACGATACGGGCACAATGCGTGTGCGCCTACCGCTGGGATGCATCCAGGATATTTTTCAATCTCACGGACCAGACGTGACCAACAAACGCGAATCGAACAAGACGTGTCGGGTGCAAAGTATCGAGGGGGGGAATGGAAATCAATGAAAATCTTGATGGATTAAGGATCTGGAAGCGGAGAATGTCATCCTGAGGTACTCCGAAGGATCTTGCCGGGTCTACGCGGGCCGTTCGACCTGATCGAGTAGGCCAATACGGTCAAGCTGGATTTTTCGGTCGCCTGAAGCTCCCTCAAAATGACCATCGCGCGGTTTTGGCATGCCCGCCGAGCCAATTACCAGGTGTATTTCAATTACCAAGTGTATTTCACGGTGTACGTGATCGTCTTCTCCTGATCCGGCGCGACTTCGATGGGGATGTGGATGGTGTGGGAATCGTGCTTCTCGAATTTGTCGCTGCTGGCGGTGATGGTCCAGGTGGACCAGCGGAAGAGGGTTTCGCGGACGATCACCTTGACCGGCTCTTTTTTGTGATTGCGGACTTTGATCTCGAAGGACTCGGTGATGGTCTTGTGGTCGCTGTCATCGACGAAATCGGTCTGCTTGCGGTCGCCGATGATATCGAAGGCGCTGCCGAGGCGGATCAGCAGCTCTTCATCCTTGGGCGTGTGGTCGATCTTGTCTTCACCGATGAACTCCTGGCTGCCGGCGGGATCATCGGGGTCGGCCTCATCGCGCTTGTAGACGCGCACCCGGCCGGCCGGCAGCGGCATGCCCAGACCGTTCTTCTCGCTGTTGAATAGCTTTAAGTAAACATCGACCTTGTGATTGGCTTTGCTGCCGAAATCGCGATCGGTGCGCGGGGAGCCGAAGTAGGCGCTGAAATCTCCGGGCAAGCCGTAGTAGACATAGGTGCGGGTGACGGGGACATTGGCGTGGGCGGGGAAGAGCTCGATCTGCTTGATGGAGGAGTTGGCGAGGGAGGTCGGCCGGCCGAGGGTGTAGAGGTGGTACTCGAAGAAGGATTTCTCCTTGAAGCCATCATCCTTGCCGCCGCCGAAGAGCCCGCCGCCACCGCCGCCCCGCCCGCCCATGGGCATTTCATCATCGGGCTTGAGCCGCTGCACATCGCCGGCCACCAGTTTGAGCCGGGCGTTGGGGTACGAAGCGCCCGATTCATTGGCCACCGTCACCCAGGCCGAGACATCGGCCTGTTTCTCATCTTTTGATACGGTCACACCATAATCCGCCCGCCAGGTGATGTTGTCGGTCTGATACGAAACCAGTGCATCGTGAACACCCCCCTGCCTGGCATCGAGTTTCCAGACGAGCGTGGGCTTGGTGATCAGGCCGGTCTGGAGGTCGAAGAGCTTGATCTCCTGGATATCGCCGTTGCGGGGGATGATCTGGACGGGGAGTTGCTTGTTGTTCGTCTGGAGGACGATCTGCTCGGTGGTGTAGGCCAATAGCCGGCCCTCGATCGTGTCGGGGATACGGGTTTTCTCCCCTTCCACCGGCGGCTGCTTGCGATTGACGATGATGGAGCGGCCGAGATATTTTTCGAGGAGCTTGTCGGGACTGACCAGGTCGTACTCGTAATTCTGCTCGAGAACGCCGGTGGTTTCGGGCGCGGTGAGGGATTTGAAGCTGACGGTGGTCGGATCGATTCCGGCCGCCACATCGCCGAATTTGAGCGTGTTCAATCCGGGCTTGAGATCGATCTTGCGAATCTCGCGGACCACTCCGTAACCGGGCATCTTGAAGGCGGGGTTCTGCATGCGGAATTGGGCGATCTGCTGTGGATCAAAGGTGGCGGGATCGGCGGTGGAGTAGATGGTGAGGGAGAACTTGGAATCGGCGTTTTCAGGCTTGAGATCAGCGCGGGCCTCGGGGCGGGGATCGGGGCGGGGGTC
>JBBRTW010000342.1:0-8028 GCA_038244055.1 Tepidisphaerales bacterium | reverse complement strand
CGTCGCCGGTCGGACGGTCCACCCCCGCGCCTTCACTGGATCGGCGGGGTGTTGCACGAGGATCTTGATCTCCCCCTTGCTCGATGCATGACACGCCAGGCAGCGCTGATCCGCATCCGCCAGATCGACTCGCGAACCCTTCACCGCCCACATCAGCTTCTTCTGCGATCCCTCCACCGCATGGGTCACATGGCATGGCGCGCAGGTTGGCCCTTTGGCACGATCGTCGATCTTTCCCTCCACCAGCGCCGCCGCCTTCAACGAATCCGCCGCGTGCATGCTCCGCGCGATCGGCCCGGCCTCGGCATGGCATTTCGTGCAGAGCGCGTTCATTCCCGCCCCCTCCGCCACGCGCGCCAGCTTCGCCGTACCCGGTTTGGCATGGGGGTTGTGGCAGGTCTTGCACCCAATCGCGTTGGCCTTGTCCGCGCTGGTTAGCAGCGGCAGCCCGGCCGTCGCCGCGCCATGGTTGGCCGGCACCGCGGTTGGATGCATCGACTGCCCGGCCACCGCCTCATCCCCAGCCCAGGTCTGCTTCGCATGACAAGCCACGCACGCGCCATCCGCGCGGTTCAAACCGGCCGCCGGCGCGAACGTCAGACGCTGTTTCGTAACATCATTACTGTGCGGCCGATGGCAGGTCATGCACAGATCGGCCGACTTTTCCGCCATGGGGAAGTCTTTCTTCCCGCGCCCATCGTGCGGGCCCGTGGCCATGGCCGCGTTTTCCGCATGACATTGCGTACACAGATTCGAAGTCGTGCCCGCCACACGCAGCATCCCCTTCTGCTTCTGCGAATCGGCGTGGGGATCATGACAGGTTGAGCAGGCGACGAATCCATTGGCTTCGATCAGGCCCTTGTCGTTGAAGAGCGGCAAGTTCACCGAGGCCTGCATGGTCGGCCGGGCTTTGGGGCCGGTCGGATGGTTGAACGCGAATGCCGGCTTCTTGGCCGCCAGTCCATCCTGCCGATGGCACTGCGAACACAAATCATCGGGGCCGATGGGTTTCTCCTTCGTGCCCACCCACATCACGCGGTCCGTCTCCGAATGCACCGCATGACAGAACCCGCACTTGCCCGCCTGGGCCGCCGTCTGCCCATGCGCGTTCTTCAGCTCCGGCCGAGCCGTGAAATCATGTTGGCCGGCCATCGAGGCGAATCGATCGGTATGGCAACTCTGGCAGAGCGCATCCTTGGGTTTGCGCAGGAACTGCTGCTTGGTGCCATCGTGCGGATCATGGCAGCTCACGCAGGCGAACGATTTGTTGGCCGGGTCCAGGCCGCTGTTGAGCAGTTTCAAATCCGCGCCGGCCGGCAGTTTGGCGACATTGATATCCGCCGGATGGGCGAACGCCAGCCCCTTCTCCGCTCCGCCCCCGGCCGGCGGGTGGCAGGTGATGCACCGCCCCGAGGGATCGCCGCGCCCGGATTTGGGCTCGCGCGCGTACTGGTGGAAGCTGTGGCACGCCCCGCATGGCCCGGATTGCTCGGCCGTCAGTTTCAGCTTGTTCTGATCGGCCGGCTTGCTTTTGCGGAGATCGTGCTGCGAGGCCATCACCGATTTACGCTCCTCGTGGCAGCGCATGCAGATGTGGCTGTCTTCGAGCTTGTCCGCCAGCATGAACGTTCCCGTGCGGGCATCGTGCATCTTGTGGCAGGAGAAACAGGTCAGCGTATCGCCCGGGCCCAGGCGCGTGCCCATGTCCTTGATCGCCTGCCGCTGGGCATCGGTCTTCAAAGGCGGGTTCTGTGGATGCTCGCGCGGGGCATCGGCCTTCCATTCCATCGGGCGAAGCTTTTCGTGGCAGGTGATGCACAATTGGCCGGAGGAGGTGCCCATGACCAGCAGATGATCCTGCCGCGCGCCGTGGGTGGTGTGGCAGGTCTGGCAGGCCATCTTCGTGCGATCGGCGATGTCCGTGCGCGAGTGGGCATCGTGCAGTTCCTTGGGCAGCGGGAAGGGAAGCTTGGCCAGCGGGTGGCTCGTATGCTCCGCGCCATAGGCGCGATCGATGTGGCACTGCTGACAAAGGCCGCCTTCCTTGGCCGAGCGCAGGAAGACCACCTTGGAGAGATCGTTGGCGGTGGGAACCGTGTGTGCGGTGTGGCAGGTGCGGCAGACCATCTTGCCATCTTCCAGCGGCATGTGCGGTGGAATTTTGATCTTATCGGTGGGCTTCTCGTTCACCCGGTGGCCATGCTCGAGCCACACATCTTTGCGCGAATCGCCGACCGAGCCATCGTGGCACCCTCGGCAGGCTTCTTCCGCCGCCGCGGCCGGCTTGCTCGGCTTATCGATCAGCAGCACCGCGCCCGGCCGCTCGAAAGAGTCGAGCCAGTCGAGGTGACAGGTGGCGCATTCCCGCTTGGAATCCTTGGTCAGCACGATCTGCTGCGCCTCCGCCGGCGCGCTCAGGAGCGCCATCAGGAGAAGCGAGGATGAAATCCACAGCAGTTTCATTTGCCGGCCGGGTTTCCTTTCAGGCTTACTACCGCGATGCGATTGGCCGCCAGTTCCACGACATACAGGTTGCCCGCCTTGTCGAAGGTCATTCCCATGGGATGCTCGAAATGCAGTGGCCTGCCCGCGGCATCGGTCAAACATCCAATCACCCGCCCGCGCGTGTCGAACGCCTGCACGACGCAGAGTGTCGAGTCGCTGACGAAGATCCGACCCGATGAATCCACCGCCACACCCTTGGGCCTGTACAACTGCCCCAGTTCCACGCCCCATGAGCCAATCGCCCCGGCCCACTTGTCTTTCGAATTCAGAATCTGCACCCGCGCCCCGATCGCCTCGGTAATGTACGCATCGCCATCGCGGCCCATCGCCACCATGAAGGGATATTGGAATTGCCCCGCCGCCTGGCCGAGTTTGCCCATGACCGCGATCTGGCCGGTGGCGTTGTCGCGCACGAGCAGACGATGGTTGGGGTTGTCGACGATGTACGTCCGCTTCAGATCGGCCGTGATCGCTAGGCCCGTGGGGTCAGCGCTGTGTTCGGCATCCACGGCCTGGAGGGGGATCGTCTCGACCAGTTTCTCATCCGCGCCCAGGATGATGATCCGGTGGTTGGCGGTATCGGCGATCCAGAGCCGATCTTTGGCATCGACGCTTAATCCGACCGGCCGGTTCAACGGCAATCCGGCGGGGCGCGTGGTGGCGGATTTGAGCTTGCCCGCGGGCGTCAATGTGACGATCCGGTCCCGCGCGCCATCGGCGACGTACATCGTTCCGGTCGAGTCCACCGCTATATCGGTGGGCATGTGGAAGGTTGGATTCTCGACTGAGAGCGTACGAACGACGGTGGCCGGGATGCGGCTCGATTCAGGCAGGGGTTCCACCGCCATTGCGGGCAAGGGGAGAAGCGCGATGAATGACAGGATGAGTCGTTTAACGTCCATCTGGCCCCTCCAGCAACTGCGGAAGTTGGAAGCGCTCGCCCTCGCGGATCTGCTGGATCATCTTCGCCAGCGGCAGCGCCCGCAGGCTCTTGGTTCGGGCGGCCGAGTAGCCCAGGCTTGCGAAATCGAGCACGCCCGCATCGGCCGCATGGCAGTTGGCGCAGGCATTGGGCTTGGCGAGAAGGGTCTGGTGAATCTGTTTTTCAAGCTGTTTGCGGGCATCGGAGCCTTCGCCGGCGGCGAGGTAGGATTTGGTGAGTCGCTCGACCGTGGCCGAATCCGTCGCGGTATCCTGCCGCACGAGCTTGGCACCATATTCGCCACGGGCGTGCATCGGAAGATCGTGTGCAAGTTGCGCCACCGATTTCCGCCAGAAGGGGTTATCCGGAACCGAGGTGTCGATCTGCACGAGAAGTTCTTCGAGATCGCGGTCCGTCTTGCCGGTTGCGATCACCTCGCGAAGCAGGGCGATGATCTTGGGGTGCGCTGCCTGCGCCTCCGGCCTGGTCGTGCCCATGGTTTCCAGCAGGGTGACGAGGCGCAGGACGGCCGGTGTCTCCTGGGGACGGTTGGTGGAGGTGGTCACCCAGTGCATCGCAACGGCGGATTTGTTGGTCTGCTCGTGACAAACCCGGCAATCCAGGAAGGTCACATGCAGGTTCGGAAACGCGGCGATGGGTGTCTTGGGCTGATGCGGCAGCGGGCTGTGGCAGCCGGAAGCGGTGCAGGAATTGTGCGGATCGGGCGTGAACCAGCGATCCACCTTATGGTAATGCGAAGCAGGCGAGCGGCCGGCGTTTTCGGTTACGCCGGGAATATGCTCCTGGCGCAGGGCGGCGGAATCGAGTCGGCCTTGCCACTGGGAGAATTCTTCCGGGAGCTTGGCCGGTGTGAATACCATGCGGAAGAGATAGAGCAGGGCCATCGAGCAGATCGATCCCACAGCCACCAGGAGCAAGGCCGTATAGATTCGGCCGCCGATGGTTTTCAGGCGTTTCTTCAGGCTGATGCGCGGTTTTGCCGGCTTGGGCGCGGGTGCGGAGTCGGCGGGCGGTGATTGGGTGGTTGTCGGCGTTTGCGCATCGGGCGCTGGAGCCTGGGGATTTGTTTGCGCCGGTTCTGATGCCACTGAAGGTGGCGGATTGTTCGATGCGGCGTCGGATGCGGGTTTGGGATCTTGATCAGACATTGGCCGCCTCCGATCCGGTTTCGTGTTCCTCGGCGACTTCGTTGAGCATTTCGGAATGCGATTCGGCCATCTCGGCGGCCGGCGTAGTGCCCGTGAACATGGCCGGTGAAATTGGGAAGACGGCAGGTGAGAAGATTACGGTCGCGATGTGGAGGATGCCGACATGCAGCAGCGCCAGGAACGCTTCGAAGGAGTGAACCAGGTTGAAGATCGTCAGCACGCGTCCGGGAATGAAGCGCGAGGCGTAGGCGTTGAACCACATGACCAGGCCGGTGGTGCCCAGGAGGATGACCCCCCAGAAGACGCCGAAATACTCGAACTTCTCCTCGGCCGTGAAGCGTGCCCCATCGGGGCGCTTCTTCTTGAGGAAGAGCAGCCAACCCATCAGGTGCGCCATCTCCTTGAAATCCTTGGGCTGCATGACCATGGGCAGAGTCAGGAAAGTCTTGATCCAGCCCTGCTTGGTCTTTTTCCGTGTTTTCCGCATGGCGTTGAAAATGTAGATGCTGTGGAAGAGCATCCCGATGAGCAGTACCGCCCCCGTGTAGCGATGCAGCGTGCGCACCCAGGTCAGCCCGCCGAGTATGCGGATGAGCCACTCGGCCCAGGCGCGGTCGGCGAATTTCATGGGGAAGCCGGTGATGACCAGGGTCGAGAAAGAGATCACGAGGATCCAGTGCTGCACGCGCTGGGCATAGGTGAAGCGGATCAACTTCTTTCGCGTGACCGGGTTTTCCATCAGGCGCTTGGCCAGATGCTCTTCGCGATGGTGGTCGGGATCGTCGCGGCCGATGGTCATGTGGAAGAGTTTGAGCAGCGAGATGGTCATCGACGGCCCGAAGGTCGAGAGGATCATCAGCACGAAGACGATGGCGATGAAATACTCGATGCCCCGGCTTCGGGAGAGGTCCAGGTGGATCGCGGCCGATGAAATCTGCTCGCCGGCCGAGCGATGGCAGGCCGGGCTGCGGCAGGTGTCAGCCACCTGGTCGATATGCGTGGGCGCGCCGGCCTTCTTGTGCGAGCGCATCACATGGACGTTTTCCATCTCGCCCACATGGCAATCGAGGCAACTGGCGGCCTCCTGATTGTTCAGAAGGGATGCTTTGCCGTGAAAACTCGCCAGATAACTCACCGGCGCATCGGGGAGGTCAAAGGCTTTCTTAATCCGCTCGTCACTATGGCAACTGGCGCAGACGCGCACCAGATCCAGATTGCTGCGGGCCGGCATGCTGCGCGATTGGACGTGCCAGTAGTTGAAGGGCGTATCGAGCTTGAGCTGGTCATCGTGGCAGACATTGCAGCGGGCGATGGGGGCCTGGCGGCGGATCCAGTCGGTGCCGGTTTTGCGGAAGAGAGGCTCATCGTGGCAGAGGAGGCATTTGGCCTGGCCATCGCGGACGGGCTTGCCGAGGAGGTCGTTGCACTTTTCCAGTACCGCGGCGGTATGCACCGAGGTTTCGAGCATCTTGCCGATCGGATCGTGGGCGAAGCGCGTTTCCACATTTCGCGACGTCGTCAGATGGCAGGTCTTGGCGCAGTCGACGGGCGTGAGTTGCTTGTGCGGGAAAACCTCCACCTGCGAGCGCTCGTGGCAGGCCGTGCAGCGAATCCGGCCGTGCGGGCCGGCGCCTTCGTTGTGAAACTTGGGATCGACGAAGAAGAGGCGGATTTCCTTCCCCTTCTCATCGAGCCGGGAGAGGCCGCGATACTGGTGGCAGATCAGGCACCCTTCCGGGTCCGCGCCGCGCGCGGGCAGCGCGGGCATGGCGATCCACATCACCAGGCAGGCCGTCAAAATGGTCCATCGTTGCATCTTCATCTGCGCGCTCAATTCAAGTTATGGCAATGGTTGCACCAGTTTTCCCCGCGCACCGGGGAAATGGTTCTTCCGTCCACGATTCGCATCGGCCGATACGCCAGCGACGTTCCCATCGGCAGAAGCCCGGCCTGGTGGGGGTTATGGCAGGTCGAGCAGGAGATGGTGTCGCCCTTGGCCGGGTGCATCATGGTCGGCTGGGCGTTCGCGTTTTTCAGTTGGGTCACCAGTTCAGCTCCCGGCGCACCCGCCAGGCCGATCAACTCTCGCGCCCGCATGAAGGCCAGCATTTCCGGCTTGATCTTGCTGCCGAGATGGCCGGGGTTGAACTGCTCCTTGTGATTGCGATGGCAGGCTTTGCAAAGCAGCAATTCATCGCTGCGAAGCAGAGGATTGCCGGTGCGTTCCTTGATCGTGCGGTCGGGCGTCTGCGTGTGGCAGGCCAGGCAGCGCGCTTCGATCACCTCGCGCTTGTCGGTGAGCATCATGTGCGGGTTGAACTTGGGGAATTGATCCGCGCCGTGGCAATTCTGGCAGAAGGGCTTTTCGCCATCGCCCATACCGCGCAGCATGGCGGTGTTGTCCACTGGCCGCGCAGCCGTCGCGCTGCAGGCCTTTTTCATGTCGTGGCAGGTGATGCAATGGATCCGCCCTTCAATGACCGGCCACCCCGACGGCGCGGCGTGATCTTTGGCGATCGCCCTGCCGATGGGATGCAACTCCGCGCCGGCCGACTTGCCGTTGTGGCAGCTCAGGCAAATGCCATCCGACTTTTCAGGCGCGATTGTCTGGCGAACTCCGCCGACGATGGCATGGCATTGGTCGCATCTGGCCGCCTCCCAGTGGGGATTAACCGCCTTCTTGATCTGGACATCGGGCACCTGTGCGGAACAAACCTTAAGAACTCCGATTAAAAGCAGCGCCGCCGCCGTGGCACATAAAATCATGGTGCGGAGCTTTTGAAGTCCAAGGGTCATGTTGCCCTTACTTGGTCCCCGGTGCGACAGCGCTATCCGCGCCAATGTTTTTTCCGAACGGCGTATGCTCGAACGCTTTTTTATACGAATCGGCCGCCTTCGCCTGATCGCCATCGTGCTGATAAACGCGCCCGAGGTAGTAGAACGCCTCGGCCGGCTCAGGATTCAGTTCCACCGCGCTGGTCAGGGCCGCCCGCGCATCATCCCACTTATTGGCGGCGATTAACAGGCGGCCGCGCAGGAGTTTTACTCTCGGTCCGGCCGCGGACGCATCGACCTGGGCCAGCAGGGCATTCGCCGCCGCTTCGTCGCCGACATTGAGAAGCATCTCCGCGAGACTGATCTGAATGGCCGGGTCTTTGGGTTGCAGTTTCAGCGCCTGCGCCAGTTCGATCTTGGCCTGGTCATCCAGGCCCTTGCTCAGCATTCGCCGGGCGATCTGCATGTGCCGCTCGGCCATCTGCTGGGGGCTGTCGATGATGGTTTGGTGCGAGGCCAGCCGCTGGGCCAGTGCATCCTTGTCGATCTTCCCGGCCGCGAAGGCGAGATAGGACTCGACATCGGTGGTGTATGCTTTTGAAGACCCCGCCAGATGAGCCACCTGCGTTCCATCAGGCGCGATGATCACCGTCGTCG
>JBBRTW010000341.1:0-8031 GCA_038244055.1 Tepidisphaerales bacterium | reverse complement strand
GGTCAACTCCCAGTCATAAGAATTCTCACCACCACGGGGCCAGGCTTGATCTGCGCGTGGAGGCGGTAAACAATTACCTTCTAACTTCTACCTCCTAACTCCTAACTCCTAACTCCTATCCCCCCTTCAATTCACATTGCTCGCGCTGACACAAAACGGATTCCCCGGAAACTCCATCAGCCCGCCGCATTCGAAATCATCCTTGCCTTCCGCGCCCATGCCGAACTTCTGGCCGCCCTGGGTGGCCCAGACGAGTTGGCTGGTGCGGTAGTTGAGGACTTGTTTGCCGGCGAAATCGCAGACGGTGATCAGGTTGGTCTCGACACCGTGCGTATCGGCCATTTCAACCGCGACGGGGTCGATCAGGCGGGCATCGCGCAGGGTGCGCGTGACCACCGGGGCGATCTGCCCCTTCTTATCCGCGTGGCTCACCCAGGCGATCTGCCGGTCGCCGCGCGAGACGGCCGTGATCGTGCTGTTGGAGTGCTTCTGGTAGGCCAGGCAGGTGGGATTGCGGCCAACGTTCACTTCGCCCGACTTGACGATGTCGGCCGGATTGGCGGCGGTGTCATCGGCCAGCCCGCCGACGCTGTAGAGGGTGAGCGTACCATCCATCGAGGCGATGAAAGCGCGGGCGTTCTTCGCGCCGCCGCTCATGGAGGCCAGGACGGCGGTCGGCTGGGGGACATCGATCGTCTTCACCACCGCCGGCTTCCAGGAGGGATCGTGCTCGAACGTGTAGGGCCACTTGCCGGGTTCAGCGCCCTGATCGCGCGTCTTCGCGTAGTTCTCTTCGGTGGTGAAGTACATCTCGCGCACCCGGCCGAAGAGGGGCTGGAGATCGATGAAGGCGGCCTTGTTCTGGTACTTGGAGGCGACGACCGCGAAGCCGGCGCTGCAGCTATATCCTTTGTTCGAGCCCTTGAGGAACACATCGCGGTCGGCCTGCTTGGCGAGGTCATATTCGCGCAGCAGGCCGGCATTGCCATCGCGTCCGTTCATGCGCCCGCCCATGGCGTTGCCGACACCGCAGATGCTGGTGGGGAACTCAATCTCCGGAAGATCGATGTAGCCGAGGAGTTTGAAGCCGGTGATGACCGCGACATTGCACAGGCCGGGATAGGCATCCTGCCACTCGTGGACGAACTTGACCTTCTTGCCGTTGGATTCGATGGCGATGACGGCGACCTGGCCTTTATGCGATTCGGTATCGATGACCGTGATGAGCGCGAATTCGCTTTTGTTGGTGACCGAGATCGCGGTGGGGAGCTTAGTGGGTGGGAGCTGGAGAGTGGGCTCCAGGCCGCGGCCGGTGCAGGTGCCGGCGCTGCCGACCAGGCCGGAGGAGAAGACGACCACGCCGCAGTTGGCCCAGGAGGCCATGCCGCGGGCCATGGCGACCGGCACGCCCGGGCTGGCGTTGGCGGCCAGCCATTTCTTCGACGCCGGCTCGGGGCGGAAGCCACCCCACCAGGGAATCTCCGGGCGCTCGCTGAAGCAGTTGTTGGACCATTCGAGAATGGTGACGCGATCGACGCCGACCATGCCCGCCTCGGCCGGGACGTAGAGGATCTGGCCCTGCGTGCTGGAGAAGTCGCCGGACTTCTTGGACCAGGGCCCGACGACCTGGTAGCGGCGCGCGCCTTTGATCTCTTCCTTCTTGCTCTGGGCCATCCAGACTTCGGGGAATCTCTCGGCGGGCTGGCCGGAATGGTAATGGGCATAATCCGGGCCCAGCCGGCGATTGAAACCGGCGGGCGTCCAGTCGGACAGTTCGCGGAGGATGGCCGCGCGCTCCGCCGGCAGCGCGGTGGATGGGTCCACCGGCGCGGCAGCGCGCGCGAACGCGGGAATAAGAGCAAGAACGACGAAAACGCGGCTGATTCGCATGATGCGATTATACGGGGAATCATCCGCGCGAGAAATCGCGCGTCGCATCGCCCGGCGCATCCGCTTTCAGGCGCTCTATCGCCCGGTCGTCAGCATCCATTTGAAGAGATCGCCGCCATCGTAGACCTCTTCCCAGCAGTTGTGGCCCATGCCATCGAGCTTGGTGAAGCGGGCGTTGCCACCCGCCGCTTGAATGCGCTTGCACATTTCCTCGGATCCACCGGGGGAGACCAGGAAATCGCCGCTGTTGTGGAAGCACCAGATTGGAATGCGGGTCAGCTTGGGCACATCATCGTAATCCGTATACCCGGCCATCGGCGCCAGGCAGGAGAAGCGATCGGGATAGCGCGCCCCCAGAGCCCAGACGCCGTAGCCGCCGTTGGAGAGGCCGGTCAGGCCGACGTGGGCGGTATCGGTCGCGTAGTCCTTCTGCACCTGATCGAGGCAGGCGACGGGGATGCGCAGGCGCTCATCGCCGACCCAGTCACCCGTGGACTGCGGAAACACGGCGATGAATCCAAAGTTCGCAGCGACCTTGGCGATCGAGGGGGCAAGCCCGACCGCCATGCAGGCCGTGCCATCGCTGCCGGATTCCAGCACACCGTGCAGGAACACGATCACCGGCCAGCGCTTGGAGGCGTTGTACGAGTGGGGAACGAAGACGCCGTATTTGCGGTCTTCACCATCGACCTTCACGGTCTTGATGGAGAAGCCGGTTCCCGTTGGCGCTCCCTCGTTGGTCTGAGTGAGCTGGCCCATCGACATCCGCCCGCAGCCGGTCAGCATCGATAGGGTGCATAATGTCAGCGCGATCAAACATTTCATCACGAAACTCCTGTGGAAAAAGTCGCTCTATCCTGCCACATCCCGCACGATGCGCGGCCGCATCGCCAGCGTGGCATAATGGGTTACCAAGCCGCGCCAAAAATTTCCAGAATAATCTGGAACTGGCGCGAGGAACTTACGGATCGCCCTGCGTGCCTGTGGCCAGCGCAACACCGGAGGCGGCATTCGCGCCGACCCAATCGAGGATGCTGCGCCGCACCTCGGCGCTGCTGCAGAATTCGTTGTGTTCGATATTGCGCGGGCGGTTATCGGTCGCATGCCGGGGATTGAGGATGGGGAAACTGGCGGGCCATCCGCCCAGTGGCCGGTAGTAACAAATCGCGTGATTGACCGAGTCGGGAATCTGGAAGAACCGCCCCGGCGGCGCGAATCCGAAGTGACCCTGAACGACGGGGTCCAACAGGATCAGGCAGTCCACTGTTCGTCCAAGACGGGAAGCGAGCTCAACCGACCGGCTTCCCCCGTAACTATGCCCTACCAGCATGATCGGGCCGCGATGGCGCTGGAGGGTCAAAAGGATGGAATCTTCATCATCCCACCCACGGGTGATGACCTCCTGGCCGGGATAGCGGCGGCGGATTTCATCTGCGATATCGCGCAGTCCATGGCCAGAGCTGTCGGCCGGGCTGCCATTGCCGTAAGAGATCACTACCAAGGGCATCCCATCAGTGCGTCGGCCTGTGCTCGAAGCGAAAAGCGGTGCAGTTTTTGGGGCCCGGCTTGCCACAACTATTGGACCATCAAGGGGCTGTACGCGAAAATCCGCGCATCCGCCGAGGATTAGAACGCCCAACACGGCCAGGGCTGAACGGGGTTGGTACTGCATGGAAAGGAGTTCCTCGAGAATTGCCGTGCCTCGAAACCTCTTGAGCCCGCCGAAACGGCTGCCTGATTCACCCATCCAGATAGCGCAAACCGGATAAATCCACCGATTGGAGAAATCCCGTGCCGGTTTATGACGATAAACCTTGCGAGAGTGGCCGCTTAGCCCCGGTCGTCCGCGGATTTTTCCAAGGGCGTAAAGCTGTTTTACCCCCATTGGTAATAATCCAGAATTTAATGGCCGCAATCTGAAGTGCGCCATTTTCTGCCCAATTTGAGCAGTCGGTCGCCCCATATGTTGACAAACTCAGCCTTTGCGAGAGATAAGATGCGGTTGGTGTTAAATTGGCGGGCCACTTTCTGCGATATCACTTGCGAACTTCTTTTTTCATCGTTGTAGGCCGGGCTTTGACGCCAGTAATGTGAATTCTTATGAATGGTGTGCGGATGAATTCTACTTCCATTTTTGAACCGGGCCGATGGGCGGGCCTGTTGCGCCCGCTTTTCCTCCTTTCGATCGCCGTGTGGCTCACCGGGTGCAGTACGGCCTCGATGCAGCCGGGGGATTTATCCCTCGTGCGGACCGACTCCGACAAGCCGCGCGCGGGCAACGTTTATCTCCTGCGCGGCTTCATCGGAATCTGGTCGACCGGCATCGATCAGCTTGGGGTCAAGATCAACGAATCGGGCATCCGCGCCACCGTCTATCGCAACGAACAATGGCGCGAACTCACCGAGGCCATTCTGGCCAGGTACAAGGATCAGAAGGATTTCGAGCCGCTGATCATCATCGGCCATTCCTGGGGCGCGGACCATGCCCTGGAGATGGCCCAGCAACTGGGCGAAGCGAACATTCCCGTTGACCTGATCATCACGCTCGATCCGGTCACGCCGCCGCCCGTGCCGGGCAATATCAAGTGGTGCTACAACATCTACCAGCCCCATGGGGCCTGGGATGCGATCCCGTTTTTTCGGGGCGTACCGCTTAAACAGGATGAAGCCGGGCGCTGCAAACTCGAAAACGTCAACATCCGCGGCGAGCGCACTGATCTTCTCGAACCCGACACCGATCACTACAACATCGAGAAGAACGTGAAGATCCACGCCGAGGTGCTCAAGCAACTGGCGAAGATCTGCCCATCGCGCGAGCAGTGGGTGCGATCGCATCCCCTGGCAAAAGTTTCTCAAGTGGCCGCACATCCTGCCGATGAGCGAATATCCACGTCTCCACCCTCTTCGGAGCAGCGGAGCATCTCGACCGCCGGCGCGGTCAAGGCAACTCAGGGGGATCACCGATGAAGCCCACAGGCAGGCGACCATCCAAACACCCGGGAAACGATCTTGGAGTTACGATCATGCGAAATTCAATTCATACTGTCATGAAAACGGTGCTGCTGATAGGCGCATGCGGGGCCGCGAGCCTTTGCCTGGGCTGCGGCTCGACCACCGTTGGAAAAATGGAGTTGGTTCAACCCTACACCGATGCCCCCCGGGCCGGGCACGTTTATCTGATGCGCGGCTGGATCGGCGTCTTCTCCAGCGGCATCGATGAGATGGGCGAGCAGCTTCGCCAGCGCGATGTGACGGCGCAGGTCTTCCAGCACGATCAGTGCGAAGAACTGGCGCGCACGATGGCCGAGCGATACAAGGGCCAGCCCGACCCCGAGCCGATCTGCATGATCGGGCATTCGTTTGGATCCGATGATTCGCTGATTATCGCCCGCGAGTTGGATAAAGTCGGCGTTCCCGTCGAGCTCATCATCACGATGGATGCGGTGGACCAGAACACCGTGCCCAAGAACGTCAAACTCTGCATCAACTACTGGATGCCGGGGATGCTGGGATCGTGGGGCAATTTTCTGCGCGGAATGCCACTCCAACAGGAGCCCGGCGGGACGGGCAAACTGCTCAACATCAACCTGAACGAAGAGGGCAAGGAATTGAAGGAGGGTTTCACCAATCACGTCAATATCGATAAAGGACCGAAATTGCAGAAGGCGATCATCGATCATGTCCTTGATGCCTGTCCCAATCGGGCCACATGGACTACGATGCACCCCATGAAGCATCCGCGTTCGGCTGTGTCGACGGGATTGCCCGATGACGCTCGCGTCGCGGGCGGCGCGAACCAGTCAGCGCCGCCCAGGAGCGACGCGCCGAAAGTCTCCGCCCGCGGCGATTGACTGAAGTGATCCGTTTGCACCATAGCGAAGAGGTTCGTCAGTGTCCTTTACCAGTTCGCCCACTTCCCTGCCGGCGCTGCTTATTGGGGTGATCCTGCTGGTCTACTGGCTGCGGGTGTTGCAGATGGTGGGTCGGAGCCGGAAAACCGTCGGCCGGGCCGCCAATTTCATCCCCCCCGAGCCGCTGGGGCGCATCCTGCGCATGGTGTGGATTCCAGTCGTCACCCTGTGGGTCCTGGTGCCGCTGCTCACGCCATTTTTTCTCGACCTGCCCGCGATTCTCCGGCCAATCTACGATAATCGCATCATCGATTGGGCCGCATTCGCGGTCGCGGTCGCCGCTTTCGCCGCGACCTGGGTCTGCTGGCAAAAGATGGGCACCTCATGGCGGATGGGGATCGATCCCAATGAACGAACGCAACTGATCTTCAGCGGCCCCTACGCCTATGTGCGGCATCCGATCTACGCGCTGTCGTCCGTGCTGATGCTCTGCGCGGTCGCGGCCGTCTTCAGCCCGTTGATGATCGCGGTGGGCGTGCTTCATTTGATGCTGCTGCAGTGGGAGGCCCGGCGCGAAGAGAAGTTTCTCATCGCCCTCCACGGCGCGGCCTACACGAACTACGCCGCCCGCGCCGGCCGGTTTATTCCAAGGCTCTTTTCCGGCCAGGCGTCACCCCGGTGAATAGAATCGAGCGTGGTGGAATGGAGGCAGCCGGTTTCAACGTCTTCCAGCGCATCATGCGTTTATGGGACGGAGTTCATCCCTACAACGCGGCCCAGGTGCTGCATATCGAGGGGTCGCCGGATATCGGTGCGCTTTCGGCCGCGTGGTCCCGGATGATGAGCGCGCTGGGGCTAGGCGAGGTTCAGGTTTCCGGCAATCGCTACCGGCATGAGCCGTCCAGCGGGCATTCCAACCCGAATCCGCTTCAAATCGTCCCGCGCGGCGTCAGTATCGATTCGCACATTTCGCAGGAGATGAATCGGCCATTCGAGGCGGGCGGATCGGCCGACAGCGCCTTCTGCCCCTTTCGGCCATTCGTGCTTCATGGCGATGGCTCGTACTACGTGGGCGTGGTTTACCATCACTGGGTTGCCGATAGCTTTTCAATTCGAATCGTACTCCGCGAGTGGTTTTACCACGCCTTCGAAGATGCGCGGGCGCGCTCCGAGCCATTGAAAATCGCCCGCGCTGGCTACTGGCATTACTTCGGCCCCAATCGCGGGAAATGGAATCTCGTCGATGGGGTCGCTTCGGCCCTTCGTCTGATTACCCGCTTTGGCAACGCCCGCCGGGTCGAGCATGTCGCCGGCGACTACAGCGTGCGCTGCTCGGTCTACCGGTTTCCCGATGGCATGATCGACGATCTGCGCCAGTCGGCGCGCCGGCTCGAAGTCACGCTCAACGATCTTTTCCTGGCGGCCATGGCCGAGGCGTGCCACCTCCACGGCGTCACCCCCGCCGCGCCCGGCCGTCAGGAACTGGCGCTGGGAACGGTGGTCGATCTCCGGGCATCGGCCGGCGACGAACTGGCCGATGTTTTCGGCCTGTTCCTGGGTTTCACCACCACGATCGTCCGCCCCAATGCGCTGCGGGATTTTCCCAGGCTCCTGCGCGCGATCGCCGGCCAGAGCGCCTGGCAGAAGCGCACCATGGCGGCGCAAGCCAGCCAGATTCGCATGAGCGCCGCCATCGCCGAATCGATGTTCCTCTCCCGCGAGCGCTGGGTGCGCTTCTATCAGGGCCATCTGCCGCTGGCGGCCGGGATTTCCAACGTGAACATGAACCGGACCTGGGCGGCAGAGCATCATCCCGCTCCGATTCTGGATTACCTGCGGTTTTCGCCCACCGGGCCGGCCCTGCCGGTGCTTTTTACGCCCAGTTCGCTCGGGCGGACCTCGCATGTGGCGCTGACGTGCCGGACCGCACTGGTCGATGAAGCGCGGGCCGCCCGCCTGGCCGGGTCTTTTTTATCGCGGTTGCGGTCTGTGGCGAATTCCGCTATCGAGTATGCTCCCGGCTCGTAGCGGAGTGGCCCGCCGCTGGCAGGAATTCACGCGGCCCTTACGATGAGTCCCGGAGCATCATGGCAGAAAACGTCCTTCTTACAGGCGCTACTGGAGCGCTCGGCCCGCAACTGGCGGCGGAACTATTGGCGCGGCGCGAGGTGGATCGGTTATTCGTGCTGATCCGGGCCAACGGAACCGATGCCCTGCAGCGATTTCAGGCCTGGGCGAACACCGTCTGGAATATTCATTCCAATGCAACCGGCCTGACGCCGGATCGCTC
>JBBRTW010000340.1:0-8082 GCA_038244055.1 Tepidisphaerales bacterium | reverse complement strand
GCGGTGATGATCGCCAGCGTGAATAGCGTCGTTTTAGTGCGTAGGCTCAGATTTTTGAAACGGCGAATCAACATGCTATTTCTCCGATCGAAAAACCTGGCCGGCGCGGCCGATGACGGATTCGGGAACTTCAATGCCAAGCTGCCCGGCGACGATGAGATTCACGGTGGTTTCGATCCGCGCGGGGGACTCGACGCGTGCCGAGGGATCGGGTTTGGTGAGCTGGCGCTGAGCGATTTGTCCGGCCTGCGCGCCCTGGGCGGCGGGCTCGACACTACCGCCGATCAATGCGCCGGCGCGCACAAAGGCCTGAGAAAAGCCCCACACTGGGATTCTGCTTCGCAGGGCCGCCAGCAAAAGAACGCGCACGGTGGGCGTGTCGTAGATGCTTTGATCGGGAGTGGTCCAGATCACGTCGATGTTCCGAGCCATCAGGAGGTCGATGGCGGCCGCGACCGAGGGCTGTTCATTCACGCAGATGGCCTCGAGTTTCCACCCCTCGGGCAGCGCTTCTTTGAGTGCCTTTAACTGTCGCGGGCCATCGGGCGTGTCGGAGCGGTGGAGCACGCCGATCAATCGCGCGCGGGGCAGCGCATCGGCGATCAGCTTGAGCTGCGCGGCTGGAGGAATGTCCGTGGTAACACCGGTCGCCTGCCGGCCCTGAACCAACCCGGCGGCTTCGGGGTTCGAGACCATGCAGTAGACCAGCTTCGTCTTTTCAGGCAGGTGCTTTTGCAGCCACGCGGCGGCTGGCGTGCCGACGGCAATGACCATGTCCGCCCCGCCGATGGATGCGTCGATTCCCTTATCGGAAACATCCTTGGCCAACGCCGATCGGATGGTGTGGTGGTGCGGGGCCAACTCGGCTTTGATGGCCTCCTCGGCTTGCGCATAGGGCACGGCCGCGGATGATTTGACGATGACAATCTCCGCGGCCTGGGCTGACGCCGGGAGGAGGATTAATAGGGCGGAGAGGGCAACCATATAAAGGGCGGCGCGCACCATCGAATTCCCGGCCAATTTGCGCGTTTCCACCGCGCGAATGTTCGGCCAGGTGTTCGGGGCAAGATGTTTCGCTGCGCTCAACATGACGGGTTGGGAGGCTGGTTCGAAGGACGGCGATCAGAACCGATAGGTCAAACTCAGCATCAACTGAGGTTCGGGATATCGCAGCGTGTCCTGGCTGTGGAAGCATCGTTTCGCGGCATTCGGGCGGAGTGGGAAAACAGGTTATACGCCCCCAGTTGCAGGTCCATGCCCGGTGCGATCTCGCGCGAAGTGAGGATGATATTGGTGATGAACGTGGCATCGGTCGGCTCGATGTCATCCGATCGCATTGGCCCCACCACCTGCGGCTCAATCGCCAGGAACGTCTTCTTGTTGAAAATCGGAAATGCGATCGAAGTGCCGGCGATCCAGTCGGGCGAGTGGGAGAGGTGGCCGCCGCCGCTGTGGGTTGCCCGGCCATAGGTTCCATAGATGCGGAAAAGCGTTCCATCCTCCCATTGCTTTTGAAGCTCGAGTTCCACGCCATTGGCGTAAAGATTGCCGCCGTTCTGATACTGGAACGAATCATCCGCCAGCGCCGTGCTTTCGATCGATTTGGTGAATCGCCAGTAGTAATAGTTGACCGAAGTCCGCCAGCCTCCCTTGAACTGCCGCTCCCAGGCGATTTCCCAAGTGTCGCAGATTTCCGGGTTCAGCCCCGGGTTGGGCGTGTTGGCGCCGGGCGAGGCATAGAACAATTCATAGAGGTTGGGCGCTCGGAATGCCCGCCCGTACATCAGCTTGATCGTATCCTCTTTGGTCGGAGTGATGATCGCGGCCGCCCGCGGGTTCACCTGGAGATCGATGCGCTGCACATGGTCCAGCCGAAGCCCGGCCGTCAGGGTCAGCCACGGCGCTACCTTCCACTCGCCTTCAGCGAAGATGCCCCATGAATTGAAGGAGGGATCCACATCCAGCACATTGCCGTCCACGGTCGTCGAGTCGTGCTGGCGGGTATTGAGACTCTGGGTGCCATCAGCGCCGACGGTCAGGTGAAATGTCTTGTCGATCTGCCAGTCATAGTGGATTTCAGCGCCCACCCATTCTGACTCGGCCTGCGTTCGATAGTGAAACGGCTGGCCCGCTCCTGCATCATCGATCCGGTATTTCTGGTCGTAATTGTAGTACCCGACGTAGGCCATGGCATGCAGGCTCTGGCCTTCATTCACCCGGTGGTCGTACTTGAGGGTGAGATTGGCGCGGTCTTCCAGCATTCTTCCCGGATCGAACCACGATGCGAGATACGTCGCCGAGCGGTTGTCCTTTTTCCGCCGCTCCAGATCCAGTTCGATCGTGAAATCCCCTTTGCGCGCTTTGGCGAACGCGCTGTAGGCGTCTTCATGATCGAAGTCCACGATGTGCCCGAAATTCCGCGCCGCATCGTGAACCTTGTCGTACTGGATGTTCTTATCCCCGGCCGTGGTGAACCCGCTGGCCGCGCCGATCACATCCCAGCCGGCGATGTTCGTGCCGTACATTCCCGAGGCCGCGCCCGACTCCTTATTGCCGCCCTTGACCTTGATCTGCCCGCCGTTGACGTCCGCGCCATCTTTCGTGACCACATTGATCACCGCAAATACCGCGTTGCTCCCGTAGAGCGCCGATCCCGGCCCGCGCACCACTTCGACGCGCTTGATTGCTTCCATCGGAACGACGAAATCCTGGTCGAGATGGGTCTGGGCGTACACCGGTTCTCGCGTCGGCCGACCATCGACGAGCACCAGGATTCGCGCGTTCCATTCCCCGGGCCGCAGAAACCCGCGCACGCCGGCGAAGGAATTCAGGCCGTCGGAATGCAGATAGAAGCTGCGCTGCCCGCGCAGCACATCCGCCAACGAGCGATAACCCATCTTGTCGATTTGATCGGCGCTGACGACGCTGACGGAGGCGGCGGCCTGGCTTTCGGTCTGCTCGCGCTTGCCCGCGGCCACGACCACCGGAATCTCTTTGAAGAGCATCAATTCGGGCGCTTCGACAGAAGGCTCGGCGAATGGGTCGGCCGCCTCGGGCGACGGCGCTGTGGCCGGCTTGGCTGCATAGGCAGTGCCGGCATGGATGGCGAAAAGCGCGGCGAAAAGCGCCGGCAAGGCGGCCCGCGCGCGAATCCGTCCGATAATCGCGCCACCATGCGTGCGCCAACAGCGAGGAGGACGGACGATTTTCGCCGTATGTGGTCTGGCCATGTCGGTCAGATCGTCACAACGTCATAAGCGGTTCACTCGCGCAGGATGGTATTGATCCTTTATTCGATAGAATCACACGCGGCTGTGTTGATTCCCACACGGTCCGCTCTACTTCCCTTCCCAGGGTTTGGCCAGCCATTCCCGTATCACTTTCTCGGCCGGCTTATTCTCGGGCGTGTACTTCTTGTCGTTGGGGCCGCCATCGCCCGGCTCCCAGTTCCAGATCATGAACCCGCCAAGCCCCGTGTTGCCGTACCAGGATCTGAAGAAGCCTTCGTACAGGCGTTTCTGTAGATCGAGATCGACGTTGAGCTCTTCGCGCGTGTAATCCCAAGGCTCGCTGGCGGCATTTTCGAGGCTGCACCAGCCGACCTCAGTGAACATCAGCGGCTTACCCTGCTTCTGCGTGAATGCCAGCACATCTTTCTGGATCGCCTTCCAGTTGCCCATGATCTCCTGCACCGAGGCGCTCTTATTGTTGCCCAACTTCCAGTAACTGTTCATGCCGATCAGGTCGAGCTGATTCCAGAAGGGCACGTGCGTGTAGTTGTCCCAGTTGGATGAATAGGTGAGGTGGCCTTTGTAGAGCTTGCGGACGGCGGCGATGGTCTTGGTCCATTCGGGGACTTTGTCCTGAGTGCTGACCAGTTCGGAGCCGACCACCAGAATATCCACCAGCGGCGGCGCGGTGGGGTCCTCACCCTGGGCCACCCACGCGAAATGGGTGATCATGTCGCGGTAGGAATTGAACCACTCCTCCCAATCCAGCGGCTTGATCGTCCCGCGCCATTCGTTGCCCTGCGGGAGATCGAGGAGGACGATCGGCATCAGGATCACGCGCAGCTTCTTCGCCTTGGCGTGCTTGATGAGCTCATGAGTCTGGGCGACCGACGGGGTCATGCGCAGGTCGATGTAAACGCGGCTGGAGGAGCCATTTTCCTGGCGGGCATCGAGAACGAACATGACCGTATCCGCGCCGAGGTTGGCGATTTCATCGATCGACTTTTTGTATTCATCGATCCAGTCGACGCGCTGAAGCTGCATCGCCACGCCGCGGTAGGGGAGGCCGGTCAGGGGAACGCCGCTTACCGCATCGCGAAATGGCCGGGCCTCGGTTGACAGCGGGCTTTTCCCATCCGATGAGTTTGGAAAGAGAACGCAGCCGAGAACGGCCAGATACACGGCGGCGGCGGCGATGATCAATCCACTTCGCATGGGGCGCGGTTCCTTATTCAGTGCGGCCATGATAAGGCCCATCCTTGAATCATCCAACAGACCCTCTACGATTCGAAAATGCCCCGCACCCTCATTCTGGCCGCCATTGCTGTTCTGGGTTTATCCGCCGCCGCCGAAAACAAAGCCCCCGCGCTCGACCGGCCCGAGAAGATTTCCTGGCTGGACAATGGCACGATCAAGATCGGCATCAACCTCGATCTCGGCGGGGCCATCACCTACCTCTCCCCCTCCAAATCCGATCTCAACATGATCAATTCCCACGATTGGGGGCGGCAGATTCAGATGTCGCACTACTCCGGGCCGATCCCGTTCGAGCCGGCCGGCAAAAAACCCCATAAGGAGTGGGCCGGATTGGGGTGGAATCCGATCCAATCGGGCGATTGCGGCGGATATCGCTCAAAAGTGGTGGAACATACCAACGATGGAAAGGCAATCCACGTCAAGTGCATCCCCATGCAATGGCCGCTCGAAAACGAGCCGGGCGAATGCACCTTCGAATGCTGGATCGAGCTCAAGGACAACACCGCCGAGATTCGCGGCCGGCTTCTCAACGCCCGGTCCGACAAAACCCAATACCGCGGCCGCGGCCAGGAACTCCCGGCCATCTACACCAACGGCCCCTGGTGGCGTTTGATGACCTATACCGGCGACAAGCCTTTCGAGAGCGATGCCCTGGTTCAGCAGCCTGCCAAGATGCCCTGGTCCAACTGGCAGGCAACCGAAAACTGGTCGGCTTTGGTCGATGACAACGATTTTGGCCTGGGTGTTTATACCCGCGCCACCTGCCGTCACGATGGCGGCTTCGCGGGCAAGCCCGGCAAGGGCGGGCCCAAAGATAATCCCACCGGCTACATCGCCCCGGTGCAGAACGAAATCATCGACCACAATATCGACTACACCTACGGGTATACGCTGATCGTCGGCAAGCTCGATCAGATCCGCCGCTACGTTTACGATCGCGCCCCCCGCCCCGGCCCGCCGGTGTGGAAATTTGAAGCCGATCGCCAGCACTGGCATTACGCCAATGCCTCCGATGCGGGCTGGCCGATCAAGGGTGAGCTTCGCATCCTGCTGGACCAGAAACATCCCATGCTCGTCAGCCCGCTTGCGTTCTGGAAGGCTCAGGATGCTCCCACCCTGTATATCGAGGCGGCCTGCAACGTGGCTGACAAAGGCGCGCGCGTCTTCTGGGGCCGCCACGACAGCCTCAAACTCTCTTCAGACAAAAGTGTCCCCTTCGACCTGATTTCGGATGACCGTTTCCACACCTACGAGATCAACCTGGCCGGTTCGAAGGAGTACAACGGTGTGATAACCTCCCTGCGGATCGACCCCGGCATGGGCGGAACCGCCGGCGACTCGATGCGCATCCGCTCGATTGGGCTGCGGCGTTAGCCGATCTTCGATTGTGGATAGGCCCCTGTTAGGAACATTCGTCGCCGACTGGCGTCCTGATATACTGTCCGGCCGACCGAAAAGGGTCTCGCAGCGTTTACGGAGCCGTTGAACTATGGAAAAGCGCAGGGTGATTTGCTGGGTGCTGGCCGGGGTGTTATCGGCCAGCGCGTCGTTGCAGGTTGTCGCCGATACCGTGGTGACGACCGATGGCCGGCGCATCAGCGGCGAAGTCGAACAGACCATCGGTGGCTACACGATCAAAACCAAGGTCGGGGCGATCGTCGAACTCAAAACGCACGAAGTGACGCAGTGGATCAAGGGCGACGCCATCACACCGACCGCCCCCAAGCCGCCTGCCCTGGGCACGCCCGCCACGGGGACGCCCGCCAGCAAGCCCGCGACGACGCAGGGCGCATCCACCCGACCGGCCGATGCGCGATCCGTCGATGCCCTCCTCAAGCAAGGGCAGGATGCGATTTTGGCACAGGATTACAAGGCCGCCCGCGATGCATTTCTCGATGCCGTCTCGCTTGAGCCGCGCAACATTCGCGCCGTTCATGGCATGGCTCTCTCCCTGATGTACCTCGGCGATTTTCCGCGCGCCCAGACCTACATGGAGCGGGCCATGGCCGCATCGGCCGGAAAGCCCGACCGCGCCCTCGTTTTGAACAACGCCATGCTCCAGATCGCCCTGGGCAACCCGCTGCGCGCCCTCAAGTTCATCAAAGACTACATCGAGGCCCACCCCAACGATGCCGATGAGCCCATTCTCAATGCACTGGGTTCGGCCATTTTCAGCGTCGAGGAACCGCTTCGCCGCAACATCCTCTGGAACAACGGCGCTGATCTGTACGTCAAGTATCAGAAGACCGTCGAAGCAGCTCATCCCGGGCAGAAGCGCTGGGGCGTCGAATGGCTCCCGGCCAACGAAGTCGACAAAAAGATGGCGGATTTGCGCCGCAACGAGCAGGCCGCCTTCAAGGTCGGCGATCGCACCGACAGGGCCGAGGACAAGGTCATCGATGCCAAGCGCAAGCTCCGCCGCCAGCAGGCGGCATACGCCAAAGGAAACGCCTCGCAGATCGAAGTGGATATCGCCGCCGGCGTGCTGGCGACCAACCTCACCGAATTCCAGAAGCTCGCCAAGGAATACGATGATGCGATGGAGAAGGTGGTGCGGCCTGTTTTCCCGCGCGTGCTGACGCCGGTCGCGATCGATGATGTCACGCCGCCCAGCGCTGGTTCGACCACGCTCGCCATGGCCGATCCGGCGTACAAGCAGGCGGTCGCCAAGGCGGCTGAAACCACCGCGCCGGTCATCAAGCGCGCCGGGTCGGATCCCGATGAGAACAAGCCCAAGCCCGCGCCCGCCGTCATCGCCCCGCCCCCGGCCGTGGTCGCGATCAAGAATGACAAGGTCGAGAAAGTCCGCCTGACGCAGTACGCGGCCGCCTTCGCGGTGGCCGATGATCTGGTCATCACCGCCGCCGCGCCGCTGGAAAACGCCGTCGATTTCGAGCTTCAAACCAACGATGGCGCGGCCCTCAAAGCCAAGGTGGTCCGCACCGATCCCAAGACCAATCTGGCGCTTCTCAAGATTATCAACGCGCCCGGCCGAAAGCTGCCGTTCCTCCTCCTGGGCGATTCGTCGCCGGCCGGCCAGCTTGCCTGCCTCTGCTTCCCCACCGTCAATCTCTTCAACCCCGCCCCCGAAGCCCTGCCCGGCATTGCCGGCGCACCCACCGCCGCCGCACCTTGGACCGTCAAGCTCTCGCGCCATCCGCGCCTGGCCGGCTCGCCGCTGATGGTGGCCGGGAAAGTGATCGGCGTCGTCACTGCCGGCCGCGATGCCCCGGCCGATTTGCTCCCGGCCCTCCCCGTGAATGCCATCCGCGCCTTCCTCGCCGCCGATGCCGGCGATGCCGGATCAAAATATGTCGCCCGCGACCCGAGCAACGCACTGATGCAGCTCGTGGCGATTCGCGAGATCGTTAATAAGTAAGTGCTATTTAATATTGTTGAGATATTCGGTGGGGTAGACATTCTTGTCTGCCCTCAAGAGATTTCCATTCGCCAGCCTGCGCCAATCTCGCAAGTTGCAACTCTCCGATTCTCCCTTCCATTTACAACGGGCACTTTATTCCGCCCTCCTTGCAAGCCCTCCTCTCCGAACCCATGATACGCCCATGCCGCGCCTCACCCTCCTTATCCTCCTATC
>JBBRTW010000339.1:0-8084 GCA_038244055.1 Tepidisphaerales bacterium | reverse complement strand
GGTCGTCCGCGCCCTGGCCACCGCCGTTGAAGCCCGCCGCGAGGCGCACGCCGATATCGAAACGGAATTCCATCAGGTGCAGGTGAAAGTCGGCGAGTTGAAAGTCCGCCTCGAAGGTCTGGTGCAGCGCACGATGGATGAGCTGCAGCTCGATCTGCCCGCCCGCTACGCCGAGGCCCAGGCCGTCGAGGGCGGCTACATCCCCGCCGAGATGGATTGGGACAGCGTGGCCGAGGAGATCAAGGAGCTTCGCGAAAAGATCCACCGCCTCGGCAACGTCAATGTCGATGCCATCACCGAGCAGGATGAGCTCGAGCAGCGCTCCACCTTCCTCCTCCAGCAGGTCAACGATCTGGTCGAATCCAAGAAACAGCTCGAAGAGCTGATCGACACCATCAACGCCGAATCGGCCATCCGCTTCGAGCAGACCTTCAACGCCGTGCGCGAAAATTTCACCGCCATGTTCCGCAAAATCTTCGGCGGCGGCTCGGCCGATATTTTCCTGGAGACCGAAGTCCAGGAGAAGGTCAAGCGCGAAATCACGATGGAAGATGGCACCGTGCGCACGGTGGATGAAATGGTCACCCGCAAGGTCGATGTGCTGGATGCCGGCATCGAAATCATCGCCCGCCCGCCCGGCAAGAAGCCCGTCTCCATCAGCCAGCTCTCCGGCGGCGAGAAGGCCATGACCTGCATCTCGCTGCTCATGTCGATCTTCAAATCCAAGCCCAGCCCCTTCTGCATCCTCGACGAAGTCGATGCCCCGCTGGATGAAGCCAACAATCAGCGCTTCGGCATTATCATTCAGGAATTCCTGGAGACCAGCCAGTTCATCGTCATCACCCACCACAAGCGCACCATGCAGATCGCCGATGTGCTGTATGGCGTGACGATGCAGGAACAGGGCGTCTCCAAGCGCGTCGCCGTCAAGTTCGACCAGGTCGACAACCAGGGCCGAATCAGCGAAACCGCCGCGGCATGAAATGCCACCCCGTAGCATGGGCATCCTGCCCATGAAAGTCACACTCTTCATCCCCTGCGGAATTGCCCGTCGTTGGGACGATAGACATTCTGTT
This sequence comes from Tepidisphaerales bacterium, assembly GCA_038244055.1. Taxonomy (GTDB): domain Bacteria; phylum Planctomycetota; class Phycisphaerae; order Tepidisphaerales; family Tepidisphaeraceae; genus DASPKW01. The sequence continues at coordinate 7,008 of JBBRTW010000339.1, read as the reverse complement.
CGGCGACGCTGCCGAGCCCCGAACCACCCTCCCCAGTCGAGGTCCCCGTGCCCCGCTTCATCAAGCAGAAGATCAAATCCTTCATCCGCCGCGCGGTCCCCTTCAACGCCCACTCCATCCTCGCCGCGCTCTACTCCCACTCCAAACCCATCGCCCAGCGCCCCGACAAACTCGTCTGGAAACGCCCCACGCTCGCCCCCCTGCTCCCCGGCCAATCGTTCCCCCTCCCGCCTGCCACCCTGCGCATGGGCTACGGCGATGATGACAACGACTATCTCCAGATCGGCGACCGCACCGCCAACATGCTTCGCAGGCTCCTCGCGGATGCGGGCGTCGTACTCGCCCCCGGCGACCGCGCCCTCGACTGGGGCTGCGCCAGCGGCCGGGTGCTCCGCCAGTTCGCCCCGGAAGTCAAATCCGGCTGCGAATTCTGGGGCGTCGACCAGGATGCCCCCCACATCGACTGGTGCAAGGCCGCCCTCGCGCCCCCCTTCAAATTCGGCACCTGCTCGGCCTACCCGCACCTGCCCTTCGAAGACAACACCTTCAAGTTCATCTACGCCATCTCCGTCTTCACGCACCTGGTCGACCTGATCGATGCCTGGCTCCTCGAACTGCGCCGCATCCTGGTTCCCGGCGGCATCGGCATCTTCACCATCCACGATGAGCACACCTTCGAGTTCTTCCGCCAGAACCCCGATCACCCGCCCGAGTGGATGCGCCAGCACGCCCACGAAGGCCTCAGCGGCGACATCGACTTCCACATCCTCCGCCCCGACTGGGGCCACACCCTCACCTTCTTCAAAACCGAGTACCTGCGCAAGGAATGGGGCAGCTACTTCGAAATCGTCGCCATCATCCCCCGCGCCGAAGTGTTTCAAACCGCCGTGGTAGTCCGCAAAATGCCATCGCCACAAAAACCCCACGCGATGCTGCAGGCGATGCCCCAGTAGATGCAGAGGTCTCTCAGCACCACCGTTGAGAAATCCCAGTTGGCCCAGGAAACCCTACCCATGCCCGCAGGCACCCGCAGTCGCTTGCGTCGTCGCGCCCCCGCTCGAACCGCACGACGCCATGCACCGCCCCTCCGCCTCTGAATGACAAACCGGGACAGAGCGGCGGAAGCGACAGCGACCAGAGCGCCGTCCCGGATGCGTCGCCCGCTCCACAGGCACATGATCGCGCTCACTCTTTAATCACCTCACCTCCAACCGCCCCGTCCCCGTCTCGCCGAATACCGCCTCCTTGTACATCGGCCCGGCCCGGCCCGGCAGGATCGACGCCTCGCCGCGCGACGTCGCCCGCAGGTAATACGTCAGCTCATGTTCCCCGGCCGGCAGGCGCGTGAAGAAGGCGCACATCCGGTCATCGCGGAACTCGCTATTGGCCGCCTTTTCCGCGGCCCGCCCGGCCAGGCGATCATCGGCGTATTCGAAGATCGATGGCCGGTAATCTTCCACCATCAAATACTCCTGCTGCTGCGCCAGCGTCAAGCTCAGATGGCAAACGATCACCTCGCCCGCTTTGACCGCGCCATTCAGCGGCTGGTCATCGACCGTCGAATAGCGCCGGGTCAGGCGGATTTCCGTGCCGGTGGGCGGCGCGCGATCCAGGCGCTGATAACCCACCGCGGTGACCGCGTAATGAATCGGCTGGGCCGCATCGGCCGAAAGCGCGATCGGCAGCGCATCGCTCATCGGCAGCCGATCGGCCGGCAGGCGCAGGCGATAGATCAGCTTCGACAGATCTTTTTCCGAGGTGAGGTTCAGCGCCGACTGCCCGGCGATGGTGATCCCGGCCGAGCGCGCCGGCGCATCGGCCGTCGTGTATTGCAGCATCGAGGCCAGAGCCAGGATCGCCCCGGCCGTCGATTGCGTCGAATCCCAGCGATGCCCCTTGCGCAGCGCCAGAAGCGCATCGGCGGCCGACTGGCATTCCACGATCGAATCCCCCCGCGCGATCTGCAGCGCGAGTTTCTGCGCCAGATCGAGGGCTGAATCAGGCCGCCACTCGCGCAGCGTGGCCGCCAGCGCCCGCATCGGCACCGGCAAGCCCGCCGCATGACACGCCAGCGCGGCGGTGGCGCGATGCGCCGGATCGGATTTCGCATCGGCCGCCAGGGCCAGCGAATAACGGGACAGCTCCGACTTATCCGCCGCCCCCGCCAGCGCCAGCCCCAGTTGCGCCTGCCCCAGCAATGGCTCGGCCAGCGCCGGCATGCGCCCGCGCACCCGCGCGATCCCCCGCGCCATCACCGACTCATCCACCGCTACTCCCGCCAGCCGGCAGCGAGCCAACCCTGTCAACACATAGATGGTCATGCGATCGTCGCTGCTATCCTTCTCCCACCAGCCCCAGCCGCCATCATCGTGCTGAAAGCCGTAGAGCCGCGCCAGACCCTTGGCGATGACATCCGGCAGCTTGGCCGAGACATCGGGTGGTAACTCAATCGGCAGATCGCGGGTTGCATCGCGCACCACCACCGCCGGCAGAAACCGGCTCATCGTCTGCTCGGCGCACCCGTAAGGGTACTCGACCAGGAATCCCAGCCCCTCGAGCGATTGGGCGATGTTCCCGCGGGCCATGGAGATCGATAGATCGTGGGCGACGAAACCCTCCGGCAGCGCCAGCGCCGTCTGCTTGTCGAACGCGCCATTCAACCGCACCTCCGTCGGCCGGCCCAGCGGCACGATGCGCAGCGATCGCTGCTCGGCGTCATTTTCATCCCCCGCCGTGACGCGCACCGACATCGTCACCGGCCCGGGGTGACCGCAGATCAGATTCAGCGCCACCGATGCCGATCCCCTCGGCGCGACTGTAACAGTCATCCGCCGCGTCCTGGCCCCTGTCCCTCCGTCCCCTCTCCCAGACGCGCCAGGCAATTCTCCAGGCGGACCAGGCTTCGCCGCGTCGGGCAGAGCGCGAGGAGTCTTGTCTCGATTCTCTCCAATCGCAATCTCCGCGCCCTCAACGCTCCACACCACTTCGCAAACCTGCTCCCTCTCCATCCCATTATGCACCAGCGCCACCGCCTCGAAGCGATCCTTCTCCACCGCGAACCGCGGCAGGATCAACTGCACCGAAAGCGGCTTGCTCGCCCGCAACGTCGCCAGCCCGTGCCCGATCTCCGCCTCCCGCGTCAGGCCGATCGCCGTCAGCCGGTACGCCGTCAGCGAATCCGGGAGTTTGAAAGTCGCCTCGATCAATCCATCGGGCCCGCTGCGCAGTTGCGGCATCCACGCCGCCGTCTCCCGGAAATCCTCGCGCAACTTCGGCATGGCAATCTGCGCCACCGGCAATTGCCCCATCGGCCCCGCCAGCGCCAAAGTCCCCGCATCCGGCCGCGCCGCATCCAGGTTCCCCTCGGCCTGCAATCGCTCGGCCGCCTGCTTCGCCATATCCATCTGCTGCATGGCCTGGGCCATCTGCTGCATCTTCTGCATCCGCTCCCGCGCCGGCGCGGACCATGCCGTCTCCCCCGTGCTCGAGCGCCAGGTCTTGGGCAAAAACCGCCGCGGCGAAGTCGGCGTCGAAAACGCCCGCGCCACCGCCTCCGGATCGGATTCCCCAAACGCGAACACGCTCGCATCCACCGCCGCCAGGGAAATCTCCGCCTCGCGCGGTTGGCCCGCGCGATCCGTCACCTTCGCCGACACCGACACCCTCTCGCCCGGCCGATAGTCCGCCTTGTCCGTCGTCAGATCCACCTTCAATTTCTCACCCCCCGGCGTGATCGATTCATCCACCACCTCGATCCTGCACCAGCGCGGGTCCTCCGATTCATCGCCCTCCTCCACCTTCTGCATTTGTTGCCTCTGTTGCCGAAGCCGCTGCAGATACGCCACCGCGCCATTCGCCGTTCCCCCCAACGCCCGCGCCTGCACATACATATTCGGCGCATGCCTCCCCCGAATCGGCAGCTCGACCACATGATAAAACCCTGCTTCTTCTATCGTCGCCATATGATAATCCGCGATCGTCCGCCCTTCGAAAGTAAACAGGATGCGCGGCTGTTTCATCGGCGAATAAATCAGCACCGGCAATGCCTTCCCCGCCGATGCGTGCTGCCGCGAGAAAAGCCCCCACACCATCTGCTCCGGCCGCTGCCAGCGCGATTGCCCCATGCCGCTCTCATCCTCATATGCGTAGTCCGACAAGTTCACCCACCGAGGCCCGCCCGCTTCTTTCGCTTCCTTCTCCTCCTCTCGATCCCACCACCCGGTGGACAGCGGATGCTCCGTCCCACCATACGCAAAAATATCCGCCTGCTCCGCCCCCGCCTCGATCGTGAACCATCCCGCCCGTGGAAAAATCACCCGCGCCATCCCCTCTTTCGCCTCAAAAATCCGATCGATCCCCCGGTCCACCTGCTTCTGCATGATCCGAACCTTCGCCGCCATCGTGCGAATCTCCAGCGCGGCATCCGCCCGCACATATCGCGGCAACTCCGCCAGCCCCGCCCCCGCCACTGCGCCCTGCTTCGCCGCCGGCCCCGCGATCTCCAGCGCCAGCGAACGCGAAACCGCCAGATGGCTCTCATCCGTCAGCGTCGCGATCAACTGATACTTCCCGGCCTCCAGATCCGATGGCAGCTTCATTTCCACCGCCGCCGCGCCGCCCGAATCCAGATCGATCGACTTGCTCGCCAGCGCCCGCCAACTCTCCGCCCGCACCAGCCGAACCTCCACGCTTCCCCCCGCCACCGGCTTGCCGAAATAATATTTCCCCTCCAGCCGCAGATGAATCATCTCATCGCGCTTCGCCACCGCCGGCGCGCCTTCAACCGTCAATTCGAAATTCGGGCTACGGTAATACTTCACCGCAAAAACATCCGGCACCACCCGATTCATCCCCCCCAGCCGAACCCGCAGCGAATACGTTCCCACCGCCGCCGTCTCCGGCAATTTGATCGTCCCCGCTGCCGTCCCGAAATCGTTCAGCGTCAAATGCCCCGATGCAATTTCCCGACCCTTCGGGTCCACCGCCGCGTACTCAATCTTCGTATCCGCCGGCAGCAGTTTGAGCGTCTTCGCCAGATCGAAATCCCCATCGCGGAATCCCTCCCCGGCCGCCGCATTTCCCTTCCCGCCCGCCGCCTTCCCAGCCCCCGCCTTGCCCGCCTCCGTCTTCACCGCTTCCGCCTTCCGCGCGATCAGCTTGAACTGCGCCTCCTGCCCCGGCCGATACGTCGGCCGATCCGTATACGCCGCGATCACATGATGATCCTCATACACACTCGCCAGGCCCTGCTCGATCTCCCGTCGCGCCATCTGCTTCTGCTGCATGATCGCATATCCAAACCAATCCTCCTCCGCGCGATAAACCCCTTCAAACAAATCCCCGAACCCCCCAATCGCGAATCGCTCGCCCGCCTGCGCCACGATCGGCCGATCTCCGCTCGCATACAATCTCACAAACGCCACCCCCGACCGGTCCGCCCGCGCCTCGCCCGCCGCCGTATAGATCACCGCGCCCTCCGCCGGCTTATTTCCATCCCCATCGCTCACCGCCGCCAGCACCCCATCCCGGCAGCGCCCCAGTGTCATGCTCAGCGGCTCCACCAGCAGCGGTGCCATCGCCTGCGCCCCCGGCTTGCCGGCCGCCGCGCTCCGCGCCACCAGGATATACGCCCCCGCCTCTTTCAGCGCATCCGCCGGCACCTCCACCACCCGATCCACCCGCCAAGAGCTCATCGCCTCGCCCGGCCGATACCGCTTCTCGATCCGCTCGCGATAGCGCTCGCAGCGATCGTCGAATCGCTGCGCATCTCCATCCATCTCCTCCCACATCTCCTCCTCGCGCCAATCGTTCATCCGCCATCCCGGCACCACCGCCAGCTCCTCCACCCGCGCCTCCCATTGCCGCACCAGATCCTTCGCCTCCAGCGCCGGCGGCGCGGCCCGCATCTGCTCCGGCCGCCGCATCCTCTGCATCCGCATCCTCTGATCCATCATCTGATGCCCGCGCCGCTCCGGAAATTGCAGCCCATAATCGCGATAGACAAAATCCTCCCCAATCTGCGCCGCCGCCGCCAAAAGCGTGCCTGCCTCGCGCACGCGATACAGGCTGAAATAGACCCGATCCGCCGACCGCGCATCGATCACCACCGGCGCGTTCTTCCCAGCCGCGTATCCGCCCGTCACATCCATCGTCAGCACCGAATTATCCCGCCCCAGCTCCTCCGCCCACCGCGCCGCCGCCGCCTGCAACTCGCCCGCCCTGATCGACCCCAGCAGTTCCCGCGCCTTGGCGATGTTCGGATGCCCCCCATCTTTCAACGTCCAGAAAAATGTCGTCGGCAGCTCGCGCCGCAGCAGCGCCTCCACCTTGTCCCCCTTCAGCGCATCCCGCCGCGAAGCCTGCAACTGCTCGGCCGCATCCTGCCGCATCCAAGTCTCCCCCGCGTGCGCCTCCTGCCAGCGACTGTCGATGTACAATTCATCCCTCTGCTCCATTTGTTTTGCGATTTCCCGCCGCAACTCATTCGCGTTGGGCTTCGGCGGAGCATACAGCTCATGCCATTGCAATAGCGGCCGAACGAGCTGCATCGCCATCAAATATCGCACCCCCGGCGTCAATTCCTCATCCCGATACACCGCCGTCAGCTTCGGCAACAGCGCCAGCCGCGCTGGTACATCCGGCGCGGCCTCGAAATCATCCAATAGCGAAATCGCATCGCGCACTTCCCCCGTCCGCCCGATCGTGCAGGCCCGCAGCTTCGTCACCGTCTCCCCCCGCGTCAGCCGCACACTGCCCCCCAGCGAAAACGCGCCCGTATCAAAATTGAATGTGAAATTATCCGCCTGCATCAGCGTCAACCCCGCCGCACCCTTGATCGCCACATTCCCCGTCCCCGAGAGCATTTTGGCGGCCGCCTTCTCCTGCTCCCCGCCCCCCAGCACCGCCAGCTTCTCGCAGCGAATCTCCAGCGCCCGCGCCCGCACGATCACCGCCCCCTCATAAGTCGATATCCCCTCGCGGACCGTCTTGTTCTTCGACTGAATCGTC
>JBBRTW010000338.1:0-8094 GCA_038244055.1 Tepidisphaerales bacterium | reverse complement strand
AAGGCTGATGGTGATAGGGTTGGTGTTCGGGTTTACGGCCCTGGCGGCCGCAACCCCGGCCGCGGCGGCGGAGCAGCGGACGGCCTGGAGCAGTGGGCGGGTGACGGGGTCGCCCGAAGCGCCTCCGCCGTTTGAGTTGCAGCGGATTTACCCGAAGCTGACCTTCACCTCGCCGGCGGATATCGCCTTCGCGGCGGGGAGCGCTCGGGTCTTTGTGGTGGAACTGGGGGGGAAGATTTATTCATTCCTGAACAAGCCCGATGCGGATCAGCGCGATCTGTTTGTCGATTTGAAAGAGGTCATCACCAGTTGGAAGGATGTGCCGGGGGCGCGGGGATTTGAATCGGTTTACAGCATCACGTTTCATCCGAAATTTCAGGAGAATCATTTTGTTTACGTTGTGTATACGCTGAATTTTGCCGAGCGGCCGAAAGATCCGGTGGGATCGAGGGTTTCGCGGTTCACGGTGGTCGGGAATGCGGCGGGTGAGACGCCGCGGATCGATCCGGCCAGCGAGAAAATCATCATCGAATGGCATCAGGGGGGGCACAACGGATCGTGCCTGAAATTCGGCCCGGACGGGTATTTGTATTTTTCAACCGGCGATCAGGCCGACCCGCATCCGCCGGATATGTACAACACGGGGCAGGATATCAGCGATCTGCGGTCGTCGATCCTGCGGATCGATGTGGATCATCCGGAGGGAGGCAAGGCATATTCGATTCCCAAGGATAATCCGTTCGTGAAAATGGCCGGGGCGCGGGGGGAAGTGTTTTCGTATGGGCTGCGCAATCCATGGCGGATGAGTTTCGACCGCGTGGCCGGGCAGCTCTGGGTGGGGGATGTGGGGTGGGAGGTGATCGAATCGATCCTCTGCGCCAAATCGGGTGGGAACTACGGCTGGAGCATCATGGAGGGGACCAACCCCATCCATCCCGATGGTAAGCGCGGGCCGACACCCATCACGCCACCGGCGCTGGCGCTGACCCATGCGGAGGCGGCTTCGATCACGGGCGGTTATGTCTACCGGGGCAAGAAGTTTCCGCAGCTCGTGGGGCAGTACGTCTTCGGCGACTGGGAAACCCGGCGGATGTGGGCGGCCAAGCTCATTGGCGATGACAAGCTCGAGCCGCATCGGACGATCGCGCAGACCGATGCGCGGATCGTCAGCTTTGGCGAGGATGCGGACGGGGAGTTATATATCGTGGATTACGAGGGGGGCGGGATTTATGTGCTGGCGGCCACCCCGGCGGCGCAGGGGCCATCGACTTTTCCGCGGACGCTTAAAGACACGGGGATCTTCGCGGATGTGGCCAGGCAGGTTCCAGCGCCGGGCGTGGTGCCGTATTCGATCAATGCGCCGCAGTGGGTGGATGGGGCATCGGCCGAGCGGTTTATTGCGGTGCCGGGGACGGGCGAGGTGAAGTGGAAGGCGGATGATGTCTTCGGGCGGCTCACGCGGAGCTTTCCGAAGGACAGTGTTCTGGTGCGCACATTTTCGATGGAGATGCAGGCGGGGGCGGCCGATTCGCGGAAGAAACTTGAATCGCAGTTGCTCCATTTCGATGGCCGGCAGTGGCATGGGTACGCCTATCGCTGGCGCGAGGATCAGAGCGATGCGGATCTGGTTCCCGAGAATGGTGCGGAGGAGAAGCTTTCGATCAAAGATGCCTCCATTCCCGGCGGGGTGCGACAGCAGACTTGGCATTTCGCCTCGCGGACGCAGTGCCTGTCTTGCCATACGATCCATGCGGGATACGCAGTGGGGTATGATGTAGCGCAACTCGACCGGGTTCAGGAGGTGGATGGGCGGCAGGAGAATCAACTGGCCGCGCTGCGGAAGATGGGATTGATGTCGGCACCTTATGTGCGCAAGCCGGGGACGCCGGATGCGCCGGAGCCATTTTCGCTGGTGAATCCGGAGGATACCTCGGCCAATCTGACGGAACGAGCGCGGTCGTATCTGCACGCCAACTGCGCCCACTGCCATCGCGAGCATGGCGGCGGATCATCGCTGATCGATTTGCGAAAGGAAAAGTCGCTCAAGGAGACCCACACGGTCAGCCAGGCCGCGATTTTGGGCGGGTTCGACCTCGATCAGCCGCGGATTATCACGCCCGGCGATCCCGGCCGGTCGGTGCTGCTGTACCGGATGGCCAAGACCGGGAGCGGGCGGATGCCGCGCATCGGGTCGGATGTGGTGGATGATCGGGGGATCGCGCTGTTGGCCCAGTGGATCGGGCAGATGAGCGATGATGCGAACGCGGCGGCGCGGGGGAAGGCGGATCGGGAAGAGGCGATGAAGGCGATGGTGATCTCCGCAATTGAACCCGGCCACGCCGAGGGAATCGATAAGGTGCTCGAGACCGCGAGTGGATCTCTGACGATGCTCAGTACCATGGAAAGCGGTAAGACGGACCTGGAGGTTCGACGGCAGGTCATCGAGCGGGCGCTGGCGAGCAAATCGCCGGCGGCCCATGATCTCTTCGATCGCTTCACCGGCCGGGATATGTCGCCCGCGCCCAGGCTCGGCGACAAGTTCGACCGCGCCAAACTGCTGGCGATGAAGGGCGATGCGCAGCGCGGGGCGAATGTGTTTCAGAACGTGGCGCAATGCGCCTTATGCCATCTGGCGGTGGGAATCAAAGGGCGCGAATTCGGCCCGGATTTGAGCCACATCGCGACCAAGTACAATCGCGAGCAGTTGCTGGAATCGATTGTCGAGCCCTCCAAAGCGATCGCCGAAGGATTCACGGCCTACAACGTGCAGATGGCCGATGGGGATGTGATCACCGGCTTTCTCCTGAGCCGCACCGATGCGGAAGTGGTCATCAAGGATGCGACGCTGGAGCCGATTCATATCCCGGCGGCGCAGATGAAGAGCATCAAGGCGGCGGCGCTATCGATCATGCCGGAAGGATTGATGGGGATTCTGGAGCCGCAGCAGGCGGCGGATTTGATGGAGTTTCTGGCGGGGCAGAAGTAATTGGGGGGCAGGCTTGGGGTCCGCGCCAGTATCCTGAAAAGATGCGCCCCATCAGGGGGCCGCGGCGGCGACATCCACTTCCATTTTGCCCTGCTGCTCGGGCCCATCCGCCGTGGGCAGCGCCTTGACGCGGTCGACGATCTCCACGCACAGCGCCTCGAACAGCTTGGCGAACTCGAGGGAATATTTTTGCCTAAATGAACCGGGCTTCTGATTCGGCTCGGTCGATTCGGCGATGGCCGCGGAATTGGGGATGACGGTTTTGAACGGCTTGGGCAGGCGGGTGTACGGATCGCGTCCCTCGGCGGCGGCATCGATGATCCGCTTATGCAGCGCGTTCTGCATCCGATAGAGCGTCCACAATGTTCCCAGCCCCGGCGCGCGATAACCGCGCGCGGCGATTCGGTCCAAAAGATACAGCGAGCCGCGCACGCTCAGGCGATCGGGGATCGAGGGAACGATGTAACAATCGGCCACCGGCAGCAGCACCTGCACCTGCAGCGCGATGCTCGGCGGGCAATCGACGATCGTGTACTCGTACTCCGTCGTCAGCCACTTCTTGAGCTGATTGCGCCGGCTCTTCAAGACGCGCAGAAACTCTTCATTGGAGTTGTGCCCACGCCGGGCCTTGGCCATATTGGTGGAGAAATCATCGATGCGAATCGAGCAGGGCAGAACCGAAAGATTCTCCATCCCCCCGCCGATGTTCGAGGCGTTGGGAGTCACGAAACTCTTGAACTGATCGGTCCCGAATTCCTCATCCAGCATCGCCGCCAGCAGATCGTGCAGCGTGCGGCGGCTGCGGTCGGACTGCAACTGCCGGACTTCGCCCAGGAGCAGTTCGCCGGCCATGCACTGATGATCGGCATCGATCAGCAGCGTGCGATGCCCCCTGGCGGCCATGCACTCGGCCACCGCGACCGCGCTGGTCGTCTTGGCGACACCCCCTTTGAGATTGCTGAAGACGATCACCGGCATACCCGAATTCTTCCCGTCTCACGAGTTCCGCGACAAGGCTCATCCACGACGATCGCTGGGATCATACCCGATCGGCGGGGATTCATGCGAGCCACGGCGAACGGGGCGCGATGGAGACCGAGCGATATTAGGGCAAGAGGGCCTTCATGGGCAGGATGCCCATGCTACGAATACTATTTGGGTTGTTGATCGGCGGAGGGAGTTAGCAACCCGCGATTGGAGGCATCCTTCGGATCATCCGGCCGCGGACAGTCGCGCCAGAGCCAGCGAAGCATTTCGGGCATGATCGCGCCCCCCTGCTTGTTGGAATGGGTGCCGATGCCCCAGGCGTAATTGAGATCGTACTTTTTCTCGGTCAGGGCGGCCGCCATCTTGATGTTCTGGGCGTGCCAATCCCAATTGGCGTCGTATTTGGCATCTGCGCCTTTACCGCGAACGCCGCGGTTGTCGTTAGCGCCATCCTGAAGGAAGACGCGGATGGGCTTGGCGTCGGCCTTGAGAATCAGATCCGGGTAGACGTGGCCGCCCAGGATGTTGGTGAAGCTGCCGATGGTGCTGATGACCTTGCGAAACTGGTCCGGGCGCTGCCAGGCCACGGTGAAGGCGCAGATCGCGCCGGAACTCGCCCCGGCGATGGCGCGATCTTCCGGGCGGTCGGAAATCGAGTACGTTTTCTTGAGCGCGGGAAGCAGTTCATCGACGATCAGCTTCGAATATTTCTCGTCCAGCGCGTTGTATTCGATCCGGCGGTTGTTGGTGCGGTCGCCCCATTCGGAATCGGTCGATTCAGTCTGTTCGGGCGTGTGCCCGGGATTGATGAATACGCCGATGGTCACGGGCATCTCGCGGCGATAAATGAGATTGTCGAAGACGAAGGGAATGCGGTAATCCCCCTTGAGGCCGACGAAGGCGTGACCATCCTGGAAGATCATGAGGCTGGCCGGGGTTTTGCCATCGTACTGGGCCGGCACGTAGACCCAGTAGTTGCGCGAGGTGTTGGGATAGACCTTGCTTTCGAGGCTGAGCGGGCCGACGACTTTCCCCTGCGGCACGCCCGCGCGCGGGGCGGAATCGGGGCCGAGTTGGTAGGCATCATCGAGGGGACCGGCGTGGAGGAGGTTGGCCAACGAGATGATCGCAGCCGCGAGGATTGTGAGTCTCATGCTCGATAGCTTCGCCAACCTTGAAGGCTCGTGCAAGCGATTTACCAGAGCACATCGATTATTTTCGAATCGGTAATCATCTGATCGCGCGTGATCAATTGCGTGGGTCGTTGCATGACATCGCGGTAAACCAAACCGGTGCCGACGATCAAAGCATCGTGGATTATACCACACAATTCACTTCCCGCTTCCCACGATCCCCTCCTCCAGCGTCACATTATTCTGCTTCGCATTCCTTCCCTCATGCCGAACGATTTCGAATAACAAATCCGCCTTTTGCCCAGCTAAGATTAAAGCGGTGAATTGGGGGGTCTGGAAATCAAACAAAGTCGGCTTGAGCTGACTCCGAAAAACCACATGCCCAGCGAACGGCCGGCGGATTTCGACTTCGATCGCTTTCGCGGTGTAGTTGCGCACGCGCTGGGTGTAAATCTCGTGGTCGTCCCACCCGGCCACCGAGGAGTTCACGTCAATCTGCACACCCGGCTGGCCAACCCGGCGCAGCACTTCCGCGCCGCTAATCCACATCCAGATTTCATCGCGCCAGGATTTGAGCTTGATGAGTTCGAAGATCACGCTCGGGTCCGCGCCCAGGTTCAGCTCGATCTTGTCGCCGATCGGAATGTACTTGACCGCCTGCGCCGCCAGATAGCTCAACCCATTTCGGCCATTGTCGCGAAAAACGCGGACGATGCCGTTCGGCAGCGGCGTGGTGCCGAGCTTCGACTCGGTGTTGTTGGTCAGCAGGTACATGCGAACGAGCTGGTCGCCATACTCGGCCGGGCGGTAGCGGTACTGAATCTTGAACGGCACCGACTTGGCTTCGAATGACCGCATCCGCTTGGACCAGCCATTGGGGATCGTCTCGGTCCCTTCGATGGTGTAGATGAAGTATTCCGACAATCCCTCCTTGACGATTTTCTTCTCGTCCATTTCCGGTTCGCCACCTCGGCCGCCGCCCCCCCCGCCGCCCATCCCCTTCCCGGCGGGCATTTTGCGGAAGTATTCCGTCGCCGCCTTTTTTTCGAGCTTGTCTTTTTCGCCCTTTTCCATCAATTCAAAATCGGCGGGAGAAATATTCGTCAACTTTGCGACTTTCTCCACCAGATTGATCGTCCCCACCACCAGCCGCACCTGGGCATCCTCATATTCCTCACCCGAACCATTGGTGATTCGCACGAAGCTCTCCAGAGTCATCTTTTTCTCGTCCTTGTCGGCGATGGCGGTGTAGTCGGCCGACCAGGAGATGCCGCTGGTGAAATAGGTGATCTCGACCGCCGCTTCGCCATCGATCTCGCTCTGCACATTCCAGTAGAGCATCTGCGGCTTGTCGTGGGGGAAGGTCGTATCGAGAACATCCAGCTTATCCGCGCTCTTGAGGAATCGCAGTTGCACCGATGAGGGGTCGATGAGCGTGTTGGCCCAGGACAATTGGAGGGGATTGACGCCCTTCTTAAAGGTGATCGTGCGCATCTCGCGGACGAGCGTGATGTCCTCGCTATTGTAGATGGTGAGTTGAACCGAGTCGCGCCTGGGAACGGTGGAAAGGTCGATATTCCGCGCGCTCGCCCGCTCGCCAATCATGGCGCACAACAACACCGCCGCGACCGATAACGATCGGCGGCAACTCCTTCTTCGACATCGCCACAGCACCATCGGCCATTCCATCATGACCGTTTGGACGCACCCGGCCGGCAAATGTTCCCGTAGCGCCAGCGCATGGGTCAACGTTCGCCGGCCGCATTATTTCCGTTCACCTTTATCCGCTCACTCGGGCTCTTCCCGATAGCGAATCACCTCCACCGGGCAGGGCGCGGTTTCGGCCACCGCGATCGAGGTGCTTCCGAGCAGCAGTCGCCGGATCGCGCTCATTCCGTGCGAGCCGACGAAGATGCAGTCAGCCGCCCATTTCTCCGCATCTTTCACCAGCAGATGCCGCGGCTCGTCAATCGCCGCGCAGGGAATCGCCAGCAGCCCGGCATCCTTGAGTTTCAGGGCGGCATCATCGAGGCACTGCTCGGCCCGTTCGATCAGATCGGAGCCCACCGCCAGCGGCGCGGGATAAATCGGCATCGTGCTCGACAACTGCGCATCCACCGCCATGACCAGCCGAATTTCCGTGCCGACCGGCCAGTAGCGCTCGCAGACCGCATCGACGGCCGCCTCCGCGCTGGGGGATCGGTCATACCCGATCAGAACGTTCAGCCCGCGCACCTGCGAAGGGTCTTCCGTCTCCCGACCCTTGCGCACCCGCCCCACGCGCACCGAGCAAGCTGCATGCGTCAGCACCTTATGCGAAACGCCCCCCAGCAAAAGCCGCGACAGACCCGTTCGGCCATGGGAGCCAATCACCAGCAGGTCGGCCGGCCATTGCCCCGCCTTTTCCACAATCTCGCTCGCGGGAAGTCCGCCGCTGGTCTCCTCGGCCACATGCCATTCCGGGAGAATCTTCCGAAGCTGGGTCGCCCCGCGGCCGGCGATCACCCTGGCCCGGCCGAATTCTTCCTCGTTGCCGCGAATTCGCATGGCTTCCAGATCGGCCACCTGAAACCCCTCCCCGCCCACCAGCGCCCAGGCCGGCGCTTCCTGATAGGCCACACAAAGCACCACCGCCTCCCCCGTTGGCCCCAGCCCCGCCCGCGCCAGATCGGCAATGGCCGCATCGGCGCATTCAGAACCGTCATACGCTACGAGCAGTTTCATGAAACACCTCACGTTTCCCTGAACACCATCGTCCAGCGAGTTAACAGATGCTATCTTTGCGATTTTGCCGGGGTCAATTACGAAACCGGAATGGCGGCCAATCGGGGATGAATGAGGTGCTATTCGCAGTATGGAGCACACACGCCCGCAGGGCAACCGCATGTAGTTTTATTGCGATAGCACCGTCAGCAGATACTTCCGATCGATCGAGCAGCGATAGCGTCGGGTTTTGATGCTCTGGCGTTTGGGGTGCGGGGCGTGTTT
>JBBRTW010000337.1:0-8108 GCA_038244055.1 Tepidisphaerales bacterium | reverse complement strand
TTCTAATTCGGCGATCCGGCGATCACGCCGGGCACAACCAGGACAAATGGGCGACGGGAAATGGGTGGGATCGGCCTCCATGCCAGGAGTATCTACGCCGCCCGATGGAAAAGGTGCGGGAGAGGCGGTAAACAATTACCGATTGTCGATTGGGTGCCATGCCCTGACGAGCCGAAAACAATGTTCCTTTCGCCGCGCCGCGTCGTCGGCTCGTCTGGGCATGCCCCGGGTTGGCGTGTCAATTTGGCCGGCGCAAGTCCTCCCAAGCCGTGCGGCTTCTGACTTTCAGGCGCCTTACTCCCTCTCCCAAGCGGCGCAAGAAATGCCCATACGCCGCGCCGAATTATCGCCGCGTGGGAGAGGGCGGGGGTGAGGGGTTGGTGTCGATTCCCAGGCCGGGTCAATTCAACAAAGGAACTGAGGAGTTCAGCGCTGCAGAGTCATGCGCCATTTTCCATACACGCCCTTTCAAGTGCAAATCTCCCGCCCCATGCGTACACTTCCCCACCATGACCGGCACACTCATCCAACTCAACATCTCCCCCGGCGGCATGCCCAAAACGCACATCCCCCGCGCGCGCGTCACGGTCGATGGCTTCGAGGGCGACTGGCAAACCAACCGCATGCACCACGGCGGCCTCAACCGCGCCATCTGCCTCTTCAGCGAAGAACTCTACGACCTCCTCAAGCAGAAAAGGATCGACGGCCTCTTCGCCGGCGCAATCGGTGAGAACTTCACCACCCGCGGCCTCGACCTCCAGCGCCTGGCCAAAGGCGACCGCCTGAAAATCGGCGGCGACGATGGCTGCACCATCGAGATCACCGATGTCCGCGTGCCCTGCCGGAATCTCAGGAAATGGAACGATGACCTGCCCGAAATGATCGTCGGCCAGAGCGGCTGGGTCTGCAAAGTCACCCATGAAGGCATCGCGGCCGCGGGCGATGCTATCCAAGTAGAAATGCAAACCCCCTCTCCTGTACTCGGGAGAGGGCGGGGGTGAGGGCGTTTGATTGTGAACGCAACCATCGCGCAGTCGTCAGACTTCATCACCCAAACGCCGCCCCCATCAACTCCGGCAGCACCTCCCCGCTCTTCCCCCGAATCGACCAATGAACCCGCCCGCTGTAGGCCGTCGCTTCCGGATTCACTTCCAAAACCTGCGCCCCGCCCTGCAGCGCCGCGTCGATCAAACCCGCCGCCGGATACACGACACTGCTGGTCCCCAGCGACAGAAGCAAATCGCATGCCCCCACCAGTTCCTCAGCCAGTTCGATCGCCCCTTCCGGCAGCGCCTCCCCAAACCACACCACGCCCGGCCGCCGCATTCCGCCGCAGGCGCAGCGCGGTGGATATTCCACAAACGCCGGCCCGCGCTCTTCACCCTCCTCGCCGCAATCCATGCAGCGCCAGACCCAGAGCGTTCCATGCAATTCGATCACGCTCTTCGATCCTCCCGCCTGGTGCAGCCGATCGATATTCTGCGTCGCGATCATGAACCGGCCTCCCCGCCCCACCACCCGCCGCTCGAACTCCGCCAGCGCCAGATGCCCCGCATTCGGCCGGCATTCGCCAATCTCGCATCGCCGCCCATCGTACCAGCGACTCACCATTTCAGGGTTGCGTTCATACGCTTCAGTGGTCGCCAACTCGGCCGGGTCAAATTTCGCCCAGTGCCCCGTCAGCGCGTTGCGAAATGTCGGCACCCCGCTCTCGGCCGACACGCCCGCGCCCGTAAAAACGACAACGCGGGCGGCGCTTCGAAAAAGATCGATCAGGATGGGATCGTCAATCGACATCGTTCTCCAAACCAGATCATTTCCGAATCAGCTCATACCAAACCGTCGCCACTTCCCCGATCTTCAAAATCTTATTCTCCGTCTGCCATTCCTTAATGACCTTCCCAGTTGAATCCAGCGCCCGCACCGTGAAATCCGCCGGCAGCGTCAATGTGGCCTTCACCGGCTCGATCCGTGTCGGCGCTTTGCCCCAGTGATTTGAGACACTCGTCCGCTTCTCATTCCAGCCCATTCCCGTATTGGCCGCCCGGGCCATCGCGCATAGCAGCAGTCGATCGGCGTTCTTGATCGTCTTCCCCGAATCGGCCGGGGTCAAAGTCATCGCCGCGAAAGGCGTCTGCAGATCGGTCACCTGAATATCCCCCAGCGCCGGCGGCCCTTCGCCTCCGGCAAATCCCACCAGCACCGCCGCGGCCGGATCGTTCAGCGCAAACCGCCCGGTTCCCGGCTTGCCAGCGCTCCAGTTGAGGATCGGGCCGGTGATCATGTTTCCAATGACCAGATCGTTGTTGAACTTCGCGCCGGGATCGCCTTCAAACACCAGATACATTCGCCCGTTCAGGGCTTTCTTCCAATCGTTTCCATGCACCCGCCGGGCGAACGACCAGGCATCGAAATACGACTGCGGCGCATCCTCCAGCATCGAAGCCATCCGGCAGGGCACCATCAGCGGCATGCCCGAGGGCTTCACCTTCTGCCCCAGGAAAATCCGCGCCCCCACCGGCATCGCCAGCATCTTCAGCGGGTTGCCCTCGATATCGAAATAGCTCCCGTTGTACTCGCGCTCGAACTGGCTGCCGTGACTGTAGGCGAACAGGAAAACGCCATCCCAATCCTGCGTGGCCGCGTAGGTGGCGATCATCGGAATCCCCTCGGCCTGCCACTCGTTCGGGGCCGAGTGGTTGTACTCCGTCACCGTAAACGGCTTGCCCGCCACGCGAATGGCCGCCAGTCGCCAGAGAGTCGCGCCGTCGGGGTTGTCCACCATCGGCTTGTTATTAATCACCCAATTCGTCGGGTCCCACGGCCGCCCGGGGAAATGCGGATGCTCCCAGTAGGCATGCGCGTCGACATAATCCATCTTCGACTGGCTGAGCGTTCCCAATGGTCCCAGGCCGATCGTGCCGGTGATCGGCGCGTTCACCTTGAGCTCATTTCGCAGGTAATCGCGCATGTCTGTCCAATACGCCTCATCGGTCTGCTGCAAAAACGCATACCAGTCGGCCGCCCGCGCCGGAGTCACCGAATCGCCCGGCTTGTGCGATGCAATCTGCTTCGCATCCGGCCGCGCGCTACGGAAGCGGCTGTACGGATTCTCATCCGCCGCGAGCCCCTCCTGCCCGCCCGGCTGAAGCATCACATTGGCGAGCATGACCTCGCCGGTCTTGTGCCCCACCGAGAATGAAACCCGCCCATTCTCATCATCATCGGCCGCCACAAATCCCAGCCGATACGCCTCGTAGAGCCCCTCCTTGAGATTGAGCGTCGCCGACAAACCCAGATTCTGCCACGGCGCATGCGCCTGCGCGATGCCAACACTCAGCGGCCGGGCGCTGTCGGCTCGCGCCTGAAAGCTCAGCGTATAGAACTGCCCCTTTTTCAGCTTCAATCCCGGATGCGATAATTGCAGATGCCATGAAGTGGGGCTGATGGCCGAGATAGCCAGCTTCACTCCCGCTACATCGCCGCCTCGATCGGCGCTGACAGTCATCTTCGCCCCTTCGTGCTGCTCGATGACCCACTTGGCCGGCCTGGCCTTGGGATCGGTGAGTGTCGCGAAAGTTGAATCCGCCAGCAAATTCTCACCCAACGGCAGCTCGCCGACTTTCCATGCTTCACGGAGTTTCTCCCGCGTTTCATATTTCTTCATCAGCCACTGGTTCCAGAGCTTGTTGAGCAGGTTCACATAGGGCTCGGGCAATTTGGCGATCGCCGCATCGCCGCCCCAGATGAAAAATGTATTTTCATTATTGATTTCCACCAGCCCGACCGCCGGCTCGCTGGCGTAGGCATTGCCCGTGTACTTGTTGACGTGCGTGAGCAGATCGCGGGCATATTTCTTGTTGGCCGCGATCAAATCGAAATCGAAGAGATCGATAAACTTGTCGTACGACTGCGGGAGCTTGTCGATGTTGGGCATGCCATGCGCCTTGCCCCAGGAGCGCGAGACGTGCAGATTCAAATCCGCGTAGACGCCATTCTTCTTCAGCGCCGAAATAAAATAATCCAGCCGGTCCATCGCCTCATCGCTCAGCGTTTCCAGCTTGTCATCCCCGAAAATGCCGTTGGGGAATTTCTGATTGTCCATGTGGTGGAAGCGCACGGCGTTGATCCCGAAATGCGCCAGCCGCGATGCTACGCGGTCGGCCGCCTCGTGCGTGGGAAAACACCCGCCAAAGCAGATGTTGACGCCCCAGAAGCGAATCCGCTTGTCCCCCGTATAGAAGTGCCCATCCTTGCTCACCACAAACCCCATCCGCCCCGCCGGCTTATCCAGCAGCGAGGCCGCATCGAACGCCCCCGGCGCATCGGGCGTCCACGTCATCGGAAATTCCGCCAGCTCCGAATCCTTCAGCGGCGCTGGCAGCTCCCCACGCGCTGGAGCCGCCCAGATCCCGCCCACACAAGCGGCGACCACCATGATGCCCATGCCTCTGACCGCGCGCGCCGAGTTGAAGATTCGCATGGGCGGGATTTTACCCTATGCCGCCTTTGGGCAAGAGCGCCCTGCCACGATTCTGTATCCGGCTGGTGTGGGATTTGAGTTTTCGACTCCCTCTCCTGTACTCGGGTGAGGGCGGGGGTGAGGGCCGGGCGGTGAAGTGCGTTCCTCAATCTTCCGCGGCAAAACATCTCCAATCGAGGACTCAGCACACCCCAATCTACGGCAGCGCCTTCATCCATCGATCCTTCCGCGGCAGCCAGTAATTTCCCTTGTCGAGCGAAAATACCGTGCGCGTGGACCGGCCGAGAATTTCGCCTTCCGGCACGAATCCAAAGTCGCGCGAATCGGCGCTGTTGTCGCGGTTGTCCCCCATCATGTAATACATTCCCGCCGGAACGGTGAATTCCTGCAAGTCCCTAAAATCAGGCCTGGCAACGGTCCTGACGTCGGAATAAATCGCGATCGTATGAACGTAATCTCCCAAATGCTCGCGAAAGTACCTCCGTGGCGGTGCCGGCAACGGATCTCCGACGTCGTTGCCGATCTCCTCATATTCCAGGCGTTTTCCATTAATCGTCAGCATGTTCCCGTCCAATTTGATCTTATCCCCCGGAACGCCAATGACTCGCTTTACAAGCCTGACCCCATCCGTCGGCTTGTAGAACACGACGATCTCCCCCCGCGCCGGCGAACCCCACCGCGTAATATGCCAGGTCGTGAACGGCACCTTCAAACCGTACGCGAGTTTGTTCACATAAATTCGGTCCCCATCGATGATCGTCGGCCGCATCGATCCCGTCGGCACATCGTTCCAATCCGAAACGATCGATCGAAACGAGGTGAACACCAGAACCAGAATGCCGATCGGCCTGATGTGCCGCCGCCAGTAATGGATCAGTTTCCGCTTGGTATGAGGGGTCATTTCAACAATTCTCAAATGAAGGCGATGCGCAAAATCTCAATCGGCACATTCTAGCACCGGATTGGTCGCTCCGAAACCCGGGGTGTAACTCCTATTCCCGGGGTATAACGCCTATTCGTGGCAAAGACACTTCATTATCCTGAGACACTTCGTCATCCTGAGGTACTCCGAAGGATCTCGCTTCGAACGCATAGGCCATCTCACTTATTCGAAAGGGCCCCGACCTACAGGCCAGGTCCTTCGGAGTACCTCAGGATGACGGGATCGCCACATTCCGGCATCACAAACGCAACCCGCGCCGCACCCCGATCCGTGTCACAACCCAAATATTCCGGTTAGAATCGCCCTCCACCCGCCAATGCCTCAAGCCCTGCCCCATCTTCGCAGCCTCTGCAATCGCTTTGAGTTCAAATATCTCATCGACGAGGCGGCCGCCCGCGATGTCCGGGAATTCGCCCGCTCACGCCTGATTCACGATGAATTCGCCCAGCCCGACCTCAAATACGCTTACCCAACCCATAGCCTCTACCTCGATGGGCCCGGCCTGCCCCTGTATCACTCCAGCATGGCCGGGCACAAAAACCGCATGAAACTGCGCGTTCGCTTCTACGATGAACACCCCGCTTCGCCCGTCTTTTTCGAGATCAAGCGGCGCGTGCAGGATACGATCATCAAGGAACGCGCCCTGGTCCATCGCGACAGGGCGATGCTGATCATTCGCGGCCGCGCTCCCCTGGCCGATGATCTGGTCACCACCGACAATCCCGAGCAGTGGCATGCCCTGCGCCGATTCGCCGAATTCCGCGATCGCCTGGCCGCCACGCCGCGCGCCTTGATTTCTTATCTCCGCGAGGCATGGGTCAAACCCGATGATGACCACGTCCGCCTCACCTTCGATCGCGATCTCCAGGGCGATGCCTATGCCGGCCAGCTCCTGGCCGCCCGCGGGTTCGCCTGTCCGCCCATGATCGCGGGCGCGCCGGTCATCCTCGAACTCAAATTCACCGATCGATTTCCGCATTGGTATCGCGATATGACCCAGTCCCTGAACCTGGAGCGGCGCTCGATGGCCAAGTATTGCCAGGTGGCCGCGCTGCTGGCCCAGCATGCTCCACGCTGAACGGGTTCACCCGAATGCCGCCCGGGTTGCCTCCGCGCCCTCTACCGGGCATCATGTCCCGCCCGATGACCCGCGTGCTCCTCATTCTCGCCGGACCGACTGTCTGGGATGCCGAAGGCCGATTGTGCGGCAGTCACTCCCTGCCGCTGTCGGATGAAGCCCCAGGCATGATTCGCGCGCTGGCCGATTCCATCCCTCATGCCGTCTCGGCCGTCTACACGAATCGAAATGACGAGGCATGCGACCAGGCCGCCAAAATCGTGGCCGGGAAATTCTCCCTGCGCGTGCGCGATTCCGAGGCCCTCGATTCGATCTCGCTGGGCCTGTGGCAGGGCCTGACGTGCGAGGAGTTGCGCTTTCGCTTCCCCACCATCTTCCCCGCCTGGGAGGAAGATGCCCTCGCCGTCCAGCCCCCCGAGGGGGAAAGCGTCCAGGAAGCCGCCGAGCGCATCCGCCAGGGCCTGCGAAAAATCCTCCGCCGCAACCGCGGCGTCTGCATCGCCCTGGTGATGCGCCCGATGGCCATGCGTCTGGCGGCCGGCCTGCTCCGCAAGGAATCGATCCTGGATATCGCTCGCCACTTGCACGACCCCCTCCCCATGGAGACCATTGATGTCCCGGATGTCGCCCCCAGAGACCTGAGCGATTGACCCCAATCCACCGCTCGTTGCCTTAAGTTTTTAGTTTTTAGCTTTAGTTTTATCAGGTTCCCCATGTCCACCACCCCTCCCCCCGAAAGCTCCGCCATCCGCAAGGAAGGCATCCCCGAAGGACTCTGGCTGCGCTGTCCGGAGTGCGAGGAGATGCTCTTCCGCAAGGCGGTTGAAGAGGCCTTCTGGGTCTGCCCGAGTTGCCAGCACCATTTCCGCATCTCCGCCCGCCAGCGCATCGATCTGCTCGTAGATCCCGGGTCTTTCGAAGAGCTGTACACCGATATCCGCCCGACGGACCCGCTCAAGTTCACCGACAAAAAGAGCTACGAGGACCGTCTGGTAGCCGAGCAGGCCAAGACCGGCAACCCCGATGCGGTGATCTGCGGCAAGGCGTTCATCAAAGGCCGGCCGATTATGGTCGCCGCCATGGACCCCACCTTCATGATGGGCTCGATGGGCAGCGTGGTGGGTGAGAAAATTACCCGCACCATCGAAGCGGCCGCCGAGGATAAACTGCCTCTCCTGATCGTCTCCTGCTCCGGCGGGGCGCGCATGCAGGAATCGACTCTCAGCCTGATGCAGATGGCCAAGACCAGCGCCGCCCTGGCCCGCCTCGATGAAGCCGGCGGCCTGTTCATCTCGCTCCTGGCCGACCCCACCACCGGCGGCGTCACCGCGTCCTTCGCCATGCTGGGCGATTTCATCATCGCCGAGCCCAAAGCCCTCATCGGCTTCGCCGGTCCGCGCACGATCTGGAATACGATCAAGGTCGAACTCCCCGATGGCTTCCAACGCTCCGAATTCCTCGAAGAGCACGGCTTTCTCGATTTCGTCGTGCACCGAAAAGACCTGAGAAGCGAAATCGCCCGGCTGGTCGATTTCTGTGCGAAGTAGTCGCCTCTTACTCCCGCTCCTGTACTCGGGAGAGGGCGGGAGTGAGGGTCTTCGCTT
>JBBRTW010000336.1:0-8117 GCA_038244055.1 Tepidisphaerales bacterium | reverse complement strand
GGAGGGGTTGGGGGGAGGGCGGCGGGGCATGGATGGTGGATTGTAGGGGGGAGGGAGAGAAGATAGAAGTTGGAAGCGCGGAGGCCAATTGTCAATTGTCAATTGTCAGTTGTCCGTTGTCCGTTGTCAGTGGTTCGTTGTTGGTGGAAGCGCATCCGCGCAAACAACGACTGACAACGGACCACTGACAACCGACAGTCGACAGCATCGGCAGTTCGAAACTCGCAAAGCCTATCAATCCCTTACTTGAAGGCGGGCGAAGACGCCGGTGCGGAGGCCGGACATCATGCCGATCATGGCTCGGCCGATCCAGGGCATTCTGGGGAGCCAGGGGAGGACCAGGTCTCGGCCGGCGGCGAGGAACCAGCCTTGATTCTGGAAGACGGGGCCGAGGAGATTGGACATGCGCCAGCTCCACATGACCTGGCGGCGGCGGAACTCGGAGGCGCGGGCGATGGCGGCGATGGGGTCATCGGCGCGGTCGAGCTCACCGGCGACGGCGAGTGCATCGAGCATGGCGTGGTTGACGCCGTGGCCGAGGTGGGGGGTGGTGGAGTGGGCGGCATCGCCGATGCAGACGAGCCGGCCTTCGCTCCAGCGGCGGAGGCGGACGAGTTGGTAGCGGGTGTAGGCGAGGTCGTCGAAAGAATTGATCTGGCCGACGATCGACTCGGCTTCGGGGCAGAGATCGACGATTTCCTGCTTGAGGGCGGGCAGGCCGCAGGCTTCGAGCGCGGCGCGGCCGCCGATGGGGAGGGTGCAGGTGAAGCTGCAACGGCCCTGGCCGAGGGGGAGCAGGCCGATGAGTTGACGGCCGCCATGCGTCACCTGGCGGAGCTCGCCGCGGACGGCATCGGAGCGGCCGGTGAACCAGACGGCGCCCAGGGGGAACTCGCGGACACTGGCCATGAGGCCGGGGGTCTGGCGCAGGCGCGAGCGGACGCCATCGGCGGCGATGAGGACATCGAAGGGGCCGTGCTCCTGGCCGGCCTCGCCGAGGGCGATGATGCGGTCGGCGGTCTGGTGGGCATGGTCGATAGTGGTGCCCAGGCGGAAGGTCACGCCGGCGGCGAGAGCATGGCGGTAGAGGACCTGGAAGAGGTCGTCGCGATGCACGCCATAGCCGCTGAAGGCCGGGCCGAGGCGGCGATAGGAGAGGCGCAGGAGTGTGCGGCCGCGATGGGTGCGGGCGTAGAAATGGGCGATTGGTTCGGCGGTGGCGATGACTTCATCGAAGAGGCCGAGGCGTTTGAGGGCGAGCTGGCCGGCGGGTTGGAGGAGGAGGCCCGCGCCAACGGGGGCCAATCTGGGGGCGCGTTCGATGAGGGTGATGGCGTGGCCTTTGCGCGCCAGTGCGATCGCGGCGGTGAGTCCTCCGACTCCGCACCCCACGATGCCAATCCGCCATTTCCTTGCCATAGGGACCCAAAATGAGTGCGCTGTCACACCGGCCCGATGCCCGCAGGTGATGCTTCGATGCGCAGCCCACCCGCTACCGTAAAACCGGGCGGATCGTAACGCGATGCGATGTGAAATCCAGCGATGCCGGGGCTTGATTCAGGAATTGAAATTCGTGAAATCCGGGTGACGATGAGCTTCCGCGCATCGACGGGTTCGACGGGAAATGCGGGCTTCACACCGCGAGCGGCAACTGGGGCCTGGCGGGGCGAGCGCCATCGCTGAGGTCCTCGATGTGCAGGCCATCGGCATCCAGTGTCGCGCGGAGGAACATGCTTTTCACGATGCGCGCGGGCGAGCCCCAAAGCGCGCCGTGATCGCGCAGCCACCAGTTGCAGCGGTAGCAATACCCGTACACATGGACGCAGCGGATTTCTTCGCGGCCCGAAAGCGCGAACGACTGCTCGATGGCTTTGCACATTTCGGTTGCGGTGGGGGCTGCGAGCGGGCGATTATCGCCGGCTGGGGTGCTGGGGGTGCCGAGAGTTTGTTCAATTGTTGCCATTGGGGTCGCTCCGTCTGAAAGATCATCCACTCCTGTATGAAGTGTATACACCCGAAGTGGCGGCGGGGCACGCGGGCGGCGAGATTCGCATGGGCTGGATGTGGCAATAATTATTCGGCCGCGATTTCGACCGGCGGTGGCACGGCGATGCGGCGGACTGCGGCGGCGCGGTTCGTTGACATCCGCGCAAGCCTCCCCTAACTTCGCATTATGCTGCGTCTGACCCGCCATGGAACCTGGGAAATGATCATCGGAACGGTCGTTCTGCTCTTGATCGGAGGCGGGCTGGGGTGGGTCTGGCCGCCGCTTTCATTTCTCATCCTGCCGGTCCTGATCTGGCTCTTCGCATTTTTCCGCGATCCGGAGCGGCCAATCACCGAAGATGCGCGGAATATGGTCTCGCCGGCCGACGGGCTGGTCTCGGATATCACGGAAATCGAGAACTGCGAAATGCTGGGCGGCGGGCCTGCGGTGCGGATCGGTATTTTTCTGTCGGTTTTCAACGTGCATGTGAATCGTTCACCCTGCGACGGGCGGGTGGCTTCGGTGGTTTATAAGAAGGGGAAGTTCATCAACGCCCTTTCGCATAACGCCGCCTCGGAGCAGAACGAATCGAATACGATCATTCTCTTCGAGCCGGGCAACCACGCCATTGTCTGCGCAGTCAAGCAGATCGTGGGATTGATCGCCCGGCGAATCGTCTGCACGGCGCATTCGGGGGATCTGGTCGGGCGCGGGCAGCGGATCGGGATGATCAAATTCGGATCGCGCACCGAGCTCTACATCCCCAAACGGCTGGAACCGGTGGTGAAGTGCAAACAAGGGGATAAGGTGCGCGGGGGGATGGATATTCTGGCGATGGTGGGGCGGGAGATTGTGAATCCGGTGTCGGCCAAAGAGGCGTAAAATAAGCCAGAATTCGTTCGCCGCGCCCACCCCATCGCTTTCCGACCCTCAACATTCCGTTTATGACGCCTGTGCCATCGCGCCTGCGTTCGCTCCCTCACTCATGCTCCTGCACATCTTAAATATCGCTTGACGCGCTGTCCCCATCCTCGGATACTCGGCAATAGTTGCCGCGTGGTGCCCGACCTTCATGGGCTTCCCTTAGCCGCATTCAACCAATCATTCTATGAAACCACGCCCCCGCCGCATCCTGTCGCGTCTCACCGGTCTTTGCGCCATTGCCCTGCTGGCGATGCCCGCCCTCACCTCCTCCGCGGCTTTTCTCACCGTTACCGTTGATCTCGCCCCGCCCAACGCAAATCTCACCACCGAGGGCGCCTTCGACTGGGCCATCTACGACAACACCGGCGGCGCGACCGCTTCCATCTCCCCCACCAACACCAAATCCGGCAGCTCCGTCCTCAATACCGCCGCCCTCACCGCCGTCACCGTCGGCAACTCTGTCCGTGGCACAAGCAGCAAAGGCGCTGAACTGTTTACTTATACCAACGGCACCAGTCCCACTTCTCAAACCAACGCGACGGTCGCCGAAGTCTTCGATTCGACGCTTGATCTCGTTGGCACCGGCGTCAAGTTCTCCGTCGCGGGCGATCCCCTCGTCACCCGCACTCTCAAAGTGTGGGCGACCGGCTTCAATGGCCAGGGCACGCTGACCGCCACCCTTCCCGGCGCCGCCAACCAATTGGCCCTCAGCCAACTCTACACTGCCAGCAAGGTGCCCACACTCTTCACCATCACCTACCTGCCCGACAACCCTGGCGATAACCTCGGCATCAGCTACGTCATGACCACGGACACGGGCGGCGCGGCCACCAGCTCCCATGTCGGCATCCAAGCCGTCGCCGTCGCCGTCCCCGAACCCACCTCCGCCATCACCCTCCTTGGCGGCTTGGCCTTCGTCCTGAGTCGCCGCCGCCGCGCCTAATCGATCTTCTCTCCCCCATTTCCCCAACAATTTCAACGGCTGCACCGCACCCAACGCGACAGCATCACCCACCACTTAACACTCCCAACGCGGGTTGTGGCATGGGGCGGATTCGCGGATGATAGGGGACATGGATCAGCCCCCAGACGACAAACCGCCCGTTAACGAACGCGGCCGCGATGACGCGGAGGCCGAGGCCGGACTCTATCGCCGGCGCGAGAAGCCGCCCATCCACCGCACGCGCGAGCATCGACGGCGGCGACTGAAGCGGCATGGCCGGCGGGCGTATGTGCGCTCGGTCTATTTCCTCCCCTCGCTCTGCACGCTCGGAAACGCGATCTGCGGATTCGCGGCCATTCACATCGCGACGCTCGATGCGGGCGCGAAGGACCCGCTCACGAACTGGTTCTACATCCACCGCTTCGCGGCGGCGGCTTACATGATCTTTATCGCGATGCTTTTCGACGGCCTCGATGGCCGGCTGGCCCGGTTCACTCGGCACACGACCGATTTCGGCGGGCAGCTCGATTCGATGGCGGATATGGTTTCCTTCGGGGTCGCGCCGGCGGTGATCGCGTTGCAGCTTTTCAAATTCGCGCACCCGGATATTCCGCCGATGTTCTCGCGATTGATCTGGGCCGTGGGGGCGCTTTATATGTCGTGCGCGGCGATGCGCCTGGCGCGGTTCAACGTTTCCAACGAGCATGGCGAGCAGCATCATTTTTCATTCCTCGGACTGCCCAGCCCGGGGGCGGCCGGCGCGGTGGCGGCGCTGATCCTCATGCTCCAGGATATGGCGCAGGAATCGATCGCGCATACCGACATCCCCTGGCTCGCGCGGACGCTGGACGTGATGAAGGACGGGCTGATTATCGCCTTGCCGTTCATCGTCGCGATCACGGGTGTGCTGATGATCTCGAACATCCGTTACCCGCACCTGGTGAACCGATATTTGCGCGGGCGCAAGTCGATCGCGACGGTGGTGGTGATGGTCATCCTGCTGCTGATGGTGATCGTGGCGCACCGGTACATCC
Organism: Tepidisphaerales bacterium; assembly: GCA_038244055.1. Classification (GTDB taxonomy): domain Bacteria; phylum Planctomycetota; class Phycisphaerae; order Tepidisphaerales; family Tepidisphaeraceae; genus DASPKW01. The sequence goes on along the minus strand of JBBRTW010000336.1, from coordinate 3,229 downwards.
TGGGAATCGGCTGCCTCGGATATGCGCTCTGGGGGATGGGGTGGTGGATGTGGACGCGAATTCGGCCGAGGCGCGAGAGACGGGGTTTCGATGTCACGGCTAAAGCGAAGTAGAGGGGTGATTGCTCCTTTCCAAACCGCGCCGCCGACGACACTCACCGACGGCGCTCGCATCATAGAGACAGGCAAGGGCGGGGAAGGTTCATTGATTCTTCTCATTTTTTTATCTAGCTTGGTCATCCGCGGAACATTCAACCTCTCACGGAACCTGCCGATGCAACCGCTGCTACGATTCACTTTCATCGCGCTTATCCTTCTTCCCATGCCGGCGGCGGCCGCCGAGCCGGAGTTCAACGATGTTTTTGTGCCCAAGGAGGATGGCTACAAATCGATTCGGATTCCATCGGTGGTGGTGACGGGCAAGGGAACCGCGCTGGCGTTTGCCGAGGCTCGGGCGCGGGCGACGGATCAGGCGGAGAACAAGATCGTCCTCAAGCGCAGCAGCGATGGCGGGCGGAAGTGGTCGGCGATTCAGTTGCTGCACGATGACGGGACCAATTCGCTCAATAATCCCTGCGCGGTGATCGAGCAGGGTACTGGCCGGGTATTTTTGATGTACCAGCGGATTCCGGGGCATTTGAAGGAGCGGAGCAAGGAGATCGCGACGGGTTTTGAAGGGCCGGATGTGTACCGCAATCTGCTGATCTGGTCGGATGATGATGGGGTGACCTGGAGCAAGCCGCTGGATGTGACGGGGTCGACCAAGCATCCAACCGTCGCGACGACGACCTGCTCGGGGCCGGGGATCGGCATTCAGCTTACGCGTGGGGAGCATAAGGGGCGGCTGATTATTCCATTCAATGAAGGGCCGTATGGAGTGTGGACGAACTTCGCGTTTTACAGCGATGATCGCGGCAAGACCTGGACGGCCGGGCAGATCGTGCCGGGGGCGATGGTCGGCGCGAAGAGCCAGGTGAATGAGGTGCAGATGGTGGAGCTATCGGATGGGTGGGTGATGCTCAACAGCCGGCAGTTCGCGGGGGAGAAGGTGCGGAAGAGCGCGGTGAGCAAAGATGGCGGGGCAACATGGGGAAATGTGGAGGATGCGAAGGAGCTGCGCGATCCATCGTGCATGGCTTCGATCTTTCGGTATTCGTTTTCGGAGGGCGGGCGGAAGAGCATTCTTCTCTACAGCGGGCCGGATAGCACAAAACGCGACAACGGCACGATTCACGTCAGTTACGATGAGGGGAAGAGTTGGCCGGACAAGCGGGTGTTGAAGGCGGGCAGTTTTGCGTATTCGGTATTGACGCGGTTCGACGATGGCGCGATTGGATGTCTTTTTGAGACCGAGGGAAAGATCGTCTTCGCGCGATTCACGATGGACTGGCTGGCCGGCAAATGATGCGAATGATCCTGATGCTCGGGTTGATCCAATTCGCCTGCGGCTGCGCGAGTCAGCCTTGGCGGAGGCTGCCATCGATTCCGGATCGAGAGGGATTGGCCGGCGCGTATGCGGGGGTGAGCGGCGGCGCGCTGATCGTGGCCGGGGGGGCGAATTTCCCGGAGAAGAGGCCGTGGGAAGGCGGGAAGAAAATCTGGTACGACACGATCTATGCGCTGGATGAGCCCGATGGGCAGTGGAAGATGGTCGGCCAGCTCCCCCGGCCGCTTGGCTATGGCGTTTCGCTCACCTATCGCAATGCGATCCTCTGCATTGGCGGCAGCGATTCCGAGCGGCATTACGCCGATTCGTTTCGTATCGAGTACGCGGGCGGGCAGATCATCACGACTCCTCTGCCGCCGCTGCCGAAACCTATCGCCAACGCCTGCGGGGCGATTGTTGGGGATGTGCTCTACATCGCCGGTGGGATCGAGAAGCCCGATGCGCGGGAGACGTTGCGGACGGTTTTCATGTTGAATCTGGCGGCCGGGAATCCGGCGTGGAGTGAATTGCCTCCGATCCCCGGGCAGGGGCGGATGCTGGCTATCGCGGCGGCGTTCGACAAGGCGTTCTATGTCGTCGGCGGAATCGACCTTCCGCCGGGGCCAGCCAAATTGGGCGGCCCGCCTGTTCGGCAATATCTCGGCGATGCCTACCGATACGACCCTGCGACAGGTTGGAAGCGCCTCGCGGACCTGCCGCATCCACTGGCCGCCGCGCCGTCGCCGGCCGCGACCGATGAAGCAGGCCTGCTGATTTTCGGCGGGGATGATGGGTCGCATGTGGGATTCACTTCGCCGGAGAGTCATCCGGGTTTCGCGAATCAGATCGCTGGCTACGAGGCGAAGGTGGATCAATGGCGGATCGCGGGCGCGATCCCAGCACCGCGGGTTACGACGCCGCTGGTGCGCTGGGGGGATTGGTGGGTTATTCCCAGTGGGGAGGCGCGGCCGGGGGTGCGGTCGGCGGAGGTATGGGGTTACAAATTTTTCTCTAATTGATCGAACCTTCAAGTCGTGTCGTGCTGAGCGTAGCGAAGCATCTTGCCTCGAACGCATTGGGTCGTTCGACGAAATGGCGGACCTCAGACCATCGTGTAGATCCTTCGGTCGCCTGAAGCTCCCTCAGGATGACGAGTGACGATTCACGATTGACGATTCACGATTGACCATGAACGATTGACCATTGACCATGAACGATTGACCATTGGCGATGAACGGTTGACCATTGACCATGAACGATTGACCATTGACGATGGACAATTGACGATTGACCGCACCATGCCGTTCCCGCCCGCAAAACTCTCTTACGCCACGCCACCCGCCCTCTATGATGCGCGGCGGATGCCCCCGGCCGCCTGGCTCACAGTCGGCCTGCTCTGGCCGGTCGCGCTGCTCAACTATCTCGACCGGCAGATGCTGGCGACGATGGGGCAGTCGATCAAGATCGATATCCCCGAGTTGCGCGCGGCCGAGACGTATGGGCAGCTCATGGCTGTTTTCATGTGGGTTTATGCGTTCTGCAGTCCGCTGGGCGGCGTCATCGCGGACCGCATTAACCGCAAATGGCTGATCGTCGCCAGCCTGGCCGTGTGGTCGGGAGTGACACTGCTCATGGGGCAGGTCGGCGGCTTCAACGAGCTTTACTGGCTGCGCGCGATCATGGGGATCAGCGAGGCGTTTTATATCCCGGCCGGGCTGGCGCTGATCGCGGATTACCACCCCGGGCCGACGCGATCGCTGGCGGTGGGGATTCATATGAGCGGCATCTACATGGGCCAGGCGCT
>JBBRTW010000335.1:0-8128 GCA_038244055.1 Tepidisphaerales bacterium | reverse complement strand
TCGGCCAGGTCCTGCGGGCGCCGCCGCAACAGCGACCCCTGCTGATCGGCGGCGGATAGCCGGTCAACTCCCAGTCATAAGAATTCTCACCACCACGGGGCCAGGCTTGATCTGCGCGTGGAGGCGGTAAACAATTACCAATTACTTTCGCAATACCTTTCATAGATTTCGCCCTGTAGCCCTTCATCCACTCTCCTTCACTCCAATTTTTCTGATCGTTCTTTAGAAAAGGGTGACGGACGTGACGGACCGGGCAAAAATTGGGGGTGTTTTCTGACGGACGGGTGACGGACGCTGGCGTATAGGATTTTCTCAAGTGGAAAGATCTCAAAAAATGGGTGCTGGTGCGGCTCTGCTTAATTTTCCCGCAATTTCGCGTCATAGTTGGTGATGTGGTTTAGCTTTCAGCAGCTCCCCAGTGCATCAGCGACCACTTCGAACATAGGACTCCGCCACGGAACGCACCATCGAACGCAATTGCTCCAGATCCGGGTAGTGTTTCATTCGCTTCGGCCTGATCCATGAGGGAAGCGAGATTCCGGACCTGATTTCAGAAAAATGAACCCAAAGGTGCCTCCGATTGACTGCAACGTCTGGTGGGCAGCGTACCGAATCTCATGGTCGCACTTCTCCGGACATCCCGATCAAACAGGTGATGTGATCAATCCATCTCCATATTATCCATGAACCCTGGGCACCGAACCTGAGCAGATCTGGTCGAGCCAGTACCATGCCGCATCGGTGGCCGCGCCGGGGTTGTGGAAAAGGTCGGCCGCCATGGCTTTGCGAATGGGGGAGAGTTCAGACGGGCTCGCCAGGGAATCATCGATCGCGGCGATGACATCCTCGGGCTGCTCAACGAGCCGGCCGGCGCGGCGGCCCCAGGTGTCCATATCGAGCGATCCGGATTTTCCGGCTTTGGCGATGAGCTTGGGAACGTCGAGGAAGACAATCGGGCGGTCGAGCAGGGAATACTCGCTGGAGACCGAGGAGGCATCGGTGATGAGCAGGTCGGCGAGGAAGAGAAGCGGGATCACATCGGGCTCGCGGGCGACGCGGGTGTGGGCATCCTCGAGGGGGGCGAGGCGCTCGAACCAGTTGATGCTGTCGTCCTTGGGGTGATCGTGGAGCTTGATGAGCAGGTCGTAGCGGCCGGCGGCGGCCAGGCGGCGGACGACCTCCTCGCCCATGGTCTCCATGGAATTGTAGCGCTGGCCGGTGGGGGCGTAGAGCAGGACGGGGCGCGAACCGTCGAAGCCATGGCGGCGGAGCAGTTCGACGCGGTCGAGTTGGCCGTCGAGCAGGCGGTCGGTCTTCATGAATCCGATGGGCAGGGCCCGCGGATCGCCTTCGGGAAGCAGTCCGGCCTCGGCGAACTTGCGGCGCATGTACGGGCCGACGATGAAGTAGTAGTCGCAGCCGAGATTCTCGGCGCGGACGGCCTTGTTGCGGAAGGAAATGCCGTGGAAAAGCTGGATGCGCAGGGCGGCCGAGCGCGGGGCGAGGAGGTTGGTATTAGCGCCGAAGAGGAGGTCGAAATCCATCTCCTGAATCTGCTCGAGGGTGAGGATGCGATCGTCGGGAATGCCCAGGGGATGGTACATGCCCGGGGCGTCGTGATGTCGGGTTCCCTCGTCGTTTTCGGAGCGCAGGCCGCCGGAGACGCGGACGTCGAAGCGGTCCGAGCGCAGCAGGCGCTGGTAGAGCGGCGCGAAGCAGACGAAATGAACGGGCGCGTAGCCGGTGAAGAGGACGCGGGTGGGCGATGGGTTTGGCATTGGATGGAGTTAAAGCATTCCGTCGAGCATGCCGCCCAGGGCTCCGAGCGACTTGACCAGGTGAGCGCCAGCGCCGACCACGCCGCCGGCCAGGCGGGCGGCGATGGAGCGGCGGCGGGCGGGCCGCACGGCGGGCCAGATTTCATAGCGGGCGTAGAGGGCGTCTTCGACGAAATCGATCTCGGCCCAGGGGATGCCCGCGACATCGAGGCAGCGCACCGGGTAAGACGCGGTCATCCGTCCAACGGCGGCGGGGGCCCAGGCGCGCTCGTCGCCCGCGGCGATCAATTCATCGGCGGCGTTGAAGAGAAACTGAGCGCCGGCCCGGTCGTACTTGAGGATTCCCAGGTTCTCGCCGGAAGAATGAATCGGGTCCATCTGCTTGCTGATGTCGAGGAGCTTTCCACCGGCGATGCGAACTTTCATCTGCTCATCGAGCTTGCCGGAGGTGGAGTCGTAGGCCAGGACCGTGCCGCGGGCGCGGGCGAGCTTCTGATATACGCATAGGTGGGCGACCACGTCGCAGTTGACCTGGAAGAACGGGCCCTTGACCCAGTGGCGGGCCAGCCACAGCGAGTAGAGGCTGTTGGTCTGGGCGAAGCGCGGGTTGTGAATGTAGTGGCAGTTGACGCCGCCCGCCTTCTCCACCTGCTCAGCGCCGTAGCCGGTGATGACGGCGATCTGCTCGACGCCGACCGAGCGGAGCAGATGGATCTGGGTTTCGAGAAGCGTGTGCCTGCCCAATCGGAGAAGGCACTTGGGTATGCCTTCTCCAAGGCGGCTTCCGCGACCGGCGGCCAGGATGACTGCACGCATAGAGAACTCCAGTCGGCTCAGTCGGTGGGACCCGCCGCCGCGGCACGCTCGCCGTCCGGGGCGGTGTCGCCGTGGGCCTGCGCATCAACGTGGATACCATCGGAATTCGCATCGGCGACGCCCACCAGTGCGGGAGCGTCATCGGCGATAAGTTCGCCGGTGGCTTCATCGATGGCCAGGTCGCCGGGCGGGCCGTCGTACACGATCTTTCCGTTGCGAAGGGCGATGGCGCGGTCGAACAGTTCCGGGGCAATCATTTCTGGAAGCGCCACCAGCACCGTGGCCTTCCGCATGAATCGCAGCGCGCTCTTCAGGCGTCTGGCGGCGCGAAGGTTGCTTAGCCCGGCGGTGGGGTCATCGAGCAGAAGCACCGAGCCTCCCTCGAAGAAGACCCGCGCCAGGCCCAGTGCCCGCCGCTCGCCGGCCGACAGCACATCGGAAGCGAGAACGCTGGCCAGTCCCCCGGGCATTCGTTTGATGAGCGGTTTGACGCCGAACCGCTTGAGGATTCGGCGCTGGTCCAGAGTGGCGAAGGGTTCGGTCAGGCCGAGCATTCGCCAGAGCGGCTGCTTCAGCCAGGTGGGGTCCTGGGGAACCAGCTTGATCTGGCGATCGCGGACCTGCGCGGTGATGGGAGTGAGATCCGCGCCATCCCAGGTGAGCGATCCCTTTCGAGGCTTGAGGCGGCCGGCGACCAATTCGAGAAACGTGGTCTTTCCGGAGCCCGAAAGTCCAACAATCGCGATCTTCGATCCGGCCTCGATGTCGAGGGATGCAACGTTTAATCGGCGGATGCGCCCCTGGGACCTGGGGCGCTGCACTTTGATGTTTCGCATCGAGATCGCCCGCTGAAGCGGGGCCAGCTCCGCGCTTTCGCCCTCGGCCTGCGCGGCGATCATGAGGTGCTCAAGGCGATCGGCGCAGGCGAGGATTTTTCCGGTGCGGGTGCCCTGACGGCTCATCTGCACGATGGGCGATCGCATCATGAGGACGTACATGATGAAGAGGAGCATGTCCGCGGTGGCCAGCCGGCGGTCGGCGACTTCGCGCATGCCCAGCCAGATGATCACCAGAACCGCCAGCCCGAAGATGGCATGGGTGGCCCAGGTGGCGCGGCCCTGGAGCTTGGTGACGCTGGCTTCGAATTCACCGCTGGCGTTGTTGATGCCGGCGAAGGCTTCATCGACGGCATTGCGGCGCAAGGCCCGCTGGATGTTATCGGCGAGCTTTCCTTCCTTGGCGCGGTACTTGCTGGCCTTGCGGTAGACGGCCACCGCGCCGATCAGGGTGATGGCGATGATGGCCGCCACCGCGATGGCCAGAGCGCCGCCCAGAAGCGGGTCGACCCACATGACAATGGCGCAGATGCCGATCAGGAGCAGTCCGTTGGTGGCGACGTGGGTGAGGAAGCCCTTGAGCCCTTCCTTGACGCGGGCGGTGTCGCCGATGAGGCGGGCGACCAGGTCACCGGGACCCGAGGGACGGATGCGCGGGTCGAGCTGAACGGCCGAGGCGAAGGCGCGGGCGCGGAGATCGCGGACCGTGCCGATGGCGAACTGCGCGAATTTGAGCCTGGCCAGGAAATCGGCGAAGCCCATGGCCACCAGCAGGACCAGGAAGAGCGCGCCGAAGAGGAGAGTCGGCTCCACGGTGCCATCGGTCAGCCAGAGACTGAGGCGGCGATGGTTGTGGTTGCCCGAGAGCAGCGGCTTGAGCATCGCCTTGAAGAGCCAGGGAATCGTCAGGCGGATCGAGATCACCACGATCGACATGAGCACGCCCAGCACCAGGCGGCGGACGTGCCGGCGCGCAAACGGGCGCAGCGCGGCGACGATCTGCCGCCAGCGCGCGAGGGTGACGACGAAGCGCTTCTCGCGCGGAGGGCGCTTTTGCTGAGGGAGAGGAGTGGTCGGATCGCTCGCCATGGATCAGCCGGGTTGGGCTTCTTTCTTGGTTTCTTTGGATGGTTTGGTGGTTTTTCCGGCCGCCTCGAGTTCCTTACGCCGTTCGGCATAGGCCGCCCTGAATTCCTGATATCGCCTCTGTTTGTCGCGCGACCAGTCGGCGATGTAATTGTCTTCGTAGGCCGAATCGTGCTTGAAATTCTCCGCGCCCTTGCCGGCGTTTTTCTTCTGAAAGAACTTGCGGGACAGGTGATCGAGGTAATCCATGCGGGGCTTGCCTCCAGCCAGGGAGAAGTAGCGGGCCACATGCTCTTCCTGCTTGCCGACCCAGGCGGCATTCATGGCCGAGCGATAGTCGGGCTCGGTCAGTTTTCCGTCCTTGTAGAGCGCCTGGATTTCATCCACTTTCTCGCGAAGGTTCGAGGTGTAGGAAACCCGCTGCTCGGGAGCCAGGCGGAGGAACTCCACGCTGCTGACATATTTGCATGCGGCGACCAGGTCATTGCCGGCGGGCGGCTTGGGATGTCGCCAGAGCATGTAGGCGGCGGTGAAGCCGATGATGATGAGTGCGGCCGACCCGATGGCCATCCACAATCTCTTCTTGCTCGCGGCGGCAGCGGACCGATTTGCGGCCTGCCCGGCGGGGTGGCGCGGATTCGATGTTGAAGGGGGCGATTGTGAACTCATCATGGGCCTCAACGACTGCGATTTCTGGACAACGGCGAGTGCCGCTCAGACGAAATGGGTGAAGTGTCAATTCTGAAAGCAACAACGTCACTCAGAATGCCCGAACCGGATCATCATCCTTGCCGGTGCCCGAGAACATCCGGTTGTGAGCTCCCTGCGAAAACGGGCCGTAACTGCCATCCTCTTCCACGACATATCCCATGTCGACCGGCGTCAGGGGCTCGACGTGGCCGTCGCAGAAGACGACGTTGGCCCTGCCGCGGTGGCGGGCATCGGGGCCGGAGCGGTTGACCAGTTTGTGCGAGGGCTTGCCCTCGCAGTAGTCGGAGACGACCGTCAGGCGGGGTGGATCGAGCAGAAATGCCTTGTTACCCAGGGACGAGGCATCATCCGTGCCGTCTTCGTGGTAGCCGCGCCGCGAGGCGGCGGGATGACCTGCCGCCGAACCCAGGCAGTCGGCCGCCATGATCGTCTGCCCGGCCTGGATCGATGAGGCCTTGACGGGCCATTTGATGAATCCGCCAATGACTTTCTGGCGCGTGTTGCCGAGGAATTGATAGTTGTAACCGTAAGGATAGTTCCGGCTATTGCGCCAATCCGAAGAGGGGCAGAGAAAAACCGGGTTTTCGATCTGCCAACTGTCATCCTCTTTGGGGGTAGGCCGAAGGTTGGCCTGAATCTTCATCTGCGCGCCCAGCAATTCATACCAGCGCGGGCGGTACTCTTCCTCGGTGTCGAGGCCGTAGACGCTGGAACCCGTTTTGGAATGGGGCAGACGGCCCGGGCAGGAGAACCCCTTGGTGGCCGTGGCGTACATCTGCCAGGCCAGGCCGAACTGCCGCAGATTGGCAGCACATTTGATGGTCTGGGCTTGTTCGCGCGCACGGGAGAGGGCTGGAAGCAGGATACTGATCAACAGCCCGATGATTCCAATCACCACCAGCAACTCGACGAGCGTGAACCCGTCGCGGCGAATTGTGCTCCAAGGTTTCAAAAGCTTCACCTTTCCCGTGCGAAATCTTCACGCAAATTAAACACCAAATCCATGAGCAGAGTGTGAGAATTCGCAAAGAGCTGAAGAAATAAAAGGCGGGGGTCGGCGTTGGCGCGCCAGCACGTTGGCTGTACGGCATCGTGGCACATGACTGAATGTTTCCACAACATATTTCACCAAAACAACTTACGCCGATTTTAGGTTGCATCGATCGCCTGAAAAGTCGCTTCGACGCCTCGAGCAACTGCCACGAATTTCACGACGCTCCGGGGGTCGTTTCAGACATTTCTCATCCCACACTCATACAACCCGGCTAATTTACGCAATCTCAACACAAGTTTTTGTGAAGAGTCAACCGGAGAGAAACTGCGATGCGAAGGTTGCCCGAAATGAAGCGACGGGTGAGGCTTAGCCGTGCGCGAAAGGCGGCGGCGCTGGCGGCGCTCGCATGGGCAAGCGGGTCGGCGATGGCCGGCAACTGGACTTGGAATTCCACCTCGGATGTCTGGTCGAACCCGGCCGCATGGACCCCGCAAACCTCCCCTGCGAGCAGCGCGACGACAGTGCTGACCTTCGGAGGAACGGGCGCTACGGGGTACAACTCCACCAACGATCTGGCGGGAACCTTCACTCTCAATCAGCTTGTCCTGAACAACGCGAGCACGGCCACCGGCACCGCTTCAGCGCAGATCCTGGGCAATGCGCTGATGTTTCTGGGAACAGCGCCGCAGATTCTTCAGAATCAGGGAGGCGAGTTCAACGTCGAAGCGCCGGTACTGATCAACACCGCCCTCACCTTCGCGGGATCGGGAACGGGGATCGTAACCCTCGATGGCACGGTGACCGGCGCGGCGGGAATCATCAAGAATGGACCGGGAACGTTGCGTTTCGGTTCGGTGGTCGCCACCGACCCTTCGGATAACACATTTGCCGGCGGCATCACGATTAACGATGGCACGTTTCGCTTCAACAACGGCGGGGTCACCGGGAGAAGCGCGCTGCGCTCCAACCGGGTCACGCTGAGTGCGCTGTCGGCCACGCTCAGTTCATCGGGCGAGTTGCGCTGCGGTGAAATCAGCGGGGCCACCGGTTCGGTGATCGCGCGCGACAACACCGCCAGCGCCAATGGCCACGATCTGCTGATCCAGCCGATGGGCAACGCCACCTTCGGAGGGACGATCAACCTGCTCCCCACCGGCACCAACGTGCTTGCGGGAAAGCTCAATTTTCATGGCATCGGCTCGCAGACGCTAACCGGTACGCTCTCGATCAATAACGATGTGACGGTTGGCTGGGGCGCATCGGTGACCATTGCCGGCACGACGTCCCTGGCCTCAACCACCGGCGGGCAGATCGTTCTTCATGGCGGCTCGTTCACAACCGACAATTCAGGTTCCAACGTCAATCGCCTGCGCGACGACACGGCCGTGGTCGCGTTGGAGACGGTTGGCGGCGGCACGTTTCGATTGACGGGAAATTCCGCCGGAACGACCGAAGCGACCGGCCTTTTGGAACTGGGCGCGCCCGCGGAGCCTCGTGCGGGCGCGCTGAGCATTGATGTGGTTCACCGCGCCGGCACGGCGGCGGCCACGGTCCTTGGCTTCTCCGGCTACGAACGCGACAGCACGGGCAATCCTCGATGCACCGTGGATTTCACGGCCCACGATGGCAACGGCGCGGTGCTCGCGCTGGGCATCACCGGCAACAATCCCCGCATCACGATCACCGGCGCGATTAATCATCTGTTTAACAGTCTGATGACCCGCAGCGAAAACACCATCAACAGCCACGTCGGCTGGGCGACGGTCAACGGTAGCGATTTCGCTTCCTACAGCGCGACGCTGGGTGTGATTCCAGTGGCGACGGCGGCATTTCCCGCGACCTCCTCGGCCACGGTCAACGCGCTGCTGAGCGGAACGGCCACGCTGAGCGGCTCATCGACGTTCTCG
>JBBRTW010000334.1:0-8155 GCA_038244055.1 Tepidisphaerales bacterium | reverse complement strand
GAGTTTTTCCACACCTTCAACACGCTCTAACAGGGGAACAAGCAGATCATCCTCTCGGCCGATGCCCCGCCCAGCGACATTCCCGAGTTGGAGGAGCGCCTGGTCTCCCGCTTCAACTGGGGCCTGGTGGCGCGGATCGAGAAGCCCTGCTTCGAAACCCGCATGGCGATTCTTCAGAAGAAGGCCCGCCTCCGCGGCATGGAGATCCCCGATGAAGTGATCTGCTACATCGCCACCAAGGTCGAGAACAACACCCGCGAACTCGAAGGGGCCATCACCAAGATTCAGGGGATGGGAATGCTCCAGGCCGGGAGGATTGATATGGACTTGGCCCGCGCCGCCCTCGGTGAAACCAGTACCCCCGAGCAGAAGCGAATCACCATCCAGCAGATCATCGATGTGGTGACCAAATACTACAACGTCCGCACCAGCGATTTGCAGTCCAAGAAGCGCCACAAGTCGATCGCCTTTCCGCGCCAGGTCTGCATGTTCCTGGCCCGCAAGTACACGCGCTACTCGCTGGAAGAGGTCGGCGGATATTTTGGCGGGCGCGATCACACCACCGTGATGCATGCCGTCCGCACCGTGACCGATGATGTGAAGAATGAGACCGAAATCGCCGAGCAGCTCACCCATATTCAAAACCAACTATCGTAGGTGCGATTCCACGGTCCATAGGTAGAATGCCGCACGGGCCGATTGCCGGCCCGTGCGTTTTCGTTGGTTTTTAGCGGGACCGGGCGCCATGATCGGAAACATTCTCCAGGCCGATATCCAGGAAATCATCAAGGCCAAGAATTGGGATGAGTTGCGGGAGGCGTTTAGCGAACTGCCACCGGCCGACATCGCCGAAGTGCTGATCGATCTGCCGGTGGAAGAGGAAGGGGTGATCTTCCGAGTGTTGCCGCGCGAACGGGCCGCCACGGTTTTCAGCTATCTCCCGCTGGACCGGCAGGAAGAGCTTTTGCACAGCCTTTCCAACGATCAGGTGGTGTCGATCGTCGCGGAGATGAAGCCCGACGACCGCACGCGCCTGCTGGAAGAACTGCCGGCCGAGGTCACCCGCCGGCTGCTCGCGACATTGCCGCCCGAAGAGCTCACGTCGGCGCGGGAACTGCTCGGCTATCCCGCCGGCTCGGCCGGCCGGCACATGACGCCGCGCTACGCCTCGGTCCCGCCGGACCTGACGGCGCGGGATGCGCTGGAACACATTCGCAGGACGGGCCGGGAAAAGGAAACACTCGCCATCGTCTATGTCGTCGATCAATCCGGCCGACTGCTGGAAGATGTGCGGCTTGGGTCGATCGTGATGGCCCCGCCGGAGATGAAGGTGGCGGATATCGAGGATCGAGCCTTGATCTCGATCCCGGCGACGGCCGGGCGGCCGGAGATTCTGGAGACGTTTAAGAAGTACGACCGGGTGGCCCTGCCCGTGACTGATGCCCAGGGCCATATGCTGGGGATCATCACGGCCGATGACATCGTGGATGTGCTGGAGTACGAGAACACCAAGGCCATCCAGGAATTCGGCGGCATGGAAGCCCTCGATGCGCCCTACCTGGAGGCGGGATTCTGGTCGATGGTCAAAAAGCGCGGCGGCTGGCTGGCGGCGCTGTTTCTGGGCGAGACATTGACCGCGACGGCAATGGGGTATTTCGAAAAAGAGATCGAGCGGGCGGCCGTCGTGGCGCTGTTCGTGCCGCTGATCATCAGCTCCGGCGGCAATTCCGGATCGCAGGCGACCTCTCTGATCATTCGTTCGCTGGCGTTGAAAGAAGTCCGCTTGCGGGATTGGTTCAGGGTCTTCCGCAAGGAGATTTTCTCGGGGGTGGCGCTGGGCATGTTCCTGGGAATGATCGGGTTCGTGCGTATCTTGCTCTGGCACTATCTGGGCTGGGCCGATTACAAGGGGCATCCATATTTGATGGGCTTCACAGTCTGGGGAAGTTTGGTGGGCGTGGTGGGATTCGGATCCATCGTCGGCGCGATGCTGCCGTTCCTGCTGCGAAAGCTTGGATTCGATCCCGCGACCAGTTCCGCGCCGTTTGTCGCGACATTGGTGGATGTCACCGGCCTGTGCATTTATTTTCTGGTGGCCATGGTAGTGCTGCGAACGACGCTTCTGGCACCCGAGAAGCCGCCGGAACCACCGACCACACAGCCCGCAGCACAACATGCGGCAGTTCATTCAACTTTTGCCACAGATCAGCACAGATGGGCACAGATGAAGAAAGGGGTTGCATCGGCCGAATCAAAATTTGGTTCGATCGAGGGAGCGGCACTTCGCGATGGGCTGCGATTTCAACGGATGCAGCCCATCTCTTCATTTCATCTGTGCTGATCTGTGAACATCTGTGGCTAAAAATGTGGCTAAAAAAGCGCAATAAAAAACGCCGGGGGGGCTAACCCGGCGTGGGAGGGGAAGGGAGAGTGAATCATCAAGCCCCGAGGGCACCACCCGGAACAAAATGGGTGATGATCGGGGTTAAAGGCTTATCGAGTTTTATGCGACTTCGTTGCAGACGCCCTTCATATCGCAATGGCGGTGCCACCCCTGAAAAATTCGCGACGGGACTGCCACGAAATCGCGGTCTTGAACGTAACTGCTTATGGATAAATAGGTTGCGTTTAGATGGCGGAATTGGAGACCGATGATGTGGATACGCCCCTCCGTTGGGCCAGTTGATCCAGGTTGTGTCCCAGTGTCAGCTTGGCACGGTTGGGCGTGCCATGGGCGACTCATCAGGGCCGGGTCGATGGTTGGGTCGCGGCCGGCAGGGGGATGATCATCACCGGCCCGCGAATGGTGATTCGCTGGCGGATGTTGGAGCCATCGTTGAGGTAGGAGCGCTGATACTCGTTGCGGGTGACATCGACGCGCGGGTCGATGATAACGGGCTCAGCTTTGTCGCCCAGCGCGCTTTGATCGTTCACAATCTCAATGTAGGCGGTGCCGGAGCGGTCTGTGCAGCCGGCAACGGCAACGAGAGCGATCACTGCGACAATCGGCCAATGAAACCTGCGGATATGCGGATTGAACTCCACGAATAATCTCCTTAATAGTCATTCTGTCCAGCGGGTTTCCCATTTTACTGGAAATGGGTAATGGAAAGCGAATAACCGCTATATCCGCTACGGGCGTTTCGCTGACATGACGATCCGGTACTCCCCCAACCACGTTTTAAGTTCCATGCTAATCCACGCCCATATCGCCTCTAAAACGCCGATAATCCTTGCGAATTATCAGATGTGATGTACCTTATATTCGCCTCGGAGGGCACCACATCTTAATTTCAGTGCAGTCGATCCGCAGGTCCCCAGGTCCCCGGTCAGATTGTCGGATGGCGAGTAGATAATGACTAAAAAGTCCAGTTTTATCAAAGGCGGGGTGGCTCTCTGCATCGGCGGAGCGGTAATCACCGTTCCGGCGCGGGGGACGCCGCAGATCATCGGCAGCGCCGTCACGATCGGCCTGCTCGGGGATGTCAATGGTGACGGGATCGCCAACGGTCTCGATCTTTCGATCGTGCAGTCGCATCTGAACGCCGCGGGCGGTCTGGCCCAGGGGGATTTTGACGGCAATGGTCTGGTCGACACCACGGACTTGACGCTTCTGAACACGAATTTGATGCGGCATCGGGCATCGGTCTATATCGGGAAGATCGCCGATACCACGACGACGGTTCCCGGGGCCGCGAACACCTTTAGCGGTTTCAATAACGCGGTGATGGATAAGAGCGGGACGATCGCAATGGTCGGTCTGGGCAGTCCCACCAACGGCGTGTACAAATATACGAGCGGGGTGCTTTCCAAGGTTGCCGACAACAGCACGGTGATTCCCGGCGCTTCGGGCGTCTTTGCGAGCTTTGGCCTGCCTTCGATCAACAAGGGCAAGGTTGCCTTCCTGGGTTATGACCTTAACAGCAAGGATGGCATCTATACCGATCGCTCGGGCACCCTGACCAAGGTGGTGGATCGAAACAACGGCTTCTCCGGATTTGGCGACCCGAACTTGTCCGACACGGGGGCGGCGTTCATTGGATTGCTGGGGACGGCCTCGGGCATTTACAACTGGTCGTTCGCCTCATCATCGATCGCGACGGTGACTCTCAGCGCGAACACCATCCCCGCGGGCACGGGCAGTTACACCGGTTTTGGCAGCGTGTCCTCGGATGGAACCACCGTCTATCACGGCGGCACGGGACTGAACCAGTCCGGCATCTATAAAGAGGTCGGCGGCGTTTCTTCGGTGGTCGTGGACCGCAATTCACTCCTTCCGGGGAGCAGCGCCACCTTCGCCGGTGGATCGATCGCCAATGTATCGCGCGATGGCGACAATATTTCGTTCAACGCGACGGAGGCGGGGCGAAGCAGCATTCTGGCGCGGATCAATAACGTGCTGTCGATGGTCGCCGATACATCCACCCCGGTGCCGGATGGATCGGGACTATTCTCGAAGTTCAGCTATTCCAGCGTCGGGGGGTCCAGCGTCGCCTTCGTCGGATATGACGCGGTGAAGGATTCGCTCTATCCGACCGGCCACCCGGGGCTCTACGCCTGGACGGGGTCCGAACTCGCCCGCCTCGTCGATACGAGCATGACGCTGAACGGAAAGTTGATCAGGACGATCGAACTGGCCCAGCAATCGGTGAACGCGAACAAGGTCGTGTTCAAGGCGATTTTTCGCGATAACACCACCGGGATTTTCGTCGCGTCATTGATTCCGACGCCAGTGCCCGGGGACATCAACGAAGACGGCGTGACCAACTCCGCTGATTTTCGCATTCTCTTCCAGCACATGAATAGCGCGGGCGGCTGGGCTCAGGGCGATCTCGACGGCAATGGGATCGTTGACTTCACCGACTATCAGATCATGGAGCGCAACCTGGGGCGGGTCGGGCAGACGACGCTGACCGGCGATGCCGATGGCGATGGCAAGGTCAACTCGGCGGATTTCAAAGTGCTCTACAACAACATGGGGAAATACGGCACGATCGCCCAGGGCGATTTCGACGGCGACGGCAAGATCACCTTCAACGACTACCAGTTGTTTGAACTCCAGAACGGCAAGACCACGTCCGTGGCTTACACCCCTTTTGGCGCGAGCGTCCCACTTGGTGCCGAAGCGCTTCCCGGCGATGTCGTTCCCGCGCCCGAGCCTGGCTCGCTGGCTTTGCTGACGCTGGCGGCGACGAGCCTGCTGGGCCGGCGCTCGCGCAGACATCGCGTCTGACCCTTGCCTATCATCGGGCATGCGGAATATCACTCAGCCTCCTTCCACGCGATTTACCGATCCAATTGATGCAACCGATGACAGCCAGGCGCTCGATGCCTACTCGCGCGCCGTGATCGGCGCGGTACGCGAAATCGGCCCGGCCGTGGTCAACATTGAAATCAAAGACTCGGCCGGCCGGCGCGGCGGCAGCGGATCGGGATTCATCTTCACACCCGATGGATTCGCGCTGACCAACAGCCACGTCGTCAGCGGCGCGCAGCGGATCGAGGCCCACCTGGCGGATGGAAGGAAGCTTGAGGCGCGGCTGGTGGGCGATGATCCGGAGACGGATCTGGCGGTGGTGCGAATCGATGGGCCGGACCTGGCCTGGGCGACGCTGGGCGATTCGAGCAGTCTGAAAGTCGGCCAGCTGGTGATCGCGGTGGGCAACCCCTACGGCTTTTCCGCGACGGTGACGGCCGGGGTGGTGAGCTCGATGGCGCGGTCGTTTCGATCGAAGGGCGGGCGGCTCATCGATAATGTGATCCAGACCGATGCCGCGCTGAATCCCGGCAACAGCGGCGGCCCGCTGGTGACGGCGCGAGGCGAAGTGGTCGGCGTGAACACGGCGATCATCCCAGTGGCGCAGGGAATCTGCTTTGCGATTCCCTCCAACACGGCGCGGTTCGTGGCCAGCCGATTGATGCGCGATGGGAAGGTCAAGCGATCGTACATCGGCGTGGGCGGGCAGGATGTGCCCGTTCTGCGGAAGGTGGTGCGCTTCCATGGGCTGGAGCTGGAGAGCGGTGTGCTGGTGAACACGGTCGAACCGGGCAGCCCGGCCGCCGTTGCGGGCATCAGGGATGGCGACACCATCGTCGCCTTCGGCGGCTCACCCATCGGCAGCGTGGACGATCTGCATCGCATGCTGACTGCCGAGCGCGTTGGTGAGGCGATGGAAATGGTGGTGCTGCGCGGAGTGGAGAAAGTGGCGAAGACGGTGGTGCCGGCGGGGAGGTAAACTCGTCGGAACATTACTTCATCAATGCGTTGAAGCCCGCTTGTTCAAAGTGATGGTCCCCGGTGAGCGCATCGTGCAACCCCTGGTCCTGCATGATGACAAAGGAAATGCAGTCCGTTAGCGACCACGATTTGTCCGGGCGCTGGTCGTATATCGCGGCACCGCGATCGAAGAGCGACTGATCGAGCGGCACGATCGTGACCATTGGATTTGCGCGGAGAAACTCAAGGAATGGCACGAATTTCTCGCGCCGGCTGGGAACGGCCATCGCGTCAGCGAGTTCCGTCAGCACCCAGAAACTCGTAAACATTCGTCCCGCCATTTCCGCTGCGATGGCTTGGGCTTTGGCATGGGCGTCATCATTCTCAAAGAGAAGCGCGATGAAGAAGAAAGTGTCGGCGAAGCAGGCATTCATCTTTTCGGCGTCCCGTGAAGGTAATGGTCATGATTCTGGGCCATGTCAACGGGCCCGTCTTTCACGACCCCCGAAAAGCCAAGTAGACCTTGCCGAAATTTGTTCAACTCCTCGGAACCAGTCGCGGAACCTTCGGTTTCAACTACCGGTTCCACCCGGACGTCCATTCCTTCGCGAAGGATTGCTCCCGGCTCCAGCACAACCACACCGTTCTCAACGCGACCTCGGTACGTCATAAATCACCTTCCCGGATGATAGCGGTCATCTAAGTCCGAAGCGAGCATTTTTGAAACAGACGGCGATCGTTTTGAATTTAGTCGAACCGATAACAGTGGAGGGCGGGTTGCGAGAGTATTCCTTCGCCTCCATCGTTACACTCCTCATAATCCTCTCCCCGCCCATGTCGCGCCGGCCGGAATTTCGCCCTCCGCGGCGCATTTCGAGGTAAGATTGGATTGACCGATCTTTCTTTAGCCGTGGGTTGTTTATGCGTTGGGGAACTTGCGTTTTCATGGGACTGATCATCGGCGGCGTCCTCGTTGGAGGCTGCGCTTCGGGTGGATCGCGCCCGGCTGCGCCGGCGGCATTTGTGCCGGATTACGACAGCGCCGTCGCGGCCGCACTGATCATACAGCCTCCGGTGGCGCAGGATCAGCCTCCGCTGGACATCGCCCGCGAAGGCCGGGGGCAGGCGGCGTTTGCGGGGTTCGAAGAGACGATTTTCACGCATTACTATCTGTTCCAGGATGATCAGCAGCAGAGCTACGGCCGCAACGGCTGTCGCAAGGATCGCTTCGAGCGGCGGGCGATCGTGGAGCGGGAAGGCATTTCGTATCGGTGAGGGGCTGTAGGCAGAGTGCGGTAGGCAGAAGGCAGAAAAAGGCGGCTGCGGTAAGGCATTTCTGGCCTGCCTACCGCCTACTGCATACTGCCTACTCTCCCGCTGAGCCCGCTTCTCACGTCCCAGGCTGTCGAAAAAGTCGTAACATCGGGCGGGGTGGGGAGTTGGGTGTTATCATGACATTGAACTCAGTTTTTCCAAATTAGGGACATTTCTTCTTGACTGTCGAGGCGGCTTCGCTTCTATTGTTGTGATAAGTCTGTTGTCCATCGCATCTTGCAAGCGGTTCGAGGACACCTATGTCAACCATAACGAAAAAAGAACTGATCGACCGCATCGCCGACAGCACGGGGCACCGCCGCGTGCAGGTCAAGAAGGTGGTCCAGCAGTTTCTCGATGAGATCATCAGCGAGCTTGGGCAGGGCAACCGCCTGGAGTTCCGCGACTTTGGCGTCTTTGAGACCAAGGTGCGCAAGGCCCGCAAGGCCCAGAACCCCAAGACTTTGGAACCGGTCGAGGTGCCCGAAAAGCGCACCGTCAAGTTCAAGGTCGGACGGCTGATGAAACAGAAGCTCTCGGGGATGACCGGGGCGACGATCGATGATGAGGGGGGCGACATCGATGAGATGAACGAAGACGCCCACGATGACGATGAGGATCGTG
>JBBRTW010000333.1:0-8159 GCA_038244055.1 Tepidisphaerales bacterium | reverse complement strand
GCGCAGCGGTTTAGTTCAACTACTTTTCTCCTACACGCCCGCCGGAGAGCAATCCCGGCGAATCAGCGCATGGTTACCTTAACACGCGCGGCCGACCTTTTGTAGCGCAAGTCCACAGGGCTGCTGTCCTCGCCCACATCCGCCCGTGGCCGGTTCTCGCCGCACGATCCTCCCCGAGCCGTGAGGCATGAGTTTAGCGCCAGACCTGCCGCCGGCAACGGGGTATTTCTTCCATCGGCCGAGTCCATCATCTTCATGCCGGCGGCAGCAAACGCGCTAAACTCCTTCAGCCCACCGCCGGGCCGCGCGGTCCACGTCTCGGGCGGGCGACTGCACGCTCCCTGCGAACGAGCGGGATAACGCCAACACCCATCGGGACATCGAAAAGACCTGTGGGGATAACGCAACCGCCTGTGGAGTTCATGAAAACGACCATGGGGATAACGGATTTGCCCATGGTCATAACGCAAACGACCATGGTCATAACGCAAACGACCATGGTCATAACGCAAACGACCGTGAGCATAACGCAAACGACCGTGAGCATAACGCAAACGACCGTGAGCATAACGCAAACACCCATGAGCATAACGCAAACACCCATGAGCATAACGCAAACACCCATGAGCATAACGCAAACGACCCTGGGCATAACGCAAACAACCCTGGGCATAACGCAAACAACCATGGGCATAACGCAAACGCGCCGCGGACGATCGGCACTCCCCCCGGCGGCGGGCGCGGGGGCCCTGGCGGGAGGTGATTCGGGGCGGCGCGGGGCGGGGAGCAGCGTGGCGAAGGGCGAAAGGCGGCGGGGCAATGGCCGCGGGAGGGATTTTATCGCGCCTTTTGGGGGAATGCCCTCTTCAAGCGGCGGATCTGACCTCCCCTCTCCCCCTCTCCCAAGCGGCGACAGAAGATTTCATTCGCCGCGCTGCCCAATCGCCGCGTGGGAGAGGGTTGGGGTGAGGGGTGAGGGGTGAGGGGTTGGAGGCCGTTGGAGGGGGCATTCGAAGTAGAAGGCCGAGAACGCTCCCATTTGCAAAAGCGGCCGTTCCCCTTTCAGCATTCTGAAGCATCGAGGTTCTTCCCGCGATCGAGACAACCCCTCACCCCCGCCCTGTCCCACGCCCGGACATGCGATATAACTATTCGACGTCTTTTACCGGGCTTGGGAGAGGGAGAAGACTTGAGAGAGGAGCGGCGACGGGGGGCCAAATCCCTCAAGCGCCCACGATGGCGCGACGATAATGAAGGGTAGATGCGTACTCCACCGGTGAGCAATCTCGAGCGGCAGCGCCAGTTCCGGGCGCGGCATCCGGGCTACTTCGGAAAGTACAAGACCAGCGCCAAGGAAGGGCGACGGTTGCTGGAGGTGTTTGAGGCGGAGCGGTGCGCCGCGGTCGAGTCCGCGCGGATGCCCACTGTCGCCGCGGGGGAGAACGCGGGAGGATCAGTGGCCGAGTCGGCGGCGGGCGGACAGGCGATCGAGCACGCCGATTATGTCGGCTCACACGCGTAGGGGGAATGGGAATGGGGAATGACGAAGGGCGAATCAACTCCAATGAACAATGCCGGATGTGAACTCGCCGCCACTTCCACTTTTGATAATTGACTCTGCGCTGCTGAAATCCTCGCAACCGAGCATTCGAAGCATTTGCTCCTTTGCGCTTGTTCTTCGATCACCCGTCAAAACGCGCCCGATTCTCGCTCCTCCCGAGTACCATGCTCCCTATGAGTCAGTTCGTCTCCCGCGCGGGCCTGAAACTCGATCATGCATTGACGGCCTTCGCCATCGATGTGACCGGCCTGATCTGCGCCGACCTTGGCTCCAATGTCGGCGGGTTTGTCGACTGTCTCCTCCAGCGCGGGGCGGCCAAAGTCTACGCGGTTGAGAAAGGGTATGGTGTGCTGGAATGGAAACTCCGCAAGGACCCGCGCGTGATCGTCATGGAGCGAGTCAATGCAATGCATGTGGAACTGCCCGAGAAAGTCGCGCTGGTCAGCATCGATGTCGCGTGGACCAAGCAGCGGATGATCCTCCCGGCCGCCCGGAAGATTCTCGCGCCCTCTGGCACGGTGATTACTCTCATCAAGCCCCACTACGAGGCCCAGGCCGGGCGCTTGAAGAAGGGCATCCTGCCCGAGGACGAAGTCGATGCAGTGGTAAAGTGCGTCGGCGAAGAGATTTGCGCCCTGGGCTTCGAGGTTCAGGCCATCGTCCGCAGCCCCATCACCGGAGGCCAGGGGAATGTCGAAGTATTGGCCAGATTGCGGTTGAAAGATCAGCAGGTGTGAGTGATGGTTCACTCCTGCCGCCCGGCGCCATTGCGGTAAGGTTGTGGAACGAGACAGAGACAACGCCCGTGTGAAAATCGGGTACAATGAACCGTCGCCGGGTGGCGGTTAGAACGTCGCTGCAATAAGGACTTACGTCGATGTCGAAGATTCGGATTGCGATTGCCGGTGTCGGGAACTGCGCCAGTTCGCTGGTGCAGGGGATCGCCCATTATGCCCGGCCGGAAAGTAGCACGGTTGGCCTGCAACATCCGCTCCTGGGCGGGTGGAGCGTGGCGGATATTCAGGTGGTGGCCGCGTTCGATGTCGATGCCCGTAAGGTGGGCCGGCCTGTTGAGGAAGCGATCTTCGCCCTCCCCAACAACACGCAGGTTTTCTGCAAAGAAGTCCCGGCCAGCGGGGTTACGGTGCAGATGGGCCCGATCCTCGATGGCGTGCCCGATCATATGATGGATTACCCGATCCATCAGCGTTTCGAGCCGGCCGGGCATCAGCCGGTGGATATCGTCAAGGTATTGCGGGAGTCGAAGGCGGAAATCCTCGTCAGCTATATGCCGGTGGGCGCGCAGAAGGCAACTGAAGTATATGCGCAGGCCTGCCTGGATGCGGGCGTATCGATGGTGAATTGCGTGCCCTGTTTCATTGTTTCCGATCCGAAATGGGCTGAGAAATTCCGCGAGAAGGGGATTCCCTGTGCGGGAGATGATGTGAAGGCCCAGGTGGGCGCGACCATCACCCATCGCACGCTGGCGCGCTTATTTAACGATCGCGGCGTCACCATCGAATCGACCTATCAGCTCAACACCGGTGGGAACACCGATTTCCTGAATATGCTCAACCGCCAGCGCCTGGCCAGCAAGAAAATCTCCAAGACCGAGGCGGTGCAGAGCCAGTTGGACGTCCCGCTGGAGAAGGATCAAATCCATATCGGCCCGAGCGATTTCGTGCCCTTTCAGAAGGATCAGAAGGTCTGCTTCCTGCGCATTGAAGGCACCGGATTTGGCGGCGTCGGGATGAATTTGGAACTGCGCCTGGCGGTGGAAGATTCGCCGAACTCGGCCGGGGTGGTGGTGGATGCGATTCGCTGCTGCAAACTGGCGCGGGATGCGGGTCTGGCTGGCCCGTTGGAAGAGGTGTCCGCCTGGTGCATGAAGCACCCGCCCCGGCAGATGATCGATTCGGAAGCGCGCCTGGCTCTTGAGGAGTTTATTGTGGGTACGATCGCCAAGGCCAAAGTGGGGCGCGGCTCGACGGTGGGTAGCCGGTAGTCGAAATTGAGGGAATCGTCAGCCGCGATATGCTTTTGGGCATATTGACGGCTGCCGAGGCCGATAACAAGACCTTTTAGGTGATTTTTCGTCGGGGCGAACTCGGTCGGTGTTTTTGGGGTATGGTATAAGGAAGGCAGGGGTCAGGCGCGAGGATATGAGGTAATGACAGCATTGCGCAATCATGCGGCTCGGGCGGGGTTGGCGTGTCGGGACTCAGTACGTTCACACGACTTCCGTTGGCGTTTTGCGCTATTCGGGGTGATGAAGACACTCGGCCTCGCTTTGGCGCTCGTCGGGATAACAACAGGCGGTGGATGCAAGCGAAATAATAACTCTTTGGCGGGGCCGGCGACTGCCCCCTCGCAAGGTAAGCCGCCTGTCAAAGTGTACACCGATGACGGCCTTCCCAAGTTGGAGATGACCCCCTCGCGGCAGTTTTTCAATGCGATGGTCTTCCGCGATGTCGATACGGTGCGCAAAATTCTCGCCGAGCATCCCGAACTGGCGCGGACGCCGACGAATGGCACGACGCCCATTGCGATTGCGGTTTCGTCGCGGATGGTGCCGCTTGCGCAGGCGATCATCGAGCGCAAGCCGGACATGAGCGTGAAAACCGATGAGGGGTGGAGCATGGCATGGCTGGCGGTGGAGTCCGACAGCATCCCGGTGGTGAAATACCTGATCGAGCAGGGCGTGGATGTGAAAGCCCGCGAGCGCGACGGGGAGACGCTTCTCTGGACCGCCTCCAGCCGGGAGATGGCCGAATTTTTAATCAAGGCGGGTGTCGATCCCAAGGCGCGCGATAAGGCCAACGATACCGCGCTTCACGCGGCCTGCCGTTATTCGCGAAAGGAGGTCGTGGAACTGCTCCTGGACAGCGGCCTCAAGGTGGATGAGCGCGGGCACTGGAATATGCTCCCGATTCATTCGGCCGCCTCAAGTCCAATCGGCGATGCCCGGCCGCTGGTGAATTATCTGATCACTCAGAAGCAGGCGGATGTGAACGCCAAAGGATTCAATGGCCATACCGCGCTGCACGAGGCGGCCTTCTACAACCGGCTGGACATGGCGGACCTTCTGCTGTCGCTGGACGCGGAAGTGGATGCGAAAGACAACGACAAGAAAACGCCGATGGAGCTGGCCATCCTGGCGGGGAAAAAGGATCGGCTGCGGCTCATCAACCTCCTGATCAAGCATGGCGCGATCGATCCCAAGACCGGCAAAGTGGGAATTCTCGAGCCGCTCCCCAAGCCCGGCGACGAAGAATAGAAACCAGATCAGTTTGATCCGACTCTGACCCGCCCCCCATTGCGATAGAGCGGGTGTGTGGGACAATTCCAGCACACACTGGAGGATCAGATCATGTCATCCGGCATCCCATCACGACCCATGGAATTGGAACGTTTCGACCGCCGCGGCTTTTTGAAGGCCGCCGGCGTCGCGGGAATTGGGTTGTCGGCGGCGGGCGTGCTGCTGGGGGCCGAGGGCGCGCCGACCGGCGCTGTTCAAAACAAGACGGCCGATGCGCCGCCGGATAAGAAGGTGCGCGTGGGCGTGATCGGATCGGGCGGGCGCGGGAAGTTCCTGATGGATTTATTCAATCAATCGGGGCTCGCGAAGGTCACGGCCGTTCACGATTACTTCCGCAGTCGCGCCGCCGAAGCCGGCGAGAAGTTCGGCGTCGCCAAGGAGCGGCAGTTCGCCGGGCTCGACGGCTTTCGAAAGATGCTCGAGACCGATGTCGATGCGGTGGCGATCGCCAGCCCGCCCTATTTCCACCCGGAACAGGCGGCGGCCGCGATCGAGGCGGGCAAGCATGTGTACCTCGCCAAACCCGTGGCGGTGGATGTGGCCGGGGCATTGAACATCACCGCGACCGGGAAGAAAGCCGCATCGAAAAACCTTTCGCTGCTGGTGGATTTCCAGACCCGCGCCAATGAATTTTACCAGGGTGCGGCCAAGGCGATTCACGAAGGCATGATCGGCACGCCGGTGATCGGGCAGGCCTATTACTACGCCGGCCGGCTCAATCCGCAGGCCGATCCGAAAAATAAATCGCCGATGGCCCGCCTGCGCAACTGGGTGTTCGATCAGGCGCTGTCGGGCGACATTATCGTCGAGCAGAACATCCATGTGATCGATGTCGCCAACTGGTTCCTGCAGAATCATCCGCTCAAGGCCACCGGGACGGGCGGTCGCAAGGCGCGCGTGGATGTCGGCGATTGCTGGGACCATTTCGCGGTGAACTTCACCTATCCGGATGAGGTCATTATCGATTTTTCCTCCGCGCAGTTCACCACCAGTTTCGATGACCTCTGCGTTCGCCTCTGCGGCGCCAAGGGCACGGTGGAATCGCATTACGGCGGGATCGTGGTCGTCCGCGCCAAGGACACGGGCTACAAGGGCGGCAACACAGCGCGGATTTACAAGGAGGGGGCGGCGACCAACATTCAGAACTTCTGCCAGGCGTTCCTGGCCGGCAACACTCTCAACAACGCCGAGATCGGCGCGACCAGCACGCTCACCGCGATTCTCGGGCGAACGGCGGCCTACAGCGGCAAGACCGTCACCTGGGATGAACTGATCGCCAGCGGCCAGAAGATCGATGCCAAGCTCGATCTGCCGACGGATGGCGCTGAATGGGCGGGGTGACATCCGAAACGGTCAACGGTGATTGGCGGCGGGAGTAGCCTGTGAGTCAAGGTTCGCGGCGCGGATTGCGCTGATCGATCGATCTCATTCGATAAGGAGCAGGCAAATGACCGCAATCTGGCGATCGCTCGTGGGTCTCGTTGCCGTGTGCGCTGGGTTGCTTGCGACAGCGCCGGCAAGGGCTTTGGACCTCGTGGTGAACGGGAAGGCCGTGGCGGTGATCGTGGTCGATCCCAATGCCGAAGCGGCCGAAGCGCCCGAGCCCGCGCCGGCCAAGGGCAAGGCCAAAGGGGCGAAGAAGGCTCCCCGGCGCGTGGATGGTGCGGGCGGGGATACCATGGCCGGGAAGGTGCTGGCGGACTGGATCAAGAAGATGACGGGCGCGGATCTGCCGATTGCGGCCAAGGCGGGTGAGGGGCAGGCGGCGATCTATGTCGGCCAGGCCGCGGTGAAGGCGGGCCTAAAGATCGATGACATCGACAGCTCCACTCATGAGGGGCTGAAAGTGGTCTGCGATGGAAAACGGATCCTGCTTGCCGGGCAGGATGGACAATCGACCGTCAAAGCGGCCTGCCGGCTGCTGGAGGAAATGGGTTGCCGCTATTTCATGGATTCGGCCATGGGAGAGGTCTATCCGAAAACCGCGACACTGACCGTCAAGGAGATGGACCTCCACGAGAAGCCCGGTCTGGCGATGCGCACGATCTGGGGCTCGAACTGGTCGGGCAACTCGCTCTGGAAAATCTGGAACGGGGCGGGGGGCTTGCAGATGAACGCGGCCCACGCCTGGGGGCATTATGTTTCCAAGGATCTCTTTCAAGCGCATCCGGAATACTTCGCGCTGCGAAATGGCGAGCGAAAGCAGGGGGAGTGGTATTGCACCTCGAATCCCCAATTAAGAAAGGTGTTCGCCGAGGGCGTGATGGCGCTGCTGGGGCAGAGCGGAGGGAATAGCGCCTCGATCTCGCCGCCGGATGGGATTGGGTATTGCGAGTGCGAGAAATGCCGGGCCCAGGATGATAAGGATTCGATTGAACCTTCCTCCGGGCGCGTCTGCATCACGGACCGCTATGTCGATTTCTTCAACGATATCGCCCGGCAGGTGCGGGTGAAGTTTCCGGCGGCGAAGCTGAATTTTTACTGCTACGCCGATTACACGCAGGCCCCGACGCGGGGAATGAAACTGGAGCCCAGCCTCATCGCCTGGATCGCGCCCCTGCGCTATTGCCGGCTGCATGCGATCGGCAACCCGGTCTGTCCATCGCGGGTGCAGTTGCAGGAGATGATCGATGGATGGACCAAGGCTTCTCCGAACATCGCCTACCGCACCTACAACTACAACCTGGCGGAGTGCATGGCACCCTTCTCGATGATCTCGGTTTGGAAGCACGACATCCCGTACCTCGCCCAGCACGGCGCGGTCGGGATCAATCTGGAGACGCTGGCCTCCTGGCAGATTTACGGCCCGCATATGTATCTGAGCATTCGCCTGGCCTACGACCCCAAGGCCGATACGGATGCGGTGATGAACGATTACTACGCGAAGTTCTACGGCCCGGCCGCCGGGCCGGTGATGAAGCAGTATTGGAGTGAGCTGGATAAAGCCTTCGCGGAATTGCCGACGCACGCGGGGAGCTTTTTCTCACTGCCGCGCATGTATACGCCCGAGCGGTTGGCGCGGTGCCGGAAGCTATTGGATCAGGCATTGTCGGCCGCCCAGGATGACTCGACCGCGATGGCGCGGGTGGCGATGAACTCAGAAGGCCTGGCCAACGCCGAGCAGTACGGCAAACTCCGCGAAGACCTCAACGCCGGCAAACCGGCAGAGGCGGGCGGGGTTTATGAAGAGCTTCTAACGCGAACGACCGCGCAGGCGAATGCGGGCTACGGCAATCACTACACACCCGATTATTTGAAGCGCTTCGTGGGCAAGATGGT
>JBBRTW010000332.1:0-8168 GCA_038244055.1 Tepidisphaerales bacterium | reverse complement strand
CCGGGAATGCGCTGGGACCGCGACAACGCCGAGGCCCTGATGGCGCTGGAGGCGCTGTACCAGAGCAATCTGTGGGAGAAATATTGGGCAAACGCCCTAAGTCACTCGAATTAGCTGTGGCCCGGATTATTTGGCGCACCCCAGTCTTGCGCCGCCGGGCAATTTCAAAACGCTGGTTTCGTGCATGATCTGACGACGCCGCCCGAGTAACGCGGGCCAGGAACGCCACGATCGGCGCGAATCGGCGCGCAATCACCTGCTTGGACGGGCTCATTCGAGTAGATCGCTGCGTCCCCCCAATTCCAATCGCGCGGCCTGATTCTTCGTCAGACTCGCCCGTAAATGTACTCGTTGAGGAAATGAATCTGCTGCTCGGCGTTGCTGGCGTACTGGGCGTTGACATCGCCGATGGAAATGATGCCGTGCAGGTTCCCTTCTGAATCGCATACGGGGACGTGGCGGATGCGCTTGAGCTTCATGATGGCCGAGACTTCATCGAGATCGTCATCGGGCGTGCAGCAGATGACTTCGCGGGTCATTACCTCGCCGACGCGGATGCTCGCGGGCAGGGCTTCAACCGCCACCACGCGCTGCAGCACATCGCGCTCGGTGAACATGCCAGCGACCCGGCCGTTTTCCACCACCACCAGGGCACCGATTTTGAACTCGTTCATCTTTCGAGTCGCATCGAGAACCGTGGCGGTGGCATCAATGATATGAAGTCCGTCCCCTTTGACGGCTAGAACATCTCTTGCACTGGGCATGGCTGCCTCCCGTAAGTGTTTGGACTCGTCGAAACGTCGAACCGGTTTGAAACCCTGTGAAGAGCTTCGACATGACAATGAAGACTATACGAACAGGTGCGACCAAAACACAACATTGTGAATAAAATAATTAAGTCGGCCGACGTGCTGGCAGCGCCGGCATTGTCGGAGGTTGTCAATCTCACGCACCGAATCGCGCCTGCCTATTGATGCCAATCTCCTTCAAAAAATCCTTTGTACGCCTTACCATACCAGGCCGGCGACGAGGGCTGGCCTTCCTGTCCCAGGGCATCAACGGCCGTGATCCAGTAGCGAGTCGTTTCTTTGCCGGCGTTATGCTTGAAAGTGGTTGTCTGAATCGGCCGATCGGTGATCCGCTTGATGCCCCAGACGCCGCCTTCGAGCTTGTAGACGTGGTAGCCTGAAATCCCCTGCTCGGCGCTGGCATCCCATTTCAGTTCGGCCGATCCACCCGCCTCTCGGCAGAGGAGATTCACCGGCTCACCGGGGATGGTCAGCGCATAAGGCGATGGCCCGGACTCAACGCCCAGGCGATTGACGGCGCGGACGATGTAGGCATAAACCGCCAGGCCGTAATCGGCGGCGGGGTTTTCAGTCAGCTTGATTGGGTCCGTGAAGGCGGCCTGCGCGATCGGCTTGTCGTTGAGCTTTGCGAAGGGGCCGATCGATTCGACTCCCACAACATACGGCCGGCCGTAATCGGGATCGTTGTCCTTCCAAGCACCCGGGGTTCCTTTGGTGACAAGTCGCGGCACGACGCCGGCGCGGTAGACATTGTACCCGACCACATCCCCGGCCGGGTGTTTCGGCCACGTCAACTCCACGCGATCGCGGGCCACCGAAACCACTGGCATAGCCGGAATGCGCGGGTCCGTCCGGGCGCGGAAACTGGCCGGGCCGACGCTCCCCTCCTGTCCAGTGTCGCCCACGATCGCTTTAACGATGTAGGTGTAAACCTTCCCCCTCGCCACCGATGCATCTTCAAACGCCGGCCCGCTTGAATCGCCCACCTTGATGGCTCCGACTTCCCACGGCAACCCTTCGCCGCGCTGCACCACATATCCGCGAGCGCCGGCCACGGGCTTCCACGCCAGCTTCGCGGACTTTTCCGTCGTCTCCACCATCAACCCTTCCACTCGATTTGCCGCCGCCTTTTCGGCCGGCCCGGCCGCGTAGCGGTACGTCCAAATCTGTGGCTCGGACTTCACGCTCCACGTCTCCATGATCGCCAGATTGTCGGCGGCCGAGAAATCCAGGTTCCGCGTCCGCGATTTGCTGGGCGCGGGCTCGGCCTGGGGATTCATCTTGATCCACTGACGATCCTTCAGATTGAGCACCCACGTCTCATGCCCGCGCTCTTCATCGAGCCACACAATGCAAAGTATCACCTGATTCACCGCATCGTACGTCATCTTTGGGATGGTCGAATACGTCTTCCCCTTTTTGGCCGGTGGATGGGGATCGAGATCGAGCGCTTCCCATTGATTCATCCGCAGATCGTAGACCCAGGTTTTCTCATCGTTGGTGTACTGGCCGCCGAAGAGGACCAGCTTGTCGTTGGCTGAATCGTACGCAAGGCCGCATCCATCGCGCTCGCTCGGCCAGGGCTGATTCTTCGCGGGCTTGGGCTGATAGAGCGTGTTCGACCAGGCATCATAGAGATGCACGTTGTTCTTCCCCCCGGCCGAGCCGATGCCGCCAAAGGAAATCGCCAGTTCATGGACCGTATCGTACGCGCCCGACGGATTGAGCCCGCCGATTTTGTCGCGGCTGTTCTTAAAGTCGCCGTAAGGCGCGGGGCGCATGTTCATCCAGCGATTGGCGGATACATCGTAGAGCCAGACGGGCGATTCCTTGAGCTTGACCCCCCTGCTCCATTGGTAGCCATGCCCAAGCGATCCGCCGGGGAAGCGCACGAAATACCGGTTGGCGATATCGAACACATTGGCCCCATCGACGCAGCACACCCCCGGCGGCGATGTTTGCGGAAAGCGCTGCCGCCAGTCGCCGGTGGTGAGATCGCAGGTGAAGGTCACGAACCCCTGTGGATTGCCATCGTGGCCGGCGTGGTGAATCCAGAGACGCGAAAAGGGATCCCACGCGGCACTGCCTTCCCAGCCGAAATGGGGCGAAGGCTTCCCTTCTTTCGGCGACATGATGACCCACTTGTTGAGCGGATGCTCCGCAACCGGGACTCCATTTTCCGCCCCGACATTGCACGCCATCAGCCCAAGAATTATTCCGATCGCGCCTCGGGATACCATCATACCTCCGCGTCAGGGATTCGGATTCTTCATGTGTTACCGCAGCGGCGCGCCGAGGTTGCTCCAGGTAGCGCGGGCATCCCGCCCCTGTTAGGGCCATCGCATGTAACACCTATCCCACCGATTTGGGATTGCGGATTGCGGATTGAAAACCGCCTTTCAATCCGCAATCCACAATCCGAAATCCGCAATAGTTGCCCTTCTCATGCCACATGCGATTGCCCTGCCGCCCCTGTGGATTGCCCACAAGTTCCCCCCTTCACATGGGCAGGATGCTCATGCTACAAACGGCATCCACATTCCCGCCATTGCCCGTGGCCCGACCTTTGCACTACTCTACCCTCACCGTGAAACGTTGGTTTTTTCGCATTCTCATCGGGACGGGCTGCCTCGTCCTGCTCCTTCTGGCGGCCATCCAGGTCATTCTTTGGACGGACCTGCCGCGCAACTGGGTCATCTCGGCCATCGAACAAAAACTTCAACTCCGCGTTTCTTCTGAGCATTTTTCGACCGGCTGGCTCGGCCACACCTCCCTCTCCAACGTTCAGGTCTCCCTCCCCCTGGCGCGGGAATCGTTCCTCCAGGCCGATTCGCTGACAATCGATCACTCGACGCTTTTCTCGCTGCTGCTGGGGCGTTCTCTGACTGTGGATACTGTCACGATCAACCGCCCCAATCTCCTGGTCCGCCAGCAGGCCGATGGCCGCTGGAATCTGGCCGAGGTGGCGGAATTGATCAAGCGCTCCGGCGGCGGCAAGCAGCCCGAGATGCAGGAGAAAACCGCGCCCGCTTCGATCCCCACGCTGCCCGCGCTCAATGTTTCCGATGCGATCGTCCGCGTTATCGATCGCGAAGGAAAGCAGGCCACGCTCCAGCCGCTCTCGGTCAAAGGCCGCGCCGATGGCGCGCTGGTCTGGCGTTATGATATTCAGATTCCCAATCAACTCGCGCTGGTGGGTGAAGTCGCGCCGGGCGGAAACTGGCAGCATCAGGTCGATCTCAAACTCGCCAACCTCGGCGCGCTGATCCGGCCATTCACCAGCGAGCAATCCGCCGCCACGCTCAATTCGATGACGCTCGATGGACATTGGACCGGCCGGGTGGAGGGCGATCTCATCGGACGGCTGGATATCACATCGCTCCAGGCATCGGGATACTCCGCCATCGGCGCGCTCAACATCGCCACCGGCGGGGCGGATGGAAGCCTCATCACGCTCACCCCTTCCAGCCTGGTAGTCACGCCGCCCAATCCGAATTTCCCGCCCGCCCGGGCCAACGGCGGCTGGATCGCCTTCGATGGCCGGTCTCTCACCGCGCGCGAGCTATCGCTCGCCTTTGCGGGCGGCGAGCTGCGCCTGGCGGGGTCTTACGCCTGGAACAGCGGCGTCGGCAAGCTTGATGCGTGGTGGAACCAGCTCATCCTCCCACCCGGGACGATTCACAATGGATCGCTCTCGGCCTCCATTCGCCAGCCTTGGCCTGACCAGCCGGTCATTCAAGCCGATCTGACTTCCACCGGCCAGCATGGGTCCGATCAATGGTCCGCCCGCGCTGCCTTAAAGGGCTCGGGTAAATCGTGGAACCAGATCGACTGGAAGCTCATCGCCCCGGAGGTGGCCTACCGCCAGGGTAAACAAAGCTTCGATCTCTCCAATCTCGCGCTCGCCTTCTCTACCCGCGATCAACTTGTCACCCTCGATTCGCTCGAGCTTCCCCCCGGCACGCTCTACGGGCCATTCCAGCGCGGCACTCTTGGCGGAAAGGGCCGCTACGATCTCCGCACCGGCCAATGGTTCGCCTACATCACG
Organism: Tepidisphaerales bacterium; assembly: GCA_038244055.1. Classification (GTDB taxonomy): domain Bacteria; phylum Planctomycetota; class Phycisphaerae; order Tepidisphaerales; family Tepidisphaeraceae; genus DASPKW01. The sequence continues at coordinate 3,311 of JBBRTW010000332.1, read as the reverse complement.
GGCGAGAGATGGCCCATCGGAAAAACCGATTCCGCGATCGGCGCCGGCAACTGGATCGTCAATCTGTATGGCGACCTCCACCGCGCCACGCTCGACCAATTTTTCCTCAAATCCGGCGGTTTCCAGGCCTGGGCCAAGGGCGATCTCGACTACAGCCGACCCGGAATGCCCGGGCAACTGGACCTCTACGGCTGGTATCCGCCCCTCAAATACACCTGGCACGATGAGCAGGCCCGGCCGACAGATCAGGATATTCACCTCACCGGCAGCCTCCGCTCCGAACTGCATTTGGCGCGGAATTTCTGGCCCTTCGATTTTGATGTTCGCGGCATTGTCTTCGCGCGCGATTTCATGATCGACAATCATCCGATTGGCGATGTCGATATTCATCTGGTGGGCAAGGCTGAACCCAAGCGGCTGCATGTAACCGCCACGAAATTCAAATTGCTCGACAGCGATTGGGATTTCACCGGCGATTACGCCTTTGGCGATCGGCTCACTTCAATCGCCGTCGAGCTCTATGCCCTGCCGCTGGCGCAGCTCGATCATTTCATCGCGCCCCCGCCGCGCCTCCGCGGCGATCTGCGGGCTCAACTCGCTCTGAAGCTCCCGAATTTCGATGTCGATCGGATGGCGGCCGACGGCGACTATCGCATCGACCGCCTGGCTCGCTTCATTCCGGGCGCTAAACCCGCGCCCGCGGTGGCCGCCACGAGTCTGGCGACCGCCGCGCGCGGCGATGCGATTCCGGCTTCCCTGGTTATTTTTCCGGCCTCCCAGCCCGCGCCTGGCGGCACGCTTGAAGCTGCCGCGCCCGGCCGATTGCTGCCCCTGGCCGATTCAATCGATGGCCGAATCACCGCCGCCGATGGCATCCTTCGCCTCGACAAAATCCGCGCCCGCAGCAAAGGCAACCAGGCGGCCGAAGGATTGGCCGATGCATCGCTCTCGCTGCCGATCAGGAACCCGAGAAAGATGGACTTCCAGGCCTCCGTCGCAGCATGGCCCCTCTATCTCGAAAGCGATCGTACCGGCCAGATCACCAGCGCCCTCGTCTGGGGTCAGACCAAGCTCGCGCTCGATCTCCAGAAAATGACCGCGACCGGCCCCGTCGAATTGCAGACCACCTTTGCTCTGCGCGATACGACCGTCGCCACCGTTCGCGCCCAGGCGCAGATGGATCAGCGCCGCATCGAGCTCAAGACGCTCAAGGGCGATATCCTCGGCGCGCCGATTTCGGGCGAAGGCTATTTTCTTTTCGACGCCCCCTTCCAAAGCGCCGGCCGAGTGAGCTGGGATAAAATCGACGCCACTCGCCTGATTCAGCTCTATCCCGTCGTCAAAGGCCTGCGCGGGACTTACTCGGGCGAGATCGTGTTCGCCCCATCCTCCCCCGATGCCAAGCCACCCGCGCCCGGCCCGTTTTCCATTAAGGCCACCGTGCGGGCACAAGGCGCGGGACTTCAGCAAATGGACATCGGCGATCTGAATCTCATCGGATATCTCGATCGAAACCGCGCGGTCCTCGATCAGCTCAAGTGGAGCGTCGCCGATGGCACCGTCAGCGGCTGGGGACGCATCACCTGGTACAACAATTCCCCCTTCTTCCACGCCAACCTCGCCTTCGACCGCCTCGATCTCGATCAACTGGTCAAAGCAGTCCGGCCGCCGGAGCAGGTTCACAAGCCCACGCCCGGCCGGCTCAAAGGCTCGTTCGTGGCGGCCGGCAATCCCTTCACCGACTCCGGCCGCCGCCAGGCCTCGGGCGATGCCAAAATCCAGATCGTCGATTCCGATCTGGCCAATGTCGGCTTCGTGACCGCGCTGTACAACCTGCTCTCGATCAAATGGGGGCCGCCCGTCCCGACTGGCCGGGGATTCGTCACCGCCCGCCTCGAAGGTCCGCGCCTGGAAATCCCCGCCGTTAAATACTTCAATCGCGGTGTCGATCTATGGGCCAGCGCGACCATCGACGATGTGTTCAAAGGCGGTGACTCGACCATCGACGGCAGTGCCGCCGGCACCGCCCGGCCTCTGAAGGACCTCAAGCTCCCCTTCATGGCCGATGTCGATAAGCTCTTGGCCGCCCTCCAGGGAAATCTGCAGACGGTCAAGATCACCGGCCCACTCAAGGACCCCAAGTTCCCACCAGTTCCTTTCGCCGAATCGAGCGGCGCGCTGCGCCGACTGCTTTTTGGTGAAGTTCAAAACGAAGTCAAAGGATCGGCCGGGCGGTGAACTCTCGTAGCACGGGCATCCTGCCCGTGTCCCCGGCCATCGCGAAAAAGACCATGAATTCATTGTCACGCACTTCACATGGGCAGGATGCCCATGCTACGACATGAGTTCGATCTCAGCGCGAACGGCATCGACTAAAATGGCGAGTTCCCGGAGCCCCATCGCCGGCGCGGGCATCAGCACGATCACATCCCCGAGCGGACGAATGATCACCCCGCGCTGCCGCACTCGGTTGCAGACGGCATGACCCATCCGCAGAACTGGATCGAATAGCTGGCGCGTCGTTTTATCTTTCACGAGTTCGATGCCGACCATGTAACCCTTCTTCCGAATCTCACCAACATGCGGCAGCTCCTTCAGCGGCGCAAGCAACCCCTTCAGCAACGGCGCATTGCGGGCGACATTGCCAACCACATCGTGCCGCCGCATCAGGTCGAGATTCGCCAGCGCCGCCGCGCAGGCCAGGGGATTGCCGGTAAACGTGTGGCCGTGGAAAAAGGTCTTCCCTTCGCCCGGCTGGCCGAGAAACGCATCGAATATTTTCTGAGTGGCGAATGTCGCGGCCAGAGGCAGATATCCGCCGCTCAAGCCTTTGGCGACCGTCATCAAATCCGGCTGGACACCTTCATGCTCGACCGCGAACATTTTCCCCGTCCGCCCGAAGCCGGTTGCCACTTCATCGCAGATCAAAAGCACATCAAACTCATTGGCCAGCTTCCGCACCTCGGCAAGAAATCCCGCCGGCTGCACGATTATCCCCCCCGCCCCCTGAACCACCGGCTCAATACAAATCGCCGCGATTCGCGACCCATGTTCTTCCAAAATCCGCCGCAACGCCGCCAAACTCTGCTCTTTCACCATCCGCTCGCATGATTCGACCGATGCCTCGCCAAACATCCCATCCTCCCCCTCCTTCCGACCTCCGTGTCTCTGTGCCTCCGTGGCGAATTGATTTGCCGCGAATTCCCATCGATAAACAAACGGCGTCGGCGCGAAATGCACCTTGAACAACAGCGGCAAATACGGCTTATGAAACGCCGGCATCCGCCCGATCGACATCGCTCCCACCGTAT
>JBBRTW010000331.1:0-8175 GCA_038244055.1 Tepidisphaerales bacterium | reverse complement strand
TAAAATGAAGGTCGTCGAGCAGTAGATGGGTGGACTCATTGTAAGAATCATATCTCCGAGCATTGGAACCGGAATCGGCGAATGGTGATTCCCGACGCTGGATGCTGGGCATGCGACCGTCCGGTGCCCGAGCCGACATCCACTCGGTCTTGCGTTGATTGCGTGCACCGGCCCGCTCATCCGCCGTGGGCGGAAATGAAATGGGGGGCGTGCAAGTGAATTTCCCCGAGGTTGTGAGCGGCCCTTATTTGGCCGAGTCCAGGGCGGCGGTCGTGTCACCGGCCGGCTTTCCCTCCACGGCTTTCCTGGGCTGCGCCGTCAGCGTGACCAGCTTCGATTCGAGCTCCACAATGCGTTTCTGGCTTTGGGCGAGTTTGGCTTTTGCCTCTGCGCTCGCCTCCTCCACCTGCGACAGCTTCAGGCGCGCCGCTTTCAATTCGGCCTGATCCTTCTGCGCCGCCGCCAGCGCGGTCTGCGCCTGCGACAATCGCGCCCCGGCGTCGGCGGACTGGATGCGGCTTTGTTCGCGAAGTTTGGCCAGATCCGAAGTTGCGCCATCGAGTTTCAGAGTCAGTTCCGATGCGCGTTTCTCCGAGTCCGCGAGTTTCATGCGGACGTCCGCACCGGCCTGCTCGCTCTGCGCGAGCTTCTGCCGGGTCACCTTCAACTCCGCCTGATCCTTCTGCGCGAGCGCCAGCGCCGCTTGTGTTTCGGAGAGCCGGGCCGCGGCTTCAGCGGCTTGGATTCGGCTCTGATCGCGGAGCTTCCCAAGGTCGCTGGTGATGCCTTCAAGTTTGGAAGCGAGTTCCGTTGCTTTCGCCTTGGATTGGTCGAGCTGATTCTTCAGTTCGCCACCCGCCTGCTGGGCCTGCGCCAGGGTTTGGCGCGTTGTCGCAAGTTCATTCTGCGTGGACGACAGCGCGGCCTGTGACTGTGTCAATTGCGTTCCGAGTTCATCGACTCGCCTGGCGATTTGGTCGGATTTCTGGTTTGCGGCTTGAAGTTGTTGGCCAAGTCGCTCGCATTCCTCCTTCGAAGCATCCCTTTCCGATTGCGTGTGCATCAACTCCGAGGATATCTGATCCCGTTGAAGGCACACCCTGGAGAACTCCTGGCGTGATACGCATCCGCACGCGGTCAGCAGGATGAAGCAGGAAATGACGGGAAAACAAGAGGAAACTTTCACCACGATCAACCTCCGCTGGGGATAGGACAACCGCCGCCCCTGTTATCGGCACCGCCATCCGGCGGTGTCTGAAACGGCCGTGGGATTCAACGGGCCGCGCCATCAGCATCGGCCAGAACCAGCACTACGCTCCAATGATTTACTGGAACCCTCGCTCGGTGTACCGCGGCGGGCATGCACGACTCGAAGCACACTGCCCCGCTTCGGATCGCGTTTGGTTCGATCCCCGATTCTTCGATGCCGTGGTCGGATCGGCTGCGCTTTGGATTCAGGGTTATCTGCCCTGCATCGGAGCCAGCACCTTGAAATACACCTGCCGGTACATCGAGAAATTGAGCCAATTGCGCAGCGCATAGCCCGATTTCTTGAGATTCTCTTCGCTGTAATCCTGGCTGGTATCGCCGGTCGGATGAACACCGTCCTTGCTGATGAGCGTTCCATCCCATTTGCCATCAGGGGCGCGGGCGAGGATTTCACTGTAATAGTCCACGAGCGGCAACTTGCGCTGGTCGGCGATCTCTTTGATGATCTTGTTGGCGGCCTCCACGCCCTCCATCTGCCCGCGCTTGGGTGGGATGGTATTGAGGATCGGAATGCATTTGGCTTCGAGGCAGATCGTCACCAGCTTGTCCAGGTTCGCTGCGTAACTCTCGGGCACTTTGCCACCGGCGATGTCGTTGGTGCCGATCATGATGACGGCCGCCTCGGGCTTCTTCTCCGCGAGGACTTTGGGCACGGCATCGAGCAGATTGCCGATGCGCCAGCCCGAATAGTTCCCCGCTTTAGGGCCCTTGCCATCATCGCCCGCGCCCTTGATGACCTCGCGCCACTTTTTGTCCGGGCGCTTGGGAAGGCCATCCTCCTTAATGAACGGGTCGGGATCGCTCCAGCTCATGGGCTTCCAGAAGGCCATGCTGTAGGTGATCGAGTCGCCGAATTGCGCGACGTATCCCGCGGTGCCCTTAAAGCCATCGTGGGCCTTCTTCATCGCGTCGATCCACGGCGGCTGCGGAGCTTGCTCGGCGGCCAGGCCGAAACTGACGAGGAACAGAACGGCAAATAAAACGGTAAGACGTTCGATCATTCAGCACCTCCGCGTTGGCGATCAGGCTAATCCGCAACCCGCGCCCCGTCCATTATTGTGATCGCCATTGAGCCGGCTCCCGGCGTAACATGAACGCATGAAGAAACGAAAGAAGAAACGCCGCCGTCCCGGGGATGAGGGCAGCTATGTCTGCCCCACCTGCGGCGAGCAGATCATCATCCCGGTCGACCGCTCCGGCGGCGCCGAGCAGGAATACGGCGAGGATTGCCCGGTCTGCTGCAATCCCAACATCATCCACGTCGAGTTCTTCGGCGAAGGCCAGCCGCCGCGCGTCTGGGCGGATGCGGAATGACGTATCGGCGGAGTTGGTGGTTGAGTAGCGGCGGCGCGATCGCTTCGATAAGTAATTTTGTGCATCTCCCGCTTCTGCCGCATTTCTTGATCGCGCCTACATGAGAGTGCTGCGCACAAGTCCCTTGACGAGATAATCAGCGAAAATCTCGTTGTAGAGCGCGCCGGGCCGTCGCTGGCGGCAACGCTCCACCGTCGCGGGGCCATCCATGCCCAGATAGCGGAGAATCAGCGCGACCATCAGGGCCGAGCGGTTCAGCCCCAGCCCGCAGTGGGCCAGCACCCGGTCACCCCGCTTCGCCAGTTCCGCGCCGAGTTTCGCCACCGCATGCAGGCGATCCAGGTCGGGCAATTCCCCATCGTGAATCGGCAGGTAGATGTAGAGGAACTCGTTGGAAACCTCCGGCACGCCGTGATCGACGCCGCCTTCCAGATCGATGACGACGTTGATTCCGCGATCGGTGATCGGCTTCCAATCCTGAATGGCGGCCGACAGAAACAGATGGCCCGAATCATCCATCTGCACGATTTCAGAGAGCATGTCGTCCATGGTGTCTTCTTGGTGCGGCTCATCTCGGGGCCGACACTGCAACGGGCATGGACATTGAAATCAGCCATGAGCCTTGGCCAGAATCTTGTCCATCTCGGTGGAGCTGAAGGCGCGGCAGGTGGTCGTGTGGACGTTTCCCATCGCCCCGATTTGGAGGACCCAGGCGCTGGCCGTCTCGTCGTCGGCCGCTTCGAAGATGAGCACCCCGTCGTGATCGCCCAGCGTCCAGTAGATGTCCGTGAACTTCACGCCCCTCTTCTTCGCCGCCGCCTTCAGCGCCGCGGCGCGCTTCGTGGTGTCGCCAACGCCCTTGAGGCCTTGTTGGGTGAACTTGATCGTGGAGATGAATGTTGCCATGAGTCTCCTTTCGAGAGAGTGGCCACATGGTAAGCCAGGGCGGGGCTGCTGTCGATTCAATATCCTTCCGCGAGCCCATCCCGGCGCGCTTCGGTGCCGCCGTGCAGCAGATGGGTTTCCGGCTCGATGAGAATGCCCTGGTACCCGCCGCCATTGTGATGGATTCGTTCGACCGGATGGCCGCGCCGTTCGAGTTCCTTGACGACAGAGTCGGGGATTCGATTCTCGGCCGCCACCGTCCCGCTCCCCTTGGCCGGGTGTCCCGTGGGCGTGGCCGAGCCGAGATGCTCCAGCCGCGGCGCTTCCCCGGCCTGCTGCACGTTCATCCCGAAATCGATCAGGTTGCAGAGCACTTCGACATGTCCCTGCGGCTGCATGTCGCCCCCCATGACGCCAAAGACGAACCATGGCTTGTCGTCTTTGGTGACCATTGCGGGAATGATGGTGTGAAATGGCCGCTTGTGCGGTTCCAGATGATTGGCGTGGGCGGGATCGAGCGCGAATAGTGTACCCCGATTTTGCAAGACGAATCCCAGATCCCCCGGCACCAGCCCCGAGCCGAAGCCGAGATAGTTGCTCTGGATGAGCGAGACGCAGTTGCCCTCTTTATCGACTACGCAAAGATAAATCGTGTCGCCGCCCAGAACCGGATTGCCCGGCTCAACGGCCATCGCCGCCTTGCTCATATCGATCAGCTTTCGGCGCTGGGCGGCATAGTTCTTCGAAATCAGCTCGTTCGTCGGCACCTTGGCAAACTGCGGGTCGGCGTAGAAGCGGGCGCGGTCGGCGTAGGCGAGTTTCTTGGCCTCCAGCATGACATGCCAGTAATCGGCCGAGCCCGCGCCCATCGCCTTCAGGTCGTATCCTTCGAGAATATTGAGCATCTGCAAGACCGAGATTCCCTGGCCCGGCGGCGGGATTTCCCAGACCTGATATCCGCGATACATAGTGCTGACCGGATCGACCTAGGTCGAGGTGTGCTCCTCAAAATCGCGCCGGGCGAACAGGCCGCCGTTATTCTCGGAGAATTTGACGATCTCGCCGGCGATGCGTCCCTTGTAGAAGGCATCGCGACCGCCCCTGGCGATTTCGCGATAGGTGCGGGCCAGGTTGGGGTTCTTGAAGATCGCGCCTTTGGCGGGCGCGTGGCCATCGATCAGGTAGGTTTTGGTGGTATCGGGAGATTTGCTCAGGGTTCGCTCGGCAGCATGCCAGAAGCCGGCGATGGTCTCGGAAACGATGAATCCCTCTTCAGCGTACTTAATGCTCGGCTCCAGCAACTGCGCCATCGTCATCGTTCCAAATTTCGCGCGGAGTTGATCCCACCCGTCCACACATCCCGGCACCGACCAGGAGAGCGGGCCGGTGATGGGAATCGATTTGAGCCCCTTCTGCTTGAACGAGTCGATGGATGCCGCATAAGGTGCCCGGCCGCTGGCGTTGAGGGCATAGAGCTTTCGCGTCCTGGCGTCCCAAACAAGTGCATAGAGATCGCCACCCGCGCCACAACTCATCGGCTCCATCAGCCCCATCGCGGCGTTGGTGGCGATGGCCGCATCCACCGCGTTCCCGCCCGCCTTGAGGATTTCGATGCCGACATGCACCGCCTGCGGATGCGTGCTGGCAACCATGCCATTTTCAGCGATCGTCTCCGGCCGACCGAATGTAAACGGCCTGGGCGGGTCGGCGGCCATCGCAATCGGACCCATCGTGATGATCAGACCGAGTCCGAGGACTACGGTCATCGTTGGATTGGTTGCGATCATCGAAACTCCGATTGGATTGGGAACCATTTGCACCCCACCGGATCGAACTGATTAAATCGATACCCGCATATGCCAGCATGATGCGACAGACGCCACTGCATCGATCCGCACACTCAACATACCCTCCATCTTTCAACCCGTTCGGACTTCAAGTCTCCTTTGACACTCCGCCCATGGCTCGCGATACTCAAGGGTGGGTTCTTTATCGCTTCACGATTACAGGAGAGTTCATGTTAATTTCACGCGCTGCGGCGGGACTTGCAATGGGGTTTTTCATCGCGGGTTGCTGCCCGGTCGATCGGTCGAAGAATGCCGGGCCGGCAACGATGCCCGCCGCGGTTGTTCCCGGTGGTTCGGCCGATGAGACGACGATCTCGCTGTTCGACGGCAAGACCCTCAAGAACTGGAAATCCAGCGATTTCGGCGGAGATGGGGAAGTCAAGGTCCAGGATGGCAAGCTCATCGTCGGGGCGGGCGGCACGCTCAGCGGCGTCACCTGGACGGGGCGCGAACTGCCCACGATGGACTACGAAATTGAGCTCGACGCGATGAAACTCAGCGGCGATGACTTTTTCCTTGGCCTGACATTCCCATATCGCAAGTCCTTCGCATCGCTCATCATGGGCGGCTGGGGCGGTGGGCTCACGGGCATCTCCAGCATCGATGGTTTCGACGCGGCCAACAACGACACCTCCACCAACCAGGATTACAAGCGGAACCAGTGGTATCACGTCCGCCTCAAGGTGACCGCGACCAAGATCGAAGCATGGCTCGATGATAAGCAGATTGTCGATACCGAAACCGAGGGCAAGCGAATCGACACGCGGACGGATATCGATAACGCCCACCCGCTGGGGATGACGACTTACCAGACAGTGGCGGCATATAAAAACATCGTGTTGAAAAAGCTGTAATCGGCGTTGATTCACGATTCGCGATTGGGGTGCGGGCGTCTAGTTCGCGTTGAATTCGACGAGGCCGACCTTCACGCAGCCGGCAAAGTCCCAGCACGACTTACGCGGGAATGTTCAACGTGAATGTCGTTCCCTCGCCGACTTTCGATTGAGCGGACAATGTCGCGCGCAGCACATCCGCGGCCTGGCGCGCGATGTAGAGCCCCAGGCCGACGCCCCCCTGGCCGTGGGTCTCTCCGCGGACAAAGGGCATGAACATCTGCTCGAGTCGGTCGGGGGGAATTCCCGGGCCGGTGTCGCTCACGACCATCGAGCATGCCGAGTCCGCCTTTGCCATTGCGATTTTGACCTGGCCGCTCTGCGTATACTTGATGGCATTGGCCACGAGGTTCTGTAGCACCGTCAACACCAGTTCGCGGTCGGTTTCGATCTGACAGTTTTCTTCGATCTCCACGACCAGGTCCAGCCCCTTGGCCGCCGCCGTATGCCGAGCGCCGGAAATGACCGAGTCGACCAATTCGCGCAGATTGAGGGGCACGTGCTTGGCGACGACTTTTCCGCTCCGCAACTGCTCCGCCCGGAGAAAGCGGTCCATGGTGCCGACCGTGTCGAGGATGTTCCGGCGGATCATCTCCACATCCTCCAGCGCCTCGACGAACTTGGAATCGCCCTTCAAATCCTGGTGCAGCACTTCAGCGGACAGAAGGATTGCATTGAGCCCCCCGCGAATGTCGTGCGACATGAAGGAGAGGTATTTCGCCTGGGCGCCGGCCGCCACCTCCAACTCCTGTCGCTGATAACGCACGAACGCGACGACGCTCCGCCGGGCCGCCAGATCCACGCCCATATTCAGCGCGATCACTTCGCCCAGGGTAATATCGCGTTTCAAGTGAAACGCCGCTTCTTCCATCATCAGCGGACGGAGCAGATCGAACTCGATCAATAGATCCAGCAAACTGTAATCGTGGTCGAAGCGGTCGATCCCGTGTTCCTTGGATTCGGCAACGAACTCTCGAGTGGCCTGCACCCCGGTCGTTTCCAGCGCTGTCGCCAGTTTCTCGAGCGTATCGGGCAGGGCATTGCGAAGCTGTTTGTGGGTCAATTGATCGGCATTGGGAAGGCTCTCCTTCACAAGCACTTCCCACCGCTGAATGATGGAGTCGATGCGCGCGCGAATTGCGGCGGCCAGTTCCGGGAACGCCTTGGCCTGGAAGAACTGTAGAATGAGGTCTTTCATAATTGCTTGATGCCGAAAGTGGTAGCTCGCAGTTGCGCGGTGTTGCTCCATGCAGGTTACGCAATCATCACGAATTGTCGCCCGGCACAAGAATCGCTCGCGGCTGATTGTAAGAAATCTTATCGCTGTCGCAATCGCGAAAGGAAAAGACATTTTGTGCGGAAGTGACCTGTCTTACCGTCCCGTTGCTGTCGCGCGATAAGCATGCGACGAAGTGGATGGCTTTACAGGTAGAGGCCCCAGATGCACAGCCCATGGGCTAAAACGACCATTCCCGCCCCGACGTATGTCTTGGCACCACGCGCCGGCGGCGTGAGCATCAATGCCCAGCCGATGATCAGCGCGCCGGCACTGGTGTAGAGAGGCCACGTTCCGAAATGAAGCGACCCCAATGGGGCATTGAACGCCTGGCCGGAGATTTGCGCGGCCGCGATTCCCATCAGAATAAGCGACACCGCCCGCGCCACCACCGAGCCGGCGAAGAGACCGATTCCCATGGCGACGTAGAGGAAAAATCCAACCGGCGACCAGCCTGGACCATATTCGCCCGACCCCTGCGCCTGGTTCACTCGCGAAGCGAGAAACCCGTTGACCCCGTTCATTACGGCCGAAAAGAGCATGACCGCGCCGCCAATGATATAAGGATCGCCCACCGCCCGCGGACCCAGTTCGCCGGAGGGCATTTCATTCAGGAGAGGGGGTCGGTCGGACATGCGGGGCTGCCAGGTTGAATCCCCTCTCCTGTACTCGGGAGAGGGTTAGGGTGAGG
>JBBRTW010000330.1:0-8196 GCA_038244055.1 Tepidisphaerales bacterium | reverse complement strand
GGGAGAGCAATCCGCATACGGCTTGCCGGAAGAGGCGGGTGTGCTGGTGCAGGCGCTCCCGGCTGATTCGGCGCTGGCCAAGGCGGGGGTTAGGCAGAATGATGTAATCCTAAAAGCGGATGGGCGCGCGGTGGGTATGGTCGATGATCTTCTGAAAGTATGGGATGGTTTGAAGGCGGGCTCTGAGGTCGTTCTGGACGTGCATCGGGATCAGGCGGCGGTGACGATCCGGTTGAAACTGCAGTGACGCTTGGCTTGCAGAGGATTCCTCAGATGAGCCTTCAGTCTTGCCGATAAACCGTGTTGTTGGGATGTGCCGCACAAATTAGGTTCTTGCGTCGGGTTGCCACCAAGACTAAAATATGGACGGTTTCTGTAGAGGCCAATGGTATGACCCAGAGCGAGCAGGTGAAGGAACAACTCAAATTCTCCCGGCAACTTCGCAAGTCCTTCAAAGGCAAGCCGCGGAAAGCCAGGCGCTGGCTGATTGAAATGGGGATTCTCGAAAAGACGGGGAAGAGACTGGCGCCCCGCTATCGGTAATCGTGCGCAACTCTGCAATCACTTCGTTTATTTTGGGTTTCCACGGGTGCGATGAATCCGTGGCGCGAAAGGTCGTTGAGAAGCAACGCCATCTCAAGGTCAGCAGGAACAATTACGATTGGCTCGGCTCGGGCATTTATTTTTGGGAGAGTGATCCCACCCGAGCCTTCGAATGGGCGCGGGAACTCAAAAGACGAGGAAAAGTTCAGAGGCCGGCGGTCGTTGGCGCCGTCATTGATTTGGGAGAATGCCTCAATCTTCTGGATCGCGAGCATCTGAAACTCTTAAAGGACTCTTATGACAATCTGGTCGCGAGTTCCGCGATCGCGAATCGGCCACTGCCCGAAAACAAGCCCGTGCAGGGAAGCGCTGGTTTGTTCTACCGCAACCTTGACTGCGCCACCGTAAATCTCTGCACGCAAATGCGGCGACAGCGCAGCAAGCCTCCATTTGATACGGTTAGGGCCGCGTTCATCGAGGGCGAGCCGCTGTATCGGGATGCCGGCTTCTGCGACCGCAACCACATTCAGGTTTGTGTTTGCAATCCCAATTGCATTAAAGGGTATTTCCGCCCGATCAAGGCAAAGCTGACGTGACGTTGATCCCGCCAATGCTGAGCAAATCACGTCTGTTCACCGCCCGCAACCCAAACCCAATCCCCCTCCCTCGGCGCTCGATACACTCCACCCGATTCAACCGCCTCACAATATTCCCCCGTCCGCGGATCGAACCACCGCGCTGTCAAATCGGTCACCAGGCCCGCGCGATTGACCTTCAGCAGCCCGCCGGCCGGCAAATACGCCACCGCCAGATCCCCCGCATCACTTCGCGCCGCCGCGATGAATTGCATCGGTTCCCCCGTCGAAGTCTGGCTCGCGAGCTCTGAATCCGGCCGGAGCCTCCACCACTCGATGGCCCCAAAGAACCGCGCCACCCGCGCCATATCCTCCGCCCCGGGAAATTTCATCGCCTCGCGCCAGTGCGGCCCGATGCCCATTCCGGCGTGATTGAGCGTTTCCATCGGCCGATCGTGCCAACCCCACAACCCATGCGCGCCATAAGCCACGCCCGCCGTCGGCGCGTTGAGTAAACTCCACCAGACCGCCCGCCGCACGGATTGTCGTCCAAACGGCGCGGCATTCCCCGGCGCGATGCCCTCGTACACCGGCTCGAGATTAATTGTCGGCCGGGCCCGTTCCGCGCTCTTCCAATACGTCGCCGGCGGCCCGGATTGCAGCCATTTCAATGTCTTTGGATCCTCTGAATGGCTCGATTGATAACCGCAAACATCGAGCCACGCTTCCCCCTCGAACCATCGATACGGCCACGTTCCGCCCATCGGATGTATCGCCACGACCGATTTCAGCCGCTGGGCTTGCCCAGCGCGTCCCCCAACGCGATCCCGATCATTGCCAAGAGTTGCAGTTGCCGCACCCGCTGCATTCACAGCACCCACCGCACGCGCCGCACCCACCGCACCCACCACACCCGCGCCGCCAAATACCGCCCGCCCCACCCGCCTCCATTTCCGCGCTGTCCACCACCCATACCGTCCATCCCCCGCCAGAATCCACATCACTTCGCGCTGGGCGAATCGCCTGACCTGATACCCCGCCAACTCGATCAAATCCGCCGCCGACCCCGTATGCCCAATGTTCAATTTCCCCGACGAACCGAAATTCGCCGCCCAAGCCAGCACCGGCGCGGCCAGCATCCCATGCCGGTTGATCGCCGCCAGCTTCTCATCCATGCGATCGTAGAATTGCTCATCGATCTTCAATCTGCCCCCAGCGCCGCGCGTATACGCAACCCGCCCCTCCCGGTCCGCCAGCGCCGCCGTCCATGGCGCATGAGTAATCAACTGGATCGCGGTGAACCCTCGCGCGGCCCGATCGGCGAGATATTCCTCCCATTCCTCATTCGTCGACAGCAGCCCGCCATTCCACGCGGTATCCGCGAGGTAGAAAAACGGCATGCCGTCCGCGTGGGCGAGGTGGGTTCCGCCAGCGCTCACTCTGACCGGGCCATGTCGTTGGAATCGATCGTGATCGCCCATGATTCTACAGTATTGAGTTGGCCCGCTGATCCACCCGAAAGGGTCGGGAGCCGGGGATCGTTTGTCGGCACATCAGCGTTTCTGGTGGCCGGCTCCCGACCCTGATTCTACAACAAACAATTGATGAACTTCACGAACCCCTCCACCTGGCTCTTGAGCCGCTGCTCGATATCCGCGTTGAGATTCCCGGCCGCATCCAGCGCCTGGTTCACACCCGGGATGAACACCCGCTCGGGAAAGATGTGGGCATTGCGATACGCGAAGATCGCCTGCAACTGCTCCACCGACCGCAGCCCTCCCCAGATGCCGGCCGCCTCGCCGACGAATGCCACCGGCTTGCGCTCGAAACTCTCGGGGAATTTAAGCATGTCGATGAAATATTTGAGCACGCCCGGGAACGAGCCGTTGTACTCCGGCGTGATGATGTGCAGCCCTTTTGCCTCCAGTACCCGGTTCTGGATTTCCACCATCCCGCCCGGTTTGGTCAGGTAGGCTGCCCCTTCAAAAACTTCCTTCGGCATCTCGGCCAGGCTCAGCAATTCCGTCGCCGCCCCGGCCTGCGCGTAGAGACGCTCGACGATCCCGGCGATTTTCAGCGCGTTGCTGCCGGGGCGATTGGTGCCGGAGATGATGAGGATGGAATTGGGGAGCATTTGGATTCCTTATGATGTTGAGCGGTTGGATGCACCTGCGGCCCGAAAAATAACACCGGCCTGACCCTGTGCGTCTTACACATTATCATGCTCCTTTTGCGAAAGACTGCAAAATCGCCGGAAAAGGCTTCCAACTATTGAGTTGTCGGGTTAAATATCTTTGGCCAATCGCTGCCGACCCGAGTCGGTATCGTCGGCCGCAATCCCGGTTCCCTGACAAGCCCCGGACATCGCCCGATCGATGCCCGCCCCGCTTGGGTCATGAACCGCCGCGCCCGCATGAAGCGTCGCGGTTTCAGCTCCCATAACACTGAATGAATCAGTCGCAGCCCGCTTTCGCGCGCGGCCGCCGTCTGTTTTTCGCACGCGGCTGGCCGATTTCCGGCCATCCGGTCGATCACCCTTGCTGAGACCTGTTCCATGATGTACCCGAAGATTTCATTCGCTCTCGCTTTGGCCGTCGCGCTGCTGGCCGCGCACTCTCTTCACGCGGCCGGCACGATCAAGTGGAAAGGGAGCGCTTCCAACTGGAACTCGGCGCTGAACTGGGATCTGAATCGCCTGCCGGGAAATGGCGATACGATTGTGATCGCGCAGTCGGGCGCGAATGTTTCCTACGATGCGCCCTCCACCACCGCCAACTATCCGATCTTCACGGTCGATTCCGCCAATGCCGCTGATGCGATGCCGACACTCACTCTCGCGCAGGCGGGGACGACACTCAACACCGGCGCGATGAACGTGGGCATCAGCCATAAGGGCGCGGTGAATCAGTCGGCCGGTGCGGTGACGGTGACCACTTTCAATGGCATGAACATGGGGCTCGATGCCGGGTCGACCGCGTCGTATTCCCTCAGCGGTGGGGCCACGCTCACCATCAACAGCCAGCTCATCATCGCCGATACCGGGACGGCCACCTTCACCCAGAACAGCGGCACCGTGGATTTGAACTACCAGGGATTCACCGGGGCGGTCGCGATCGGTGCCAGCACAGGCGGCAACGGCGCTTACACGCTCAGCGCCGGGACGTTTAAGGCGGGGACGCTGCAGGTTTCACCGTATGGCGGCGCGGGTGTATTCACCCAAGCGGCGGGGAACGTGACGCTCTCGGAGGAACTCGATCTGGGCGACACCGCGGTCGATTTCGGCGGCCAGGCGACCTTCAATCACAATGGCGGGGCCATCACCACGCCCGCCCTCAATATCGGGCGCACGGGCGTTTTCAAGCAGGCCGGGGGAACGCTGAAAACGGCGGCGATCAATATCGACTCGGCCAACGGGGGCAAGCTCGATCTGACCAATCAATCGATGGTGGTCGATTGGACGGGGACATCGGCCTTGAGCGCCGTCGATGCCCTGGTCAAATCCGGATCCGCCAACAAGGCCTGGACCGGTAGCGGCATTCGCTCCTCCAACGCGGCGGCTGATGCGACGAAGCACACCGGCATCGGTTTCGGCGAGGCCTCCGATGTATTGAAGCTGACCGGCAGCGCCACCGCCAACTGGCAGGGTCAGGATGTCGATGCGACTTCGGTATTGGTTCGATACACGCTCTATGGCGATGCCGATCTCGATGGCATCGTCGGGCTGTCGGATTTGCTGCGCCTGGCCAACAATTACGGAACGAACGGCGCAACCTGGGCCTCGGGGGATTTCGATGGCGATCATATCGTGGGGTTGTCGGATTTGCTGGCTCTGGCGAACAACTATGGTGGGAGCCTGCCGGCGGCGGTCCCCGGCGCGGCTCCGGATTTCGCGGCCGATATGGCCATCGCGTTTTCGAGTGTGCCCGAGCCGGGTTTGGCGGGATTGCTGGCAGTCGGGCTTGGAACGTCACTTCTCCGCAGGCGCGGCCGGCAAGGCATGTAGCTCGACATTCCGATGTCGAGTCGGACCTGTCGGCGCGGGCGCTGATATTGAATCGCGCTCGCCGCGAAGACTCGTCATCGGGATGACGAGCTACTTCACCACCTCCGCCTTCGCGAACTCCCCCTTCATGTCATACGGCAGCCTCCACACCCGATCCCCCGTCCGATCCGTGAAATACATCCGCGAGGGCGTGAGCTTGTCGGGATTCCCATCGCACCAGTACGCATAGAACGCCGCATCCGCATTCATCGGGCGGCGGACGTAGTTGTGATTCTGCTCGCTGGATTTGGTGAGCTGCTTGTCCATCGTCCAGGTCTTGCCTTCATCCTTGCTGGACCAAACGGCCACTTCGCCGCCGCCGCCGATCGGTTGCGGGCCGGGCTGGGTGGGGCTGAAGATTCGCCAGCGGCCATCCTCGATGTAGAGCGAGCCGGTGGTGTAGTTGTGGTTCATCTTGGTGATCTGGGTGTACTCCCACTCCTTGCCCGTCCAATGGGCGCTGGTCAGCCAGCGCGGGTCCCCCTTGGGGCCGGGGGCGAAATCGTTGCTGGTGTTGTAGATGATGACCGGCCGGCCCTCGCGGTCGAAATCCAGATCGTGGATGTAGACCAGTTGCTTCTCGGCCTGGTAGTCGCGCGCCAGCGCCCCATTCTTCGGATCGGCCAGCGGGACTTTCACCTCTTCACCGGCCGCGTTCTTCCAGGTTTTGCCCATGTCGGGGGTTTGCAGATAGTAGAGGTTGGTGCGTTTGTCGACATTGCCGCCGGGGTGCATGTTGAAGGCGGTGATAATCGTGCCGCCGATCTGGTGGCTCGTCTGGTAGTGCCCGCCCATGCCGGCGAACTTGGTATCGGGCGTCCAGGTCCTGCCATCGGCGCTGCTGTTGAAATAGAGCTCGCGGCCCTTGGTGTACTTGGTGAAGAGGTGGAAGAACCCCTGGCCCTCGATCCAGCGCGGCTGCGGGTAGGTGAACTCGCGCTCGGAGATTTTCTCGAATTCATCGATATCGTACGGCTTGACGGACTTGTAAATAATCCCCGGCCGCTTCTTGGCCCGCCCGCTGACGAAAACCCACAGATGCCCCTGCGGATCGATGCAGAGGCTGGGGTTGTCGTGCGGATCATCGACGCCCTGCTTGTCGTGGACGATGGTTGGCCGGGGGAACTGGCCGGTGGTGTGGTCGTAGTAGGAGATCATATCCAGCAGATAGCGCTTGCCCTCCTTGGCCCCGCCATAGACGAAGAAAGTTTTGTTGGCCGCCTTGGAGTAGATGGCCATGGGAACGTGATTGGCGGTGTAGGTGGCCAGCCCCCCGGAATATTTGTCCCCATGCTCGGTCATCTGCCCGAGCGTGAACCAGATGCCGCGATAGCCATCATCCTTGGGATTGGCGGCGCTGAGGGGGGAGGCGGGCACGAGGGCGAGAAGAAGCGCGAGGAAGAAGGGGGTGCGGACACGGTTTTGCATGGCGATGCTCCTTGAATGGGCGTCCTACTCTTACTCTTCAACTTGCTCTTCATCCCATTCTTAATCTTAATCGGGATCTTACTCACCCGGACACGGCGGCCTGCTTGCCTTAATGACTCCTGAAGCCTTATCTTCTCCGGCATGACAGGTCAACACTGGTGGGTGGTCCTCACACTTGTTTCGGCGATCTGGTGCATGATCCGCGCCATGATGGGTTTCAGTCGGGCTGCAAAGGCGCGCCCGCTTACGCTGGCGGAGCAGAAGTACCGCCTTTCCAAGGGACTTTCACCGCAACCCTCGTACATGGCCGGCCCGATCGGATGGGCCCTCCTGGGTCTGGTGCTCGGGATCTATGCCATCGGCATGGGCAACGCGCTGCTTACGCAAGACAAGACCGCGTCCGGCTCGCAGCCTGCGGCCACGACGAGCCAGCCTTCGACAGGGACGGCCACCCAGGCCCCCTGATACCCCGGCCCTGCTGGAGAACCACCATGTTCAGCAACTTCACCTGGTCGCGCCCGGCCGATTGGATTGGATACGCGGTCATTGGCATGTCCATTCTCCGAATCCTGGCCCACGTTTACACATGGCACGTGACCATCGCCCTGTATAAGCGGTTTCCCGTTGGCGCCACTTTCCGCATGCTCCTGCGCCGACTCAATTCGCTTTATGCGTTTCAACTTTTCCTGCCGCTGTTTGCGGCCATCGCCATGTACGTTCTCGATCGTTACCTGGGCCGGCAGCATTCGGCGGGGATACTGGGCGCAATGCTGGCGATCCAATTGTATTCGTGCTTCTACCAGGTCACGCCGCCGGCGGTGTTTCTATTGAGCACCTCGACGCCCGTGACGATTGCCCTGCGGCATGAACTGGAACGTTCGCTGCACCCATACCGGGTGATCGTGCTCTTCGATCCGGCCCGGGCCGATCCGGCCATTCTCACGGACTTTCAGCGGAACTACCTGGAATGGGATAACTTCCGAACGCGATTTGGCGACTGGCTCGAGACCGTTCACTCGATCATGTCCGACACTCCGGTGATCGTGCTGGACGCCCGCGTGGAAACTCCCTGCGTGCTCAAGGAAGCCGCGCGCATCAACGCCGATCCCAACATCAGGCGCAAGACGTTCTTCATCGTCGGGCCGGACAATCATGCCCCAGCGCTTGCGGCTGCGGGCCTGGACCCCGCCGCTTCATCACTCCAGACCGTCACCGAGGAGAATCTCGTCGCGGCCATCAAGGCGACGGGGCTTTCGCGCACCGCGGCGCCGAACCTACCGCCCATCGAGGGGCTCGATACCCGGGCCAGGGTCGATGCCGGCGCGCTCCAACTCCGATTCGACCGCGCCCGCCGGCTTCTGGAAGAATTCGTCCTCGACTGCGGCTACTGGTTCGACCGCCGCAACGAACCGGCGATTTCCCCCTCGCGTCCAGGGCGGCTGAAGGAAGCCGAGAAGTTGCTGGTCTCGCTGGAAGCCTCCCTCGCGAGTTTTTCGTCGGATGCGGAATGGATGCGCGAGATCGCAAGCCTTTACTGCCAGCGGGCACTGGTGCGGTGCGAGTTGGGCCGGCTTTCCGACGCCGAGGCAGACCTCGCCCACATGGAGC